>CAYPDZ010000084.1:0-1117 GCA_964409575.1 uncultured Muribaculaceae bacterium | reverse complement strand
CTTGTAGAATACCTTTTGAATACAACAAATTTCTGACCGTATCAACATCTAATCTTGTACCTGTTCTTAAATTATTTACAAGTTCTTCGTATATATCTTGATACTTACCTTGAAACCCGAGTCTTTCTTGTCGTGCAACCATTTTATCAATATACTTTCGACCCCAAGAAAATTTTCCCAGAAAACCTCTTGGTACCGACACTTTTCCAACCGAATTATTTAATGCATGTTCCAATTCATGCGCTATGAGCCCCGCAGTTTCATCGTTAGCTGTACCTCCTTTTAAGAATACATTTGCTCCTCTGCAATATTTATCAGGCATCGCAATCCCATCAGCAAAACTTACCGTCCGCTCCAGTTCACTTTTTGATGCTCCGCCCAAATCCAACGCACGACTCACAAAAGTATCTCTATCGACAAATTGTATTTTCCTTGCAGCCTTTTTGCCGACTGTATCTTGAACAATTCTTTGCACTTCAGCAGTTTTTATCTCGCCACCAGAATGCTTCATTGTTTCAGCAATTCTTTGACCAATTTGGCGGCTGTTTTTAAGCAAACCGCGATTTGACATAACACCTGTAGCCTTAAAAATAATGCGTCCAAAACTAACCATAAAATTTTCCCTTTAAAACCAAATTTTCCCTGTATATTTATAAAGAAAATTGCGGAATAAAAATTGTCATAGTTAGGGCTATGCTATGCTATGCTATGCTATGCTATGCTATGAGGCATTATAACAGGGTTTCGGCGATTGTAAAATTTTATTAAGATTTTGTTACATGGGGTAATGTATTTACTTGCAAAAATAAAACTTGACTATTAAAAATTTTGAAATATAATTAGAAATGTCGGGATGTGGCACTCTGCCGAGAAAAACAATTGAGTATTGTTTTTCGAGAGGGGTAGCGCACCTGAGCAAAACATGAGTTTTGCGATATAATTTAACAACATCGGGATGTGGCAAGGACTCCGCGAGCACAATTGAGTATTGTGCGAAGTGGAGGGAACTGGTAGCGACGCTACCAAGCAAGCCACTGGAACTTTAAAAATTTAATAACATCGGGATGTGGCGCAGCTTGGTAGCGCACCTCGCTTGGGACGAGGGGGTCGCACGTTC
>CAYPDZ010000083.1:0-6441 GCA_964409575.1 uncultured Muribaculaceae bacterium | reverse complement strand
TAAACGATAGCAAGTTTGGTTGTAAAAGCGGTAGTATTAGCAAAGCATTTTGTACCAAACTTATACAATACGATGGTTGGGAAATCAAGGACGATTACCCCGTTAGAATTTAACATTTTTTTGAAGCAGTTTTAATATTTTTAAAACTGCTTCAAAAATCTTTCGTCGTTATTAAAGAATAATCGAATGTCATCAACTGCATATTTGAGCATGGCAAGACGCTCAACACCCATTCCGAAAGCAAATCCTGAATATACATCAGGGTCAATTCCAACACCTTTCAAGACATTCGGGTCAACCATGCCACAGCCTAAGACTTCCAACCAGCCTGTACCGGAACATGTTCTACAACCTTTGCCTTCACACATAATACACTGAACATCAACCTCTGCAGACGGCTCTGTAAACGGAAAAAAGCTGTTTCTAAATCTTGTCGGTCTGCTTGCGCCAAAATAAATTCTGATAAATTCGTTTAAAACACCTTTCAAATCACCAAAAGTTACACCTTTATCAACATAAAGCCCTTCAATCTGATGGAAAAAGTTGTTTTTGCGTGCATTTATATTTTCGTTTCTGTAAACTCTCCCCGGAGCGATTACTCTGATAGGCGGGTTTTTACCTTCCATTGCATGAATTTGAGCACCTGATGTCTGACTTCTCAACACAACGTTTGATGCAAGTTCAGTATAGAAAGTATCCTGAACATCACGTGCCGGGTGATCTTTTGGAACATTTAGTGCATCAAAGTTATAGTATTCCGTTTCAACTTCCGGCGAATGCTCTTTTGGCACAACAGAAAATCCCAAACTTTGAAAAATTGATACAATCTCATTTGTAGTAGAAGTCAAAAGGTGCTCTCTGCCTTGCGGAGTGTATTTCCCTGGGAGAGTAATATCAATTCTTTCTTCTTTCAACTTTTCGTCCAATTCTTTTTTATAAAACTCGCTATGCTTTGTTTTCAATGCAGTTTCGAGCTTTTGAGTAATTTCGTTTGCAAGAGCACCGACTACTCTTTTGTCCTCATCTGACAAATTTTTTAGGTTTTTCTTAATCTCGTTAAATTCACCTTTGCGGCTTAAATATTTACCTCTGATTTCCTCCAATTCAGCTATTGTAGAAACTTTTTCCAAATCTTGTGATGCGTTTTCGTATATTTTTTCAAGTTGTTCTTTCATATTTACACCTTAGTTTGTGAGATTCTTCGGCTTTGTGTCATTCTGAGCTTTAGCGAAGAATCTCAAAGCATACCGCCTCAGAATGACTTCTATTTTAAATTATCTCATTATACTTTTTCTCAAACCCGATTGTTGTCATATCGCCGTGTCCAGGGAAAACTTTGATATTATCATCCAGTTTGAATAACTTGTTTTTGATACTGTTTGTCAGTTTTTTAAAATCACCGCCAAACAAATCCGTTCTGCCAACACTTTGTTTAAACAAAGTATCACCCGAAAATAAATTATCCTCAATCAAGTAACAAACCCCACCTTCTGTATGCCCCGGAGTCGCAATTACTTTGATTTTCAGCCCACCGACATTTATAATATCACCGTCTTCTACAAACTTTTCATAAGTCGGAGGAACTGTATCAGGAAGCCCAAAAAGTCGAGTAAATTCGTTGATATTATCAGAAATAACCAAATCGTCTTTAGAAATCAAAGCCTCTGCATTTAAAGTCTGCTTCAATGAAGTCAGCCCCATAATGTGGTCAAAATGCCCGTGAGTTAAGAGAATATATTCAACATCATAATCTTTTGCAAACTCAATTAGTTCGGGAATATTTGATGATGCGTCAATCAAAACAGCTTTCTTTGATGCCTCATCGGCAACCAAGTACATATTATTTTCTAATTGTCCTGCAATAAACTGTTTTATAATCATCTTTTCGCCCTGTAAAACTACCAATTTGAAATTTCCTCATTCATCTTTGAAGCTACTTCGCCAATTCAAAAATATCTTTGCAAGTTTTGAACAACTTTTCGGCATCTTTGAGTGCAACCATATTAGGTCCATCGCATTTCGCCTTGTCAGGATCAGGATGAACCTCAAAGAACAAAACATTCGCCCCGACTGCCATTGCAGCTTTTGCCAAAATCGGAACAAATTTTCTGTCACCACCCGAACAAGTTCCTTGGGCTCCGGGGAGTTGAACACTGTGTGTAGCATCAAAAACAATAGGATAGCCAAATTGTTGCATAATCGGAATACCTCGAAAATCTACAACTAAATTATTGTACCCAAAACTTGTACCTCTGTCTGTCAACAAAATCCTATCGTTTCCGCTGTCCTCAACTTTTTTTACAAGCGGTTGCATCTGTTCAGGTGCAAGAAATTGACCTTTCTTGATATTTACGATTTTGCCTGTTTTTGCAGCAGCAACGAGCAAATCCGTCTGTCTGCACAAAAACGCCGGAATTTGCAAAATATCAGCGACTTTACTAACCGGTTCAGCCTGATCGGGTGTATGAATATCAGTTACAATCGGTAAATCGTATTTATTTTTAATCGTCTGTAACATCTCAAGCCCTTTTTCCATCCCGGGACCTCTGAATGAATTTATAGACGAACGGTTAGCCTTGTCAAAAGACGACTTAAACACAAAGTTTATCCCAAGTCGCCCAGTAATTTCTTTTAGTCCTTGAGCCGTTTCATCAAGGATATCCATACTTTCAATAGCACAAGGACCCGCTAAAATCGTAAGCTTGTCCCCGCCTATTTCAAAATCTCTTAATTTAATTCTTTTCATACAACAATTATATGCAAAATAAAGCTGAAATACAAGTTTTAATAATCCATTACCCAACCATTTTCGATTATGCGTGCCGCACAACCGAAACCTTCCGATTTTTCTTCTGCATCGGCAACTCCAGGAGTTCCACACTTAGATATATCATTTCGCCAGTAATCACTAGGCGAATTATCAAATACACTAAGACTTTTAGAAGCTACGGGTATAAGATGTCCATCAGCAGAAATCCAGAAACCAAATATATCACGCCCATAAATATTAGGACCCTTTTTCCCATTAACATCTATCATAACATAACCCATTTCAGCACACATATTACCACCGTTAGCTTTTATAACATCACAAGACATATAAGTATCTTCAGTTTTAAAAAAGTCGTACTCAAGTAACATAGAACTATCAGCAAATGTCATAACCATTTTATCATAATAAGATTTTTCATTTTTACTATTCAAGTAGCCAGTTTTATAATCATCAATTGAGGTAATATCTATAATATTAAAATATGTTTTTAGTTTTTTAAAGAAATTACCACACGAGGGAGAATTCATGTCCTCATACACACTACAAAGTGATGAGTTTATTGATTTGAATACCTCAGTATCTTCCAAGCTTGAAACTTCATCATCGGCGAGCATCTTTTGAAAACCTTGTTCCAAAGTAGATACAGATTTTTTCAACTGGTTTACCCAGACTTGTTTTTTGTGGTTTGAAATCAATGTCGGCATGGTCATCGCTGCAACGACACCGATAATACCCAAAGTTATTAAGACTTCGGCTAAAGTAAACGCTACTTTTTTAGAAGTGAATAAGTGAATAGGTAAATAAGTGAATAAGTTCTTTTCGGTTTGTTGTTTCCCGTCATTGCGGATAAGCGAAGCGCGATCCGCAATCGCAGAGTCGTTACCCTCTCCCCTACCCCAAGAAAGTGGATTGGCAAACTTTCTCTCTCCTAAAATAAACCTTTCTAACTTTAATATCATTTCACCCTCCAAATTTACAAAATCATAACTATTATTATTTAATATAATTATAATTATTTGAGGGTTGTTTGTCAAGTAAATATAATAGATAAATGAACAAGCAAGAATTTCAAGATAAATATGGCATGGAGTTGAAAGTGGCTAGAGTTAGACATAAACTAACTCAAGAACAACTCGCAGAAAAAATAGACTGCTCATCAGTTTACATAGGATACATTGAACGCGGTTTGCAATGCCCGACAATTTATCAGTTTTTAAAAATAGCAAATGTTTTAAATATTGATATGAACGAATTTTTTAAAGATTTTACAAACTAAAAAGCACCTCTTTTGGAGGTGCTTTTTATATTATTTTTATAATGCTTAAGCAAGCAATTCTTTTACTTCTGCAGCAAAGTTTTTAGGATCAAGTTTGATACCGGGCCCCATTGTAGTTGAAAGGTAAATTGATTTAACAAATGTACCTTTTGCTGAAGACGGTTTTGATCTCAAAACTGCATCTGCAAGAGTTGCATAGTTTTTCAACAAATCTTCTTCAGTAAACTCAACTTTACCAACAGGACAGTGAATCATTCCCTGTTTATCGGCTCTGTATTCAACTTTACCAGCTTTAGCATCAGCTACAGCTTTTGCAACATCCATTGTTACCGTACCGGTTTTCGGGTTCGGCATCAAGCCTTTAGGTCCTAATACACGACCTAATTTACCCAACATACCCATACAGTCAGGGGTAGCGATTAATGTATCAAATTCAAACCAACCGCCTGAAATTTTATCAATAATTTCTTCAGCACCTGCAAAATCAGCACCTGCTTCTTTTGCTTCAGTAGCTTTAGCACCTTTAGCGATAACACAAACTCTAACAGTTTTACCCAAACCTGCAGGCAATACAACTGTAGATCTGATTTGTTGGTCAGCTTGACGAACGTCGATACCTAATCTCATGTGGCATTCAACTGTTTCGTTAAATTTAGAAAGCTCTTTAGAGATTTCTTTCAATTTTTTAATAGAATCAACTGCAGTTGCCGGTTGAACGAATTCAGCCAACATTTCTTGCATTTTCTTTTGTTTTTTAGTTAATTTACTCATTGTTTTAAATGTTCCTTTCGTGGTAATAGCGGATTTTATCATTAAGATGAAGAACCCCTCACCCTAACCCTCTCCCGCAAGGGGCGAGGGAAGATAATTTCCTTCCATCAATTATTCTGCTTTTACTGTAACACCCATAGCTCTGCAAGAACCTTTAATCATTTCTACAGCAGCTTCCATAGTTGTTGCGTTCAAGTCGTTCATCTTGATTTTTGCAATTTCTTCAAGTTGAGCTTGAGTAATTTCGCCTACTTTATCCTTGTTAGGTGTTGCTGAACCCTTAGGCAAGTTTAAAGCTTTTTTAATCAAAACAGGTGCCGGAGGAGATTTTACGATGAATGAAAAACTTCTGTCTTCGTAAACATCAATAACAACCGGAATAATATATCCTGCTTGAGATTCTGTTTTCGCATTGAACTGCTTACAAAAATCCATAATGTTAACACCATGCTGACCTAACGCAGGACCAACCGGTGGTGACGGATTTGCTTTACCTGCTTCAATTTGAAGCTTGATTTTTCCTACTACTTTTTTAGCCATTTTTTTCTCCTTTTGTGGTACTAACGGTTTTTAACCGACTAAAGTTAAAAAATCCTTCCACATATTTTGTACATTTTCAGGCAATGTTTACTTAGCTGCTTAGCTGCCTGGCTGCTTAGCCGCTTATAACTTATTGATTTGTTTATATTCCAATTCAACCGGAGTTTCACGTCCAAAGATTGAAACATTTGCACGAAGTTTAGATTTATCAGGATAAACTTCGATAATATCCGCGATAAAGTCTGCGAACGGACCTGATGTAATTCTGACTTTGTCGCCTGCTTTAACGTCAAGTTCAATTTTTTGAGAAGTTGAAGTTGAACGGTTAATAATCTTTTTAATTTCGCTGTCACGAGCCGGAATTGGACGTTTTGCAGAGCCTACAAATTTTGTAACACCTGATGTGTGTCTTACAACGTACCAACTATCTTCGTCCATAATCATTTCAACAAGAACATATCCGGGGAAGATTTTTTCTTCACGTTCTTGTTTTTTACCGCCTTTTAGCTGAGTTACGGTTTTTTGCGGAACTTCAATTCTGAAAATCTTATCCGCCATATTCATATATTCAATACGTTTTTCAAGATTTACTTTTACTTTGTTTTCGTAACCTGAGTAGGTATGAACGATGTACCAGCGTTTCTGGCTTTTCTTTGCTTTTTCTTTTTCAGCATCTGCTTGAGCTTGAGATTCAGCTTCAGCAATTTCTAAAGCCTTATCTTCATTCAACTGTTCTTTCATTGATTTTTCTTTTTTAGTCATAAGCCACCTTTTCCTTGAACTATTTTATAAGTCCCAGTAAACCTTTAAAAATTATGTCCATTAAATAAACTGCAACCGTAAACACAAAAACAATAGCGATTACAAACACAGTTTCTGCAATAACCTGACGTCTTTCAGGCCAGCTAATTTTACCCCATTCGGTTCTTACACCTCTGAAGTATGTTCTTACTGAATTTGTTGATTTTTCTAACCATGCCGGTGTGTTGTTTTCTGCACCTATCATTTTTGTTTCCTTTACATTGTTTAAAATCGCGCCCTGAAGGACTCGAACCCTCGACATCCGGTTTTGGAGACCGAC
>CAYPDZ010000082.1:0-6563 GCA_964409575.1 uncultured Muribaculaceae bacterium | reverse complement strand
CTTTGCTTTTACCCTCTGCGAACTTGCAGATTTCGGTCCTCCCTCAAGGGGAGGACACCATTTCAACTACTTGTTTCGGATTTCTATACTTCTTTTTGCACAATATTGAGTCAAAACCATTTTGTCTGTACTGTTATTGTACTCAAATCTGCCTGACAAAACATATCCGCCTTGTTCTGCTTTTTCAATTCTTATCGGAGAAAAATGGCATTCTACTGATTGTTTTTCAGACAGTGGCAACGTAATTGTATATTTGCTTTCAATATTTACGTTTTCATTTGTTTTGAACTTCATACCACCGGCAGAGATGTCAAGAGTTGTGATTTTATGACTGCCACCGTCAAAATGTAAATCAAGCTCATGAACAAATTTGATACGCGTATATTGACGTCTTTGTAAAAACCTGTGTTTTGCAGGGTTGGCAATTTTTATGATTTTGCCATCAATAGATTCTGCATAAGAATCAAAATACAAAGTACCATGACTTGTTTGCGTATAGAATTCGCAATAATTATGACGCATAATACCGTCAGGATTATGTTCAAGTTCAATGGTAAAAAATCTGGGTTCGACGTCAACTACGCGACCTTTATTTGCGCATTTAAAATCTGACGGAACGATAATAATTTGTTTATCTTTTTCAATAAGTTCTCTCATAATTTCCCTCACTTTGTACTTATTGTACAATATTATTTTAATTATGTCCAGAACTTAATATAAAAAAAGCTCCTCATAAATTTAGAGGAGCAAAAATTGAGCAATCAGAAGAGTTGAGGATTTACATTTATATAATACGAGTTTTATCAAACTTAATCATTCAACTAAATACCTAAAATTTGCATAAAAAAATAACCCCTAAGTATATTAGAGGTTATTTTTAAATATGTAGCTATATGCATCTATTCTTTTAAGAACGATTCGTAATTTCTAGCCAACAGGTGTGTTCTGACTTGATTAATCAAATCAAGTGCAACACCGACCATGATTATTAATGAAGTTGCTCCGATACCCTGCATAGTTTTGATATTAGTAACATAACTTGCAAGTGACGGAACCAATGCAATAATACCAAGTCCCATAGCTCCGATAAATGTTGTTTTTGTCAAGATTTTATCGAGTGCTTCTGCTGTCGGTTTGCCGGGTTTAATACCGGGGATTGATGAACCGTATTTCTTTAAGTTGTCGGCAATATCTTTCGGTTGCATATTCGGCATGATTGATGCATAGAAAAATGTTAATGCAACAATTAATGAGAAATACAACACGTAATATGGTATACCGTCAGGGCTTAATACTTGGGTCATATGTACAACCATAGCTTTAACCGCTTCGCTTTTGAAATTTGCTTGTCCTACCAAACTAAGAATAGTTGACGGGAACAAAAGAATTGCAATTGCAAAGATAATCGGCATTACGCCACCGGGATTAAGTTTGAACGGAATAAATGAATTCATACCGCCGTAAACTTTGTTTCCGACTTGTCTTTTAGGATTAACAATAATTACTTTTCTTACTGCTTCTTGCATAATTACAATGAATACCATTGCAGCAAAGAATATTAAAAGTAACGCTACCAAACCTAATTGCATCATAGAATTGTTAGCTACGATTTGAGCTGTTCTTGATGCATAAATCGGAATTCCGGATAAAATACCGATAAAGATGATTAATGAACCGCCGTTACCGATACCTTTTTCGGTTATAAGCTCTGAAATCCACATAACAAGAACTGAACCTGCCGTTAATACAACGATAGAACTTATAAAGAACATTATCGGATTAACGTTCGGCAATACAGCTCCCGGTAAGTGGTGCAAATATAACATAAAGATTAATGACTGAAACGCAGCTAATACAACCGTAAAAATACGTGTATACTGTGACAGTTTTCTTCTGCCTGCTTCACCTTCTTCTTTCTGAAGTTTTTCCAGTGACGGAATTACTACAGAAACAAGCTGGATTATGATTGATGACGTAATGTAAGGTCCGATACCTAAAGCAAAGATAGATACTTTACCTAACGCACCGCCTGAGAACAAGTCCAAAAATCCAATTATATTATTTCCCTGAGCGATATTTGCAAAAATTTGGTTATTAATACCGAATAACGGCATTTGTACGCCAAATCTGAATGCTGCAATCATCAAGAAAGTAAAAATAATTTTCTCTTTGAGTCCGGAGGCTTGCCACATTGACATCAAATCATCAGTTGTAGGCATTCTCATTCCTTTTGCCATTATACTAACTCAACCTTTCCGCCTGCTTTTTCGATTTTTTCTTTTGCTGATGGTGTAACGTAAGAAGCTTTTACAGTAACAGCTTCTTTGATTTCGCCATTACCTAAAACTCTTAAACCAACGCAAGTCGGGTGAATTCTGCCGGCTTCTTTCAAAGCTTCAAAAGAAACTTCTTTCAAACCATATTGAGCAATTCTGCCAACATTGATTTCTGCATAGTTCAATTGGTTAATGATTTTGAAGCCTTTCAATTTTGGCATTTGTCTGTAATCTGGCATTTGTCCGCCTTCAAACCCTCTTTTTGAAGAATTGCCGGAACGTTGTCCTTCACCGTTATGACCGCGACAAGATGTTTTACCGCGTCCTGATGAACGTCCTCTGCCTACTCTTTTTGTTTTATGTGTTGAACCTTCTGCAGGTCTTAAATCTTCTAATGTAATTGTCATTTTTATTTTCCCTTTTTTCTTGTATGATTGCTCGCTTTCACTATCGCCACAAGGCTGTACGCAATCAATCAGTTTATTAAATTATTCAACGATTTGTACTAAATGAGGTACTTTGTTAACCATACCTAAAATAGTAGCACTGTTGTAGTGTTCTACAACTTGGTCTTGTTTTGATAAACCTAAACCTGCAACAACTTTGCGTTGTTTTTCAGAAGCACCGATAAGGCTCTTCACAAGTTTGATTTTTATTTGTTTTAATTCTGTTTTTGCCATTTTATTTTCCTTTTTTAACTTAAATGTCATCCTGAACTTGTTTCAGGATCTCATACTTAATAAATTACAGTCAATTACTCTTTTGACTAATTCAACAACTCAGCCATAGTTAAACCGCGTTTGTCAGCAACTTCTTTGAACGGAGTCAAAGCTTTCAAAGCTTCCAAAGTTGCATTAGCAGCGTTAAGAGGAGCTTTTGAACCCAATGATTTTGCAAGAATGTTTTCGATACCTGCAAGTTCAAGAACTAATCTTACTGCACCACCAGCGATAATACCTGTACCTTGAGAAGCCGGTCTGAGCATTACAGAACCTGCGCCTGAACGACCTGTGATTGGGTGCGGAATAGTTGTTTTGAAAATAGGTACTGTAACAAGATTTTTTCTTCCGTCAGCAATAGCTTTTTGGATAGCGATAATAACTTCAGCAGCTTTAGCACATCCTACGCCAACTTGACCTTTTTTGTTACCGACAATAACGATAGCACGGAAGCTTAATTTTTTACCACCTTTAACAACTTTAGTTACACGGCTGATTTGAACAACACGTTCAATCCATTCTGATTGAGGTTTTTCTTCTGTTGTTTCAATTTTTTGTTTTCTGCTACGACCTCTTTTGCGAGGTTTTTCATCTGAAACTTCTTCTGTTGCAACAACTTCTGCTGTTTCAACTGTAGTTTCTTCTACAACGATTTCTTCTTTGTTTTCTAAATCCATTAATTTTTACCTTTCATTATAAGTAAGTGTCATTCTGAGGCTTTTTTGAGATTCTTCGCCTTACAGGCTCAGAATGACGATGCCGAAGAATCTCTTATTTTATTATAAAAACGAATACACCAAAAATGCTACTCAAAGCCTATGGTAAAATATTCGCGGTAACTTTTCTGACAAGATTCATTCTAACAACAAAGATAATAAAAATCAAGTGGTTGTCCTAGTTCAAATTATGCCTTTTAATATTTAATTTTCCAACCATCCCAAACAACTAATGCAAATGCTCTCATTCCAAGATCAAACTGCGATAAACTTTCACCAAACTCCTTTTTATCTTTAAAAAAATCTTTAATCATATTTCGTGAATCTTCAGCTCTTTCATTGTCACTTCTTAATAGGTCATAATAGAGAAACGAGTCACCTTTGCAACCATTATATCTATAATCACCATCGCATATTTGTGTAATAAATATATCTTTTCCAACAGTGTTCGGTTTCTTTCCACAATTTACATCAAAAAAAATATATGTCTCATAAGACTTTCCAAGATAACCAAAACTAATACAAGAACCATCTTTAAATGCATACCAATCCAATACAAACCATTTCGATGAAGGTTTTGTTGAATATACTTTTTCCATTTTAAAATAATCATAAAATCCATTTTTATCTATCAAACATCTATTTGGACTTTCACCCGATGGTTTACATAATGATGATTGAGAAAAATTTTGAACACCTTCTTCGACAAGTAATTGTCTTATACCGTTTTCTACAACACTAACTTATTTTTTCAATTGAGTTGCCCAAACTTTTTTTTGATAATTCGCAATCAAATTCGGCAAAGTCAAAGCAGCAATGACCCCAATAATCCCCAAAGTTATCAAAACTTCTGCCAAAGTAAATCCAAAATTTTTCATGTCTTAAACTCCTTATATATCAACCATTATTACATAAAATCTCCAAAATAGCAATATTTTTATCAGGATTATTTGATATATCTTTACATATGACAAAAAAGATGGATAAGGTTTTTCATAAAAAGTTCGGTCAAAGGGTGCGTTTTCTTCGCAAAGAAAGAGGAATGACTCAAGAACAACTGAGTTTTGAAGTAGAAGCTGATAATTCATACATTGCAAATATAGAAAATGCGCATAGGGATATTCCACTCTCGCGCATTCGACTTATTGCAAGGGCTCTCGGGGTTGAGCCTTATGAACTGTTGAAGTTTTGAACTTATCTCATCCCCCTCCCCGAAATCAAAGATTTCGACCCTCCCTCAAGGGGAGGGTACTATTATTTTAAAATATTTTCCAAAGTATTTATCATACAAGATTTAAAACGTTCACATTCATCTTCGTTTTTTGCCTCAAATCTTAATGTAAATACAGGTTCGGTATTACTTTGTCTTATCAATGCGAAACCACCATCAAAAACTATTCTCATACCGTCAAGAGTTATGATTTCTTTGATTTCTGAGCCGAATAGATTTTTGTCGTTTTCAACACATTTTTTAACTTTTTCCAAAGTCTCTTTTTTAAGTTCATTCGGGCAAGGGAAGCGAACCTCTGCAGATGAACAAACTTCATCAAACGGTTTTAGCATATCAGAAATTGTAAAATTAGGATTTGTTTTTTTATGTTTCGCAATGATTTCAATAATTCTGCAACCTGCATAAATTGCGTCGTCAAAGCCGTAATATCTGTCCTTAAAGAAAGTGTGACCGCTCATTTCGCCCGCTAATTCGGCATTTGTTTCTTTCATCTTGTCTTTTATGTATCCGTGACCTGTTTTGCACATAACAGCATGCCCGCCGTTGATATTGATTTGGTCAAAAAGAACTTGAGAACATTTAACTTCGCTCACAACAGTCGGTTTTTTGCCATTATTAATTAAATCCATTGCATAAATAAGCAACAATTTGTCGCCGGTTAAGAATTTACCTTGTTCATCAATAATTCCAATTCTATCGCTGTCGCCATCATAAGCAATACCAATGTCTGCTTTATTTTCGACAACAACTTCTTTTAATGTGTCAAGAGTTTTTTCAACACTCGGATTTGGATGGTGATTTGGAAAATTTCCGTCGGGTTCTGAGAAAAGCTCGATAACTTCGCAACCTAATTCTCTATATAATTGAGGTCCTACAACTCCTCCCGTTGCGTTTGCACTGTCCACAACAACTTTTACACCTTCCCCGACGCGTCCGAATTTTTCTTTCATTTCTTTGATGTAAGACGGAATGATATTGTATTTATGAACACTACCAGTCATTCTGAGCGTTAGCGAAGAATCTACCTTCTGAGATCCTTCGGCTAAAGCCTCAGGATGACATTGCCAATTATTCAAAGTTATTTCCTTAACTTCTGCAATCTGTTTTTCTGTCAAAGTGCGTTTGTTATAAGTCATTTTCAATCCGTTATATTCAGACGGATTGTGACTTGCTGTAATAATTGCGGCTGCGATAATATCGTATCCGGGGATACCGACAACTTCCGAATAATAACCGATAGGCGTTGGTGCTAAGCCCAAATGTATAACGTTTGCACCTGTAGAAATTATTCCGTCAGTCAAAGCTTTTTCTAAAGCGGGAGAATGTAAACGGGCATCACGAGTAATTGTAATCCACATATCTTTTTCATTTTTACCTGATTGCTTTTTTAACCATTCCACAAAGCCTCTGCCGGTATTATAGTAAAGTTCCTCAGTAATATCTTCGCCGTAAATTCCTCTTATATCGTTCTTTCCAAAAGCATGTTCGTATTTTTTCATGTTATTCTCCCCTTTTTATTTAAAATAATAGCATAAAGTTGTAAAAAAGTCGTTAAGTTCGTTACAGTTTGCTTGCGCAAACTGAAATAAATTTCCTCCCCTATGGGGGAGGGTTAGGGTGG
>CAYPDZ010000081.1:2231-6754 GCA_964409575.1 uncultured Muribaculaceae bacterium | reverse complement strand
TCATGGATATTGACGGATTTTGCGGAGGGTTTAACCTCCAAAACTGCTGGTCAACCGGTTATTTGGCTGCACAGGGGATTATTGAGCAGATGTCATTTGCTTTCTCAAATCCTCTTTAACCTGAAATGCATCATTATCTTTGCCGAATTTTCTAACAGCAATCATAACAGCAGGTGCAAATACGCCTAATGCTCCAATGCATATTCCCATGTTTTTCAATATTGATGCTCTTTTGAGTTTTTTAACGTTTTTCAAAAATGCTTCAAGTGTTTTATCCTTTACGTCTGTTGCCTTGAACGCATCAAATTTACCATGTAATTTGTTTAATTTTTCAGCAACACCTTTAAACTCATCGAGGTCAATAAATTGTCTGTAATCGACATTATCAGCCTGCGAAGCATTCTTTAACGTAGGAATAACATCAGACATCTTTGCCATTTTTACAGTGAAATCTTCAGGATTATTATGGATAAAGTCAAGCAATTCTTCATGAGAATTTAATTTAAGAACTTTTTGAACACTTGATTTTAATTCACCATTTTTAAACGCTTTTTCAAGCTCTTTGCTTTCGATAACTCTAGCATCCAAGTCAATTGATGCCGGTTTTTTCTTGTTGTTTTCGGCTGATTTTTCAAAGAACTTTTGGATTGGTTTGCTTGCAAAATACATAAACGCCCAAACAGTACCTTCTTTGATTGTATAACCGATAAATTCTTGTTTATTTCTTGAATTTGCCAGTCTTTCTGTTGTAATCGAACCATCCAAAATCATAAGATTTTTGACCGGATTGTACATAAAATCTTGTATTCCGCCGGTAAAAGTCGGTTGACTGTTATCATTTAAAAAATTCTTTTCAGGTTTTGTACCGGTAAAAACATTTGCAAACTGGTTATTTGGTTTATTCGTAAATTCAACTTTATCTTTTTGCATTTCTGCCATAATTTCTTTTTCGGCAGCTTTTTTCGTCAAATGATGTCTATATTTTGTAAGAGCACCGTAAGAAAGAATTGTCAAGGCAGTTGATACAATAAATTTACCCATTGCGAGGTTTTTACTGAATTTTTGATTTTTTGCAGCTTGTTGAATACTGTCTTTTATAGATGTGTCTGCATATTGGATTGATTTTTCCAGAAGTTTGCTTCTCTTTTGTGAAAGGTTTCTCACATCAAATTTCGGATCAATTTTTAAAGCTTTGTACAAAGTTAAATCGAGTAATTTTTTGTAAGTCGGAATACCAAAAAGCCAAATGGCTTGCGTTCCAAATTCATCTAAAAATCTATCTTTACCTTCAAGAGCATCGCCCGTAATATACGAGCCTGCCGTTAATCCCATACTGTTGGCAACATCTTTGATTGCCATGGGGACTAGTGAGTTATTATTTCCTAATACTGAATATATTTTACTTGCATTTAATGCGGGTATCATTTTCGGTCCTTTCGACGGCAAAATATATGCCGTTCAATAATTAAGTACTACAGACCCCAAATTAAGTTCATTAATTTGACGATTGGGGCATTCGCCTTGATTATTGAGTTTCGTCGGATATTATTTCTCATATTTCTACCTTTCACTTTTTCTTATAAATACACTGAATATTTTTTATTGCCACAAACGGCGATTTTATTAACGATTTTTAACATAAAAAAATGACCTTTCGGGGGGAAAGGTCAAGTAATAATTAAAATCTTTTCTACGACAAAACGTAAGCATCTTATTTTTATAACAAGCCTTTCATAAAATATCTTACATTTCGTCGTAATAGTCTGTTCATAATCCTTGATATAAAAAACGCCTCAGGGGCGCTTATTCTTTTTAAATGGTACCCCCAAGCGAATTCGAATCGCTGTCTACACCGTGAAAGGGTGTTGTCCTAGGCCTCTAGACGATGGGGGCTCAATCGACAATTTCTATTGTATGCAAAAAAAAAATTATTGTCAACACTTTGAAATAATTAATTAAAAATTAATTTTAATGACTTTTGAAAAAATAACGTTAAAATATAAGTGTAGATTATGAAATGCCACGTCGCTTATACCATAGACGTGTGACGTACAAGGAGTTGATGTATATGGCAGATTTTAACAAGTTTACAAATTATTCACAAGAAATTTTAAATTCCGCAGGTGCAGTCATGAACGAATACAAAAATTCTGAATTGCAGCCTGAGCATATTATGCTCGCCATGATTAAAGATGACGGAATTATCAGAGATTATTTAACAGAATTAAAACTTTTAAACCAAAGCTTTGTATCTAAAATTGTTCAAGCTGTTAAAAGTTTTCCGACAATTTCAACTCCGCCGTCGGGACAGGTGTTTTTGTCAACACAAACTTACAAACTGCTTGATTTAGCGCAAGCACAAGCGGAGGAATTGAAAGATGAATTTATTGGGATTGAAGCAATTCTCCTTGCCATGACAAAATTGGATAACAGCAATATTCAAAATCTCTTGCACACGGCAGGTGTTGATACAAATAAAGTTTTAAATGCTATGAAAAAAATAAGAGGTAATAAAAAAGTGGACAATAAAAATGCAGAAGAAAATATGAAAGCGCTCGAAAAATATTCTACAGACTTAACAGCGCTTGCAAGGAAAGGGAAATTAGACCCTGTAATCGGTCGTGATGAGGAAGTTAGACGTATTATTCAGGTTTTGAACCGCCGTACAAAAAACAATCCCGTACTTATCGGCGAACCCGGTGTTGGTAAAACCGCAATTGTTGAAGGTTTGGCACAAAGAATTGTACGTGGTGATGTTCCGGAAAGCCTTAAAAATGTTAAACTTGTTTCACTTGATATGGGTGCTCTTGTTGCCGGTGCAAAATTCAGAGGTGAGTTTGAGGAACGTTTGAAAGCAGTATTAAAAGAAGTTGAAACTTCAAACGGGGAAATTGTAATGTTTATTGATGAACTTCATACAGTCGTCGGTGCAGGTGCAACTGAAGGCTCTATGGATGCGGGAAACCTTTTAAAACCCATGCTTGCTCGTGGGGTTTTGAGGACAATCGGTGCGACAACAATCAACGAATATCGCAAATATATTGAAAAAGATCCCGCATTAGAAAGACGTTTTCAACCCGTCTTGGTTGGCGAACCGTCTGTGGAAGACACTATTTCTATTTTAAGGGGACTTAAAGAAAAATACGAAGTTCACCATGGCATAAGAATTTTGGACAGCGCTTTAATTCAAGCCGCAAAGCTCTCTGACAGATACATTACTGACAGATTTTTGCCGGATAAAGCAATTGACTTGATTGACGAAGCTGCTTCATCTTTGCGTATCGAAATCGACAGCATGCCGGAAGAAATCGACAAGATGATGCGTCAAAAAATTCAACTTGAAATTGAAAGAGAAGCTCTTAAAAAAGAATCTGATGATGATGCTCGTGCAAAAGTTGAAGATTTGACTAAACAAATTAATGAATTGGAAGGCAAAATTTCAAAATTAAAGGCTCAGTGGGAGCAGGAAAAAGCTTCGATTACAGGCGAAGCAGGTATAAAAGAGGAAATTGAAAAAGTAAAAGCAAAAATTGAAGAAGCTGAACGTAATACTGATTTGCAGACAGCGGCAGAACTCAAATACGGCAAACTTCTTGAACTTAAAAAACAGTTAAAAGCCGTTCAAAATAAAGAACATTCCGAAAATAAATTGCTTAAAGAAGAAATAAATGATGAGGATATTGCAAACGTAGTCAGCAAATGGACAGGAATTCCTGTTAACAAGCTTGTTGAAAGCGAAAAACAAAAACTTATCAATATGGAGGATATTTTACACAAACGTCTTATCGGTCAAGACGAAGCTGTGGAAACTGTTTCCGATGCAATTCGTCGTGCGCGTTCAGGTTTGAAAGACCCGAAACGTCCGATTGGAACTTTTTTATTTTTAGGACCTACGGGAGTTGGTAAAACCGAACTTGCAAAATCACTTGCGGAATTTATGTTTAATGATGAGGATGCACTTATCAGAATTGATATGTCTGAATATATGGAAAAACATAATGTTTCGAGACTTGTCGGAGCGCCTCCGGGATATGTCGGATATGATGAAGGCGGTCAATTAACCGAGGCAGTTCGCAGAAAACCGTATTCAGTCGTGCTTTTTGATGAAATAGAAAAGGCTCATCCGGATGTATTTAATATTATGCTTCAAATCTTTGATGACGGCAGATTAACAGACAGCAAGGGTAGAACTGTAGATTTCAAAAATACATTAATCATCATGACATCGAATATAGGTTCTGATATTATCTTAGAAAACTCATTGAATTCTCTTGTTTCACAATCCAATTTTGAGGATACAAAAGAAAAAGTTCTTGAAGTTTTGAGAAGCCGTTTCAAACCTGAATTTTTAAACAGAATAGACGAAACAATTTTCTTTAAAGCTTTGAATATGCAAGATTTGACACAAATTGTCGATATACAAATGGATTACTTGCGCAAACTGTTGAAAGATCAGGAAATTGATTTCGAAATTACAAATGATGCGAAAGAATTCCTTGCAACTCGTGGATTTAACCCCGTTT
>CAYPDZ010000081.1:0-2131 GCA_964409575.1 uncultured Muribaculaceae bacterium | reverse complement strand
GAAATTACAAATGATGCGAAAGAATTCCTTGCAACTCGTGGATTTAACCCCGTTTATGGTGCAAGACCTTTGAAGCGCGTAATTCGACAATTAATTGAAAATCCATTGTCAAAACAAATTTTGTCACAAAAGTTTCTTCGCGGAGATAAAGTGACAATTGACGTTGAAAATGACGAAATTGTATTTAAAAAATAAAGACCTCATTCGAGGTCTTTATTTTATCCAAATATTAAGAATTATATTGTCTTTTTCAGGAATTATTTCAACTTCCTTGCCTCTGAATGCGACTCCGCAGTAGTTAAAAAATTGTGCAAAACGGTTACCTTTATACTTCAATATTTCAAAACCGTTTATTGACAGCGGACTTTCTATTGTGATGGTGTTGCCGGCATTTGTTTTTAATTTGAAATACCTGAAATCAATTTGCGCGTTGTCAAAGCTCCAACCATTATCGCTTACATAATCAACAATTCCATAAATCGGAGTATCCTTTTTAATGTATAATTTGCCGTTTTTGTAAACATCGTTGAGTGTCGTAAATTTTATTCTGTCACCAACTTCAATCTCATCAAAACATGTAGAAATATGTTGAGCAGGTTTTATTTTTACAAAATTTTCTTCCTGCTTTGTTTTATCGTCAAAAAACACGACAAGCTTTGTTTTCTCCGGTTGAAGTATAACTTCACCGCCTCTAATGAATGCCGTAGTTGCACCGATAGAAGAATTATTCGCAAACTCTTGGTATTTCTTGTGTTCTCCACCTTTGATGTAAATATTTCCATTTAAAGTTTTATTAGAATTTTTGTATTTAAAATCATTAATCAAAAGTGAAGCCTGCTCGCCTGCAAAACCGTTTGGAGTAAGCTCTTTGATAACTCCGGTAATTATTTCACCTGAATTAACATCCTTAAATTCAACAGTATCACCTTCCATAAGATATTTATTTGAGGTCGAAATCTTTTGAACAGGAGTAATTGTAACGGGAATTTCCTCCGCTATTGAAGAAATCCCCATCATTAATATACAAATAAGAATTAATCTTTTAATCATTACAATTCATCTTTCATGTGTTTTCTTTTTTGTTTTTGTTGAAATGCATTTATTTCTTTACCCATCGCATACTCAAAATTTTTGTAAGACGGAGATTTTGTAAGCGGTGAATTTAAGTATTGCGGGTATTTAACATAAATATATTTATACATTTCGATTAATCTTTTTGAACCTTTCGGATGAAGATACGTAAATCCCCAATCCCAAACAGGTTCTCCAAAGATTTTGTTTCCCATTGTAATAGCTGCAATTGGGTCATAACCTGCTCTTACCATATAGTCAATGCCGTTCAAATCCGCTTTTTGCTCATATTTTTTGGAATTGGAATTCATTGCCATATATTTTATTATACCGCCGTAAGCCTCAACAGAATGTGCGATTTCATGCGACAATACAAACGCCAATTCGTCATCGTTATCTATGTAGAAAAACATGCCTTCATGAATTGTTATTATTTTGTCATAAGGATTTGAAGATGCATTTATCGTCTTTTTAGCGTCTACAAAAATCGGAGCTCTTTTAGCAATTTTATTATCAAGCATGATTTTTTGTCCGACTTTAATAACTTTTTCTTCGGTAATTCCTTTTTTGCGCCAGAAGTTTTCCATGTTAACTCCGCGGACAACAATCACTTCTTCTGCAAACGAACATGCACCAATAAGCATTAGGCATAATAAAACAAAAATCTTTTTCATAATAATTCCTTTCTGAATTAATGTTACTACATTTTTATTTGAAATGCAACATTAGTTAAAAAATAAAATTTGAAGACGTTAAGGCGATAAGTTCGTTATGGTTTGCTGTGCAAACGAAACTTTACATCTTTAATACCACCATGTTTTTTATTATGTGATATATTTTTCGGAAAAAGTCCAGCCTAGAATTAGAAAATTTTTACAAAACAGTTGACATTAAAATTTGTTCTTGCTAGGATAATATCACTGGCGAAATGGATAGCATAATTTGCGCTTGTAGCTCAGCAGGTAGAGCACTCCCCTTTTAAGGGATAGGTCGCGCGTTCGAATCGCGCCAAGCGCATAAAAAGACGGATAGGTTAAAAACTTGTCCGTCTTTTTGTTTT
>CAYPDZ010000080.1:0-6834 GCA_964409575.1 uncultured Muribaculaceae bacterium | reverse complement strand
GAGCAGCGGTCTCCAAAACCGCGTGTCGTGGGTTCGATTCCTCCTGCCCCTGCCATCATTGTTCCACGATATGGAACCCACCTGAAAAACCCTTGATTTTCAAGGGTTTTTCTTGGTTTTTGGGTACATTCCATTTAAATTATGTAGAAATTCTGGAAAAAGGCGAACAGTATTCTTCAGGATCGACAATTGCAAACAAGTTATTACAGCTGGCACTTAAAGAAGCGGTGAAGTTTAAAGTGCCATTACAAGAGGACTATTCTTCAAAGTTTTATTTAGAGGTGCCGGAAGAAATTAGAACATACACATATTGGCTTGAAATGAGTTTTTGCGGATACCTACACATTGCGAAGACTAGCCCGCAAGATCCAAAACGACAACTGATGAGCATAAAAAAGATGCTTGAGCTGGCAGAGTACTTTAGAGGTCATTCTATTACTTATTCTACATGTGGCGATATAGCAAGATGCTATGGGATGATATCCCGTATATTTGAAGAAAACGGAAAGATACATTTATCACAAAAGGCACGTGAATATGTTGAGGTTATTAATGATGGGATGCCTAAACGGAAGAAGATCATTCCTAAATTTGACGAGGAAATCAATACGGTAATTAGTGAATTAATTAAAATGTTGAACTGAACGGTAAATAGCAGAAAAGGATAAAAGCAAGAATTAGTAGGAGGTACGCAGATATGGCAGTCTTAAAGTATAAAACAAGAGGAAACGCCAGTCCTCAGGGGAAACCCAGGGTTTATTTCTGCTGCCATCCAGAGGATCTTGCCAAATATTTTGAAACATTATCCAATGATATTCTTGCAAAGCAAGATTGTACCATCTGGTATGTTGATGTAGATACACCTCGCGACGATGAATTCTTTGAGGATCTTAAACAGATGCAATTGTTTGTGATGCCGGTAACAACAAATTTACTTTGTAGTCAAAATGTCGCCTTAGATTTGGAATTCAAATTTGCTGTCGAAAATCATATTCCAGTACTACCTTTGATGCAAGAAAGTGGTTTGGAGCAACTCTTTAATAAGATATGTGGAGATTTGCAGTTTTTGGACAAAAACAGCACAGATCTAACTGCTATCAGTTTTGATGATAAGCTACAGAAATATCTTGATTCGGTTCTAGCTGGCGATGAACTGGCTGAAAAGATCCGTGAGGCATTCGATGCTTATGTGTTCTTAAGTTACAGGAAAAAGGATAGAAAACATGCACAGGAACTTATGCGTCTAATTCATAAGAATGAGTTTTGCAGAGATATTGCCATTTGGTACGATGAATTTTTGACTCCGGGTGAGAATTTTAATGATTCTATTAAGGATGCGCTCCAAAAAAGCGGGCTTTTTGTGCTTGCTGTGACACCTAATCTTGTTAATGAACAAAACTACATAATGACAACAGAATATCCTATGGCAAAGCAAGAAGGGAAACTTATTTTGCCAGCTGAGCTTGTGCCAACGGATCGAAAGGAGTTGTCAGAAAAATATGAAGACATACCTGTTCCTGCTGATGCTCATAATGAGGTGGAACTTTCGGAGGCTCTTCTGGAATCAATCAAAAAAATAGCAATAAAAGAGAATGATGCTTCACCAGAACACAACTTCTTGATAGGACTTGCTTACCTCAGTGGCGTTGATGTCGAAGTGGACCACAAACGTGCACTGTCGCTTATTACTTCTGCTGCGGAAGATGGTACTATAGAGGCAATAAAAAAACTAGTTACTATGTATAGCACAGGGGTGGGCATTGAAAGAGACTGGTTTGTCGCTATCTTTTGGCAGAAAAAGGTTTTGCACTATTATAAGCAGACATATCTAAATGAAAAGAATTTCAAAAACGGGTTTGCGTATTATGAGCAATTGAATGAGGCGGTGGATATTCTATACTCGTATAGAAACTCAATTGTTGTTAATACAGATAAAGCGACATTAAGTGATGTAAATCCGAGGGATCTAGATGACTATTGTCTTAGTGAGATTCATGACATTTTATTAGAGGGTAAGAAATTAGCACAGGAATTGTGTGATGTTGACTGTACAATTCGTTCTGTTATGCTTTGGATGGCTAGTCTTGAAAGATTGAGTCAGTTGTATGAAAGCGCTGGGGAAATTAATAATGCTTTAGAATATGCCAACTTAAACCTCTCTTTGTATCAGCAATGCGTAAGTCAACACAAAAACACAAAGTATTCTTTTGCGTTGGTATTCGTGAGTTTAAGGTTAAGCCGTTTGTTGAATCTTAAGGGGGAATATGAAAAAGCGAACGACGTTTTGGAGAAAATTCCATCTTTTTATGAAGCTTTAGACGAAAAAATGAAAAATATAGTTTCTAAAACTTACTTAATTGAAGTGTATATTGAGTTGGGCGACATAAATAAAAACCTGCAAAACCTACTGGCTGCAGAAAGCAACTACTTGAGCAGTATAGAAATAATTAAAGAACGTTATGAATACGATCGTGGTTATGCAGTTTTCTATTGCTCGGTTTTGTGCAAGTTAGCAGAACTGTATTTGCGAAAGCACGATGATAGCAGAGCAAAGGTGTTACTTGATCAAGGCGTAAACATTTTGACAGAATTCGAGAAGGAGTATTCTGATATTGAGACAAGCGATTGTTTGGCAAAAATCTATGAAACATATGGCGATTTGTATAAACAAGAAAACGATGCTATAGGTGCAAAGGAATATTATGATCGGGCGCACTTAATTCGCTGGAAAACTGTTGATGAACGGTTTGATTTACGTTTGTGTGTTCCTATGGCAATATTGTATAGGAAAACAGGTGACCTTAACAAGGATCTGTCTATGTTAGAACTAGCACTAGATATATTGGAGGTTGCTTGCGACAGTTGTCCAGAGATCGTTGAATTTCAAAAGGAAAAAACGATTGTCGAAAAACTGCTGAGACAATTTGCAAGCGAATAAGCACCGAACAATATGATTAACCAACAGATGTTGAATGTTAAAAGTAGCAACGGAGGAGTATAACAATGATAACAAAATATCATTTTTTTGATGGTGGGGATTTGGAATTTGATGATGCGAAAAGCGTCAGGGAACTTGTAGAATATGCTTTTGAGGTTTTTGATTATTACGAACCTCTAGGAATGGATATCGTAACAGTGTTCCAAGCTCATCATTCCCAAAGTACGGAAGGGTGGTTCACAACTGATACTTCTCGCAGTTGCGCGGAAGAAATTGAGAATTGTCAAGAACTGTGTTTCGCGTATTATATGCCCAATGTATTCTATTATGCAGAAGGTGGCTGGGGCCACCATATGAAGACACTTGGAAATCATCCCCAAATCGACAATCCAGTATCACTTACTTTGCGGTTTGATGATTTCAAGAATACGATTGTGATAAATGGAGAGTATTGCTTCAACGATATCGTTCGACATCTTCAACGCGGAGAGTATTTACCAAGCAGATTAAGTCATATTAAAATCTATGCTATAAACCCATATCAGCCGCCATACACTATTTTGCTGTCAGATCCGATTATGAGTGAAAATTTAATTGAGTTTAAGAAAACGCTTCCAAATTCAGTAACAATTATCGAAATAGAGTAAAACCATAGTAGGACAGAAACTATTACCGGGAACATTTAATAGTTGAGGTTTAGGTTAAGGAGAAGATTAGTACATGGCAAATTTAAGATACAAAACAAGAGGCAATACAAACCCGAAAGGTAAACCTAAGGTCTATTTCTGCTGCCATCCGGAGGATTTTGTAAACTGCTTTCAAAATATTTCAAATGAAATTCTTGATAAACAGGATTGTGTCATCTGGTATGTTGATGGACATATTGAACGGGATGAAGAGTTCTATGAAGATTTAAAGCAAATGCAGCTCTTTGTTATGCTGGTAACTACTAATTTGCTTTGCACTGAAAATGAAGCGTTGACGGACGAATTTGGTTTTGCTGTTAAAAATCACATTCCCGTGCTCCCATTAATGCAGGAAAGCGGATTAGAGAAGCTCTTTAACGAGAAGTGTGGCGATCTACAGTTTCTGGATAAATATAATACTGATACAACAGCGATAGGCTATGATGAGAAACTGCAGAAGTATCTTGAAGCTGTTCTTATTAGTGACGAACTTGCAGAAAAGATTCGTTCAGCCTTTGATGCGTATGTGTTTTTGAGTTATAGAAAAAAGGATAGAAAACACGCACAAGAATTGATGCGACTGATCCATCAAAATGATTTTTGTCGGGATATTGCTATATGG
This sequence comes from uncultured Muribaculaceae bacterium, assembly GCA_964409575.1. Classification (GTDB taxonomy): domain Bacteria; phylum Cyanobacteriota; class Vampirovibrionia; order Gastranaerophilales; family Gastranaerophilaceae; genus Stercorousia. The sequence continues at coordinate 2,588 of CAYPDZ010000080.1, read as the reverse complement.
TATGATGAGTTTTTAACGCCTGGAGAAAATTTCAATGATTCAATAAAAGAAGCTCTCCAAAAAAGTGGATTATTTGTTCTTACTGTAACACCGAATCTCGTCAATGAAGAAAATTATATAATGACAACGGAATATCCTATGGCAAAGCGAGATGGGAAACTTATCTTACCTGCTGAACTTGTACCGACCGATAAGGAACAGCTCAGAGCAGCATATAAAGGGATTCCGACGTGTGCGAATGCACACAATGCTATCGAGCTTACGGACGCTTTACTAGACGCAGTTGCAAAAATGGCAGTAAAAGAGAATGACTCTTCTCCAGAGCATAATTACTTCATTGGCCTGGCATATTTAAGTGGTATAGATGTAGAAGTTGATTATGATTGCGCTTTGTCACTAATCAAATCTGCGGCAGATAAAGGTCTTGTTGAAGCACAGAAAAAACTTGTTTCGATGTATTCTGAAGGAATTGGAGTTCCTCGTGATTTTGATACAGCGATAATGTGGCAAAAGAAGGTTGTCGAGAATTTTCGAGTTCGAGTTGTCGATTGTAATAGCGCAAAGGAGCACTCTGCTGAGATTTTTGGACTTGCCGATATATTAATGGGTTGCATTAAACTGGATGAAGCATTGAAATTATATACTAATATGCTCGAAATCTGTGATGAATATTTTTTGAGGTTTAATTCACAGCACTTCGTGAGACTTAGAACGGTGATATTAATTTCTATTGGTGACATATACAAGAGTAACGGGAAAATCCTATTGGCGAAGAAATACTACGAAGAAGCTTTTTCTCTTTATGAAACACATAAAGAAGAAGCGAATATGTCTACAAATATTATGTATTTAGTTGCTGGTCGGATAGGGGAGATCTCTGCCTTAAATTCGGATTATGCCGATGCCGAAAAGTACTTTTTGTTAGCAATAGAATTATGTGAGAAAATGTCTGAAGCGGCAACTGACTTTAACAAGCATTTAATGCTCTCCATTGCATACAACAATCTGGCGTTGGTTTATGAGCATAAATTGGATATTGACTCTGCAATAGAATTCACGGGTAAAGCAATTTCGGAAGCAAAGTGTGCGTCCGAAATATTAGGGGATGTTTTTTCGTATCCGTATTATTTTGCGGCTGTTATGCATCTCAGTAATATTTACAGTAGAGCCAACCAGTACGAAAAGGCCATGGCTCCGCTTGTAGGTTTAAAAGATGTGTCCGAGGATGTTTACTCAAGAACAGGACGTCCTGATGTAAAGCGGAATTTAGCAAGGCTATATAAAAACATAGCGCAATGTGTAAAAGGAGACTTTGACAAAGCACATAAAGAATATGCTCGTTCGTTTGATTTATATTGGGAGTTGGTTTCTGAAACCAATAGCTATGCAGACAAGGTGAGTTTAATTAAAGTTTGCTGTGCAATAGGACATTTGTTTAACTCAGAAAAAGCGAAAACCGTGTTGGCATTGAAGTACTATGAAAAAGCATTTTCGCTAATTGAAAACATTGGTATTGAGAACTTTGCCACAGATGATCTGATTTCTATTGAAGATTATTTCTCAGGTGTGGGATCTATATATCATTTGAGGGGAGAGTATACTAAGGCCAGGTTAAAATATCTAAATGCGATAATGTGTGCGAAAAAAAGAGAAAAAGGTGGGATGGAAGAACAATACAAGTTGGCATATGAGCACATGAAAGTTGCTGAGACATATTATATGGAATTCGACCACGATAATAGTGTCGAATACTATAAAGCTGCTGTTAATATATGCCGTTCAATTGAAGGCTATGAGCTGGTAGACAAAGTGATAGGTTTATTGTCTGCTTGCTGCGATTGGCTTGGTATTATCCACAAGGTAAAGAAAAATATTGATGATGCCGAAAAGTATTATAAGATGTCTCATGAAATGAATCTCAAGTTGGTCGAATCTAACCCTAACTATAATAATAGACGGAATATTGCAATGTACAATATAAAGATAGGGGAAATCAAAGAATCGCGCGGAGACACTTTTAGTGCAATAGAACATTACAAAAAATGTGTGCAGATGTGCATTGAATTGTCACAAATATTTTCCTACCGGCAATGCTATGCTGACTTAGCTGCGGCATATTACCAATTGGCACGGGTGGAGGATAGGAAGGTCAATCTCCAAAAAGCATATTCAATCATATCACAACTTGTGGGTCAATTTCCTGATGTAAGTCTATATTCAGAACTAGAAAAAATTTATAAAAAGGATCTTGATGAGTGCGAATAATGAGCAGTAAGTGCGTTGTATTTTGAAGAGCAAAGAAATATGAGGATTATGACTGAATCGCCCTCTCAATGATGTACAACTATATTCATTAGTCATGGTACTTGGCCGGCAAGCAATGCGCTCTGCCGGCTAAATACTATAAGGCTCTTTGTCAATAGTTGGGGTAAAAGTTAAAACGAAGTTTTTATGTGGGAGCGGTTGCGGTCAAGCAGTCGCTCCCGTCTTATTCGATTTTTGATGGGAAAACATATGTAAAATCCTGTTTCTAAAACGGCGAAAATTCCGATACCCGTAGGCATTGCGCTTCAAAACCTTAATCTTGT
>CAYPDZ010000079.1:0-6901 GCA_964409575.1 uncultured Muribaculaceae bacterium | reverse complement strand
CGCAAGGGGCGAGGGAATACTTCCTTCCCGTCATTGCGAGCCTCGTTCCCGCCATCAGCGGGGCGGGCGAAGCAATCCAGCTTATGAGATTCTTCGCGTTGCTCAGAATGATCGGTACTCGTCATCTTGAGCGAAGCGAAAGATCTCTTATGTGATAAGGTCTTTTTGGTTTGCTGTTTTCCGTCATTGCGGACTTGTTCCGCAATCGCAACATCGTCACCTTTGGACAAACCTTGCGATCCCGTGTCAAGCATGGAATGACGATATAAACTTACTAACTCATTTCCACCTAACTCTAAATCTCCTAATACCCCGCAAACCCTTGCTACATCAGCCTTTCGGGGCACTTAACCGCTTTCGATTTTTGCATAGCTTATACCTCCAATATTTTACTATCCTTTATCATTATAACATGTATTTCTAAATTTTTCAACTGCTTGTGTTATATTAATTTTTACTCAATAGCATTTGTGACAGGATGTTTTTGGCAGTTTGAAGTTGGGCGTCGTTGTTGTTTTTAACGTCTTTTATGCTGAATTCAACTTTAATATCGGGATTTATACCTTTTTTGTTAATATCTGTGCCTTTAGGAGTTAAATATTTGGCGATTGTTAAATTTAAACCTGTTTCGTTTGGCATCGGGATTATTTTTTGAACCATACCTTTGCCATAGGTTTTTGTACCTAAAAGTTTAGCCTTATTGTAATCTTTCAATGCACCTGACAGGATTTCACTTGCGCTTGCCGAACCGCCGTCAACAAGTACGATTGTGGGTTTGTTTATGCTAAATTCCGTATCTTGTGCGTTAATATCGTATTTATAGCCATTTCTGCCCACAATGCTTACAATGTTGCCATGCGGTATAAAGAGGTTTGCGATAAATACCGCATTAGGAAGCAAGCCGCCGGTATTTCCGCGCAAATCAAGGATTAGTCCGTTTGTATCTTTAGTTTTTTCTAATGCTTCTAAAAATTCATTGGGTGTTGTTGAGCCGACAAAGCTTGTGATTTGAATATAGCCTATATCTTTGTCCAGAACGGAACTTTTGACGGTTTTTATTTTAATTTCTTTGCGCATAACGCGTTTGGTCAATTTGTCTTTGTTGCGCAAAATTGTTATGTTAACAAAGGTGTTTTCGGGTCCTCTCACAAGGTCGGCAACTTCAGACAGCGTAAGTCCGTTAACTTCTTTATCATCAATGGAGAGAATAATATCGTCAGGTAATAGGTTGGCAAATTGTGCCGGCGTGCCTTCCATAACGTTTACAATATGAATTTTACCGGCATTAGACGAAATATTTACACCAATACCCGTAATTTTAGAGTTAAGAGAATTGTTTTGTTCAAGATATTCAGTTCTGCTCATAAACCTTGAGTATGGGTCATCAAGGCTTGCAAGCATTGTATCAATTGCGACTTTTGCATCCTCATCATTTTTTATTTTCCCGTGGTAACGTTCTTTCCAATGCCCCCATGTTTGTTTGTTCATTTCTGCATCGTAATAGTTATCGCGGATAATTTTCCAAGTGTTATCAAAAAGTCTTTGAGAAGATATTCGGTCATGATCAATCATTTCGAGTTCATCCTGAATTTCGGGAACAGGACTCAAAAACACTTTATTCAATGTAAAAAGTGTAATAAGCGCAAATATGAAAATTAATACCTGATTTCTCCTCATACGATTATTTAACATCAAGGATTTTTCATAATCAATATACTTTGTAAGTAGTTTAAAAGATTAGTATCAAATATCTTCAAACCCCGGTGAGGTTGACGGTAAATTTTTGTAGCCTTCATTGGAGATTACCGTTTTTTTGATATATTTGCTTGAATAGTTTCCGCGTTCAAAGAGTTTTTTAAGCATGTTTTCTCTCACAACAAGCGGATGAAGTTCGTCATTACTTTCGGGGTAAAGTTTCAAAATCTCGTACCAGACAGAAGCTTCCATTGTCCAAGCGTAGGTTTCTTCTGCGATTGAGTTATACTCGTCTTGATGAAGTGCTTCGTGAGATAAAAGTGCCGAAAGTGCTCCGGGAGGTGCATCTTTGTGACGAGGGTTTATAAAAATGAACAACTGTTTGTTCTTTTTCCAGCCTAACGCGTCAAACTGTGCATAATCAGGATTGATTGTACTTAAATCTCTAAATTCTATTTTGACAGGACGACCGGAGAGGTTGTTGCCCAAAATCGCATTTCTGGAAAACTCACCGTTTGTGCCTTTTAACATATCAAGCGCAACATAAATTACCTCGTCTTTGCCGGTGACTTTATACAGCGGTGTTATTTGTTTTATATATTCTGTTGTGTATTTTGCAGGATAAGTTTTTGGCAGTTCAATGAGTTCTTCATTTTTTTTTGCCGCAAAAGAGGGTAACGCAATCCCGATTATCAATGCGGTTAAACATGTTATTTTCTTAATATCCACTAATCTTATCTCCTTATTACAAGCGTAATAATATTATAATTATATATTTTTTCTTGTCAAAATTGCGAGTTCTTTATACATAATTCTGTATTCTTCACTGTTTGAAATACTTTCAGCTTCTTTTACGTATTCAAGAGCCGTTTTGTAATCCTCTTGAGCTTTATAAATCTTGCTCATTTCGGCATAATATAATGCGTTATTTATGTCATACATAATTGCGCGTTTCATACATTCTATAGCTTCTTCGTAATCTTTTTCCTCAAATCTTACTCTAGCAAGGTAATAATAGCCGTCAGCAAAATTCATATCCAAAGAAATTGATTTTTGCGCATAATCTTTCGCTTTGTCTGTATTTTTCAATTCCAGAGAAGCTTTTGCACCGAGAGCATAAGCGTATATGTAATTTTCGTTTTCTGAAATGACAGTGTCAATTATGTTGAGTGCTTTTTCATAATTTTTTTGAGCAATATAAATACTGCTGAGTTGACATCTGTAGTTCAAACTTTGTGGATTTCTTTCAATGACCGAATTTAGAGTATTTTCAGCTTTTTCAAACATTGATAACTCTGTGTAAACTTTTGCAAGCGATACAAGTGTAAAATTGTCATCATTGCCGTTTTTAAGGTTTTGCTCAAGTTCGGTTTTGGCACCCAAATAGTTTTTGTTTTCAAATTTTAAAAGAGCATTCAACACATGTGCTGACGTGTATTCGGCATTTTGTTCCAAAATGTAGTCAATTTCTCTTTGAGCTTTGTCAAATGCTTTTTGTTCAAAATAAAGATATGCAAGTGAATATCTGTAACCGTGGTTGTCAGGTTCCATACATATTGCTTTTTGGTATGATTTTACGGCTTCTTCAATCCAGCCGTTGTAAAAATATGCGTTGCCGAGGTTGTAGCAATATTTGGCATTTTGTTTATCAAGATTAGAAGCTTTTGAAAAAAGTTTTATTGCCTCCAAAAAATCCAAATCCTCAAGAGCAAACAATCCCAGATAATTTAAAACCTCGTGGTTTTCGGACGTTTTTGAAAATTTATTGAATATTTCTCGAGATTTGTCAAATTCATTTCTGTCAAAATAAATTTTTCCCAGCAAAACTTGAACATCATCGTTATCGGGATTTATTGAATGAGCTTGTTCAAGTTTTGATTTTGCTTCATCAAATTTTTTGTTGTTGTAATAAGCCTTTGCAACTTCACAGAGAATTTTATCATTATCAGAATTTTCAAATTCTTTCACTTTGTCCATATCTCCGCGTTTGGAGGAGATTTCTATGAGTTTAAGAATGCTTTCTTGATTTTGTTTGATGTTGTAAACTTTTTCAGCTACTGAAAAAGCTTTTGATAATTCGTTTGAATATACATATATTTTTTCTAATATTTCAAGTGCTTCTGTGTGGTTTTCGTTTTGTGCAAGAACTTTTTCAAGATATTGTTGCGAACGGCTAAAATTATTCAATAAAAAGTAAAGTTCACCGAGTTGAAACAAAATTTCAATATTATCACTTTCAAGTTCTAATGCCTTGTAAAGCATCTCAATAGCTTGCTTGTAACATTGTTGTGATTTTAATTCAAAAGCTTGTTTTATGTATTCAATCGTTTCTTGCATTTGTGTTTCCATTACTTTTTACGTTTTTTTGTTTTCTTTTTTGGAGTTGGTTGTGGCTGATTATTGTTAATTAAAATCAAAACTTCATCTTCACCTGCCATTTTTAAGTTATTTCTGGCAATTCCTTCAAGGCTTTGTGTAGATGAAAACAGTTTTATATCTTGTTTTAATTCTTGATTTTGAGCTTCTGCGTGATCTCTGATTTTTGTTAACACGGAGATTTTACCGCGATACGAAATTGTTTTTGATATATTCAGTATTGCACCGAAGCCAATTTGAATAAGGCAGAACAAAAGAACAATCGTTAAAAACGAATAGTAAAAACCTGTTTTGGATTTTGATTTTGCTATACTGATTTCTTCCTTATTTTCAGCCATAAAACCTCACACAAAAATTATAAACAAAATAAAAACTTAAGACAACAAGTTTACAATTTAAAGTTTGTAGAAAAACTAAATTCGGTTTTTGTAAAATCTGTATCTAAATACACCGTTTGTTTTGCGCCAAGTTCTAGTTCAAATCTGTCACGGTCGTGTTTGCCAAACGGATTTAGTGAAAATACAACTTTTGTAGAACGTCTGTTGCGCGTAACATCGGCACTCAGTACGTTTTTAAGTGACATATAATCGTTTAGTTTAAGTTCAGGAGTGATTGAAATTGTATTATAATCTTGAGCAAACGTGGTATTTAGCGACTTTGTGACAGATGAACTTAGCGCAAACCGACTTTTTTCATATTTGGTGAATAAACCTGTTTCTGTTTCAAGCATTGCAATATTATCTATTTCACTTCCGTATGTTGCTCCGAATGTGAAATCACCGGCTTTTTCCGCTGCTTTAACCGTGTTTGGTGCAATTCTGTATTCGGCATCTTGATATTGTTGAATTTGCTTTTGCGGAAGATGTGAAACATTTAACAAACCTTTTTCACCGGATATTTTTTGAGGAGTTTTTATGTTTAAAACGTAATTGTTGTCGTCGTCTTTCAAGTGGATAACTGCGTCGTCCTCAATAAATTGAGCATAACCTTTTAATGTAGTGGCACCTAAGGCTATATTTTCTTCTTCCAGTATAATTGCATTGTCGTCATTTGTATCCTCCGGCTCTTTGTACTCTGTTAATTCCTCGTTAAAATCAGGATTGTCATCGTCGGGAATTGCATAAATAAATATGTTTGGGAGTAAATTTTCTCCGTCAGAAGTTGTCGGTACCATTTTTTTGTTTGCACAAAATGCCACCGGCTGTAAAGCTATTAGAAGTAAGAATATTAATAAAGCTTTCTTCATACATATATTTTAAAACATTAATCGGGTTCGTCAAATCGTTTGAATAAACTATTTGTTGAAAATAAATTTTGTGCGTGTTATTCTTTTGTTGCTGAAATAACAAAAGATTCTTCGCCTTTAAAGTCACTCTGAGCAAAGCGAAGAGTCTCATATAAAGCTCAGAATGACAGAGGAAGGATATAAGATGACAGAAGTCAGAGTTAGAATAGCTCCGTCACCAAGCGGAAATTTACACGTAGGAACAGCAAGAACAGCTTTGTTCAATTATTTGTTCGCTAAAAAAAATAATGGCAAATTTGTTTTAAGAATTGAAGATACAGATGCTGACAGAACAAGCCAAGAATATATCGACAATATTTTTGACAGCTTGAAAGCATTGGGTTTAAATTGGGATGAAGGTCCTGATGTTGGAGGTCCTTACGGTCCATACACACAATCCGAAAGATTTGATATTTATCCAAAATACGTTCAAGAACTTTTGGACAAAGGTTTTGCTTATGAATGTTTCTGTACTCCTGAGGAATTGGAGCAAGAAAAAGAGGAAGCAAGAGCTAATAAAAAGCCTTATGTTTACACAAGAAAATGCGAAAATTTGACAGAAGAAGAAAAAGCAAAACTCAGAGCAGAAGGCAGAAAACCTGCTATCAGATTTAATATTGCAAAGGCTCAAAAAGCTTTTCACGAAACTTCTATGTTGACATTTGATGATTTGGTAAAAGGTGAACTTCACGTTGATACTGATTTGCTCGGCGACTTTGTAATTATGAAATCAAATGGTGCACCGACTTACAACTACGCTGTTGTAATTGACGATATGTTAATGAAAATTTCTCACGTCATCAGAGGGGAAGACCATATTTCAAATACGTTCAAACAAATTTTGATTTTTGAAGCTCTAGGTGCGGAAGTTCCGAGATTTGGACACTTGGGTATGATTTTGGCTCCAGACAGAAGCAAACTTTCAAAACGTCATGGCGCAACTGCAGTTTCCGAATTCGTTGAAAAAGGTTATTTGACAGATGCGTTGATAAACTTTGTTGCACTGCTCGGCTGGTCACCTTCTGACGGTGAAGAAATCAAAACGGTTGAACAAATTGCACAAGATTTCAGAATTGGTGAAATTTCATCTTCAAATTCAATTTTTGAATACGATAAGTTGAATTGGATGAACAGTCATTATATCAAAATGCTTTCAATTCCAGAATTGAAAGAAAGATTGAAACCGTATTTGACAAAATATGATTTGAGTGAATTGACAGATGAACAATACACACGTATGGTTGAGATAACTTACGAACCGTTGACTTTGTTGTCTGATATAACAGATGCTGTTCCTTATTTCTTCGGTGACAGTGTTGAATTGGATGAAAAAGCTAAAGAAACTCTTGAAACAGAAACTTCACAAGATGTTTTGAAAACTTTTGTTGAACAATCTGCTGATTGGGAATGGACAGAAGAAAACTTGCATGAAAAACTTGAAGCGTTCAGGGGTGCTTACAAAGAAAAAGGTATAAAACCGAAAATTACAATGTGGGCAATCAGAGCCGCTGTAACAGGTAGACTTTGCGGAGCTGATATGACTGC
>CAYPDZ010000078.1:3030-7091 GCA_964409575.1 uncultured Muribaculaceae bacterium | reverse complement strand
ATATCGGACTTATCAATGCGATAGAACTTGTTAAAGACAAAGAAACCAAAGAGCCTTTGGACAGTTATTTAAGAACAGGTTATCAAATTTACAAAAAAGCACTAAAAAAAGGGGTAATTTTACGTCCGCTCGGTGACATCATTTATTTCAATCCACCTTTAATAATTGAGCGCAAAGACATGGATTATGTAACTGACGTTGCCCTTGAGTGTTTACAAGATTATTTACATTTAGTCTGACCATTCCAACTTAAATCGTCCGGACAATGCAAGTAGTCCATATTTCCATTTGTAATGACCCAAGCCGAGCACCTAGAATAATCTTTTCCGCTTTTACAGAACCGAAAATCGTCTTGGGAACCCATGGGCATAATGCGATTAGGATTGATAAGGAAAGCGAATGAATTTGGCTGCCATTTATTGTTATCATCCTTATAAGGTTTATCATCAATTGTGATATAAAAATCACCACAATAAAATGATGTATCTTTGCTTTCATTACAGTTTTCAGGATCCTGAAGCCACATACCTACAATTATTGTGCCATCAACAAGTGCAAAAACATCTCTAGCCTGACCAGATTTTTTACCGATAGTTCGATGTTTCATATATTTGGTAAGAATATTGAGAAATTTCATTTCATTTTCTACAGATTCATCTGTACGCATACCATCTTCAACTAGTTCTGACTTCTTAAGTCCCCAATTATCAACAGTTCCGTTTTCTGCAATCGCCATAAGGTAGGCTTGAGAAATCATGCTGTAAGCTTTTTTAACTTTGGTTACTGCAACTTGTTCTCTATGCTTTTGTATCAACGATGGTATTGTGAGTGCTGCCACAACTCCGATAATGCCTAGTGTAATCAAAACTTCAGCCAAAGTAAAAGCTTTTTTCATTTCCAATCCCCTTAAATTTTTGCTTAATATCTAAATTGTTTGATTAATATATTAATTATATAATAACATATTTTATTATAATAGTCAATACATCTATAATTAGATGTATGAAAATAAGAGAGAAAATAAAATCACTTTTAGCACTAAAATGTATAACAATAACAAAATTAGCCGAACTTATGACAGAAAAAACCGGCGAAAAATATACATTCCAAAGAATATCTCACAAATTAAGATTAAACAGAATTACACTCGCTGAAGCATATATCATTGCTGATATATTAGGATACGATTTAGAATTTATTGAAAGAAAATAATTAGCGTAAAACAAACACTTTAAAAATCACAAACTCTTACCTTTACGAGTCTTTTTGACGAAAAAAAAGGAACTCTCTTAAAAATCTTACGTCTTAAATTTTAGACTTAGCCTTCGGTTGTCAGTTCTTCCCAAATACTTGGCACTACAATCAATGCAGTGTAGACGATAAAACCGAAAAGGATTAAGTTAATAGCTTCCATTTTGAACACTCCTATAATAAAAAGACCATTTTTATTATACTATATTATTCCCATAAAAGAATAAAAATTAACATTTTTTAACAAATTATATTATAATATTTTTAGAGGATTTTATGAAAAAGAAAATCGAAAAACTATTTAATAATTTATGCTGTTCACACTGCCGCAACGGTTTTGACGAAAATTCAATTACCATAAAAAGAGAAGAAGAAGGCTTGACTGTAATTAGTCTAAAATGTCAACATTGCGGAAAAAATTTCGGCGTTGCATTCTTAGGCTTCTCCGATATTGAGGTTTACGAGCCTCTTGAAGTTCAAGAAGGACCCGACCCGATTACGTATGACGACGTTATTGATGCCCACCGATTTATCAAAAATCTTGACAGCGATTGGAACAAATACATCAACCCTTAATTAGCATGCCTGCAATTGATGCGGATAAATAGCAGGTTAATGTACCGCAAATCAATGCTCTCACACCCAAACGAGCAAGGTTTTTACGTTGGTTTGGTGCAAGTTCACCAATACCACCCAACTGAATTGCGATAGAACCCAAATTCCCAAAACTGCACAATGCAAAACTTGCAATCAAGAAACTCTTTTCAGACAATGCTTGAGGCAAAGTCGTTAAGTCAAAATACGCAACCATTTCATTCAATACAAGTTTTGTACCCATTAAACTGCCAACAGTCGTTGCTTCTTCCATAGGTACGCCCATAAAATAAGCAAACAATGAGAAAATTTTGCCTAAAATCATTTTTAAAGAAAGCGTATTTAAGTCAAAAGTTACAAAATTTATGTGTAAATATTTAACAATAAAAGCTCCCAATCCGCCAAGCATCCAATCAATCATTGCAACAAGTGCAACAAGTGCCAAAATCATAGCTACAACATTAATCGCAACTTTCATGCCCTCGGATGCTCCCGCAGAAATAGCGTCAAACATATTTATATAAGGCTTTCTGCGTTTGCTGTAAGTAATCTTTATATCTTCGCTTGTTTCCGGAACTCCAGTTTCCGGGTAAATTATTTTTGCCAATATTAACGCCCCCGGAACTGCCATAACAGATGATGCGAGTAAATATTGCGCCGGAATTCCCATGCCGATATAAATAGGCATCGTCGCTCCCGATATACATGCCATGCTTCCAGCCATAGATGCAAGAAGTTCTGAGCGCGTAAGTTTTGCAAGATATGGTCTAATCATAATCTGTGCGGCAATTTGTCCGACAAACGCACTCGCAACATTTGATAACGCCTCAGCGCCGCTTACACCCATAAGTTTGTTCATCGCTTTGCCAAAAAGCGGCACAATTCTTTGCATAATTCCGTAATAATAAAGAATATTAACCAAAATCATCATAAATATAAGCGATGCTATCAATTGAAGCGCAAAGACCTGCGCACCTTCTCCAAAAACGGCGGTAATTTTGTGTTCTGTCATAAGAGGTCCAAATACAAACGAACCACCCTCTTTCGCAAATTCAAGAATTTTTTGGATAAACAACCCGATATTGTATACAATTGCTCTTCCTAAGGGCACTTTAAAAATAAAAACAGCCAACAATATTTGCAACAAAAAACCTGTTCCAATCGTTTTATAATTAATCGCTTTACGGTTATTCGACATTAAAAATGCTATACCAAATACCAATATAATCCCAAAAATTCCAAAAAATCTGTCCATCTATTCCCCTTTTGATTTCATCATACTGTAAACGTAACAAAAATACTTAAAATATTGAAAAAACTTTACTTAATAATTCTTAACAAAACAGCTTAATACTATTGAAAAAATTTTTGCCCGCGTTTTATGATAGAGGATGGAGAAATAGTATCTGCATCGAAGGGTAAGGGTGTAAATTTATGAGAATTAATTCAGTTATGCCTGCAATACAGGCACATTATCAAAACAATGTTCAGTCAACAAAGAAAACAAGTTCCGTATCTATGAGTGCATCACCACAAAGCGGTGTTATACTTCACTTTACGGGACAGGACAAAAATATCCATCAGTTTGCTTCTTATGCGCCGGAAAACAAAAGACTTAAAATAAAAATGTACGATTTGGGCGGTCTTGGCGTAGTTTCAAAAGAAGCTCCGGAAAGTTGGCGTAAACACGAAAACGCCGACGTAAGAGACTTTTTACCGTATCACAGTCATAACAATGCAGATGGCGGTGTGCGAGTAATTAAAGTTAAAAAAGGTGAAAAATTACCGGCAAATTTACCTGAAACAAGCTTTTTCTCAGCAAAACAAAATGAAACATTGGAAGAAATTGCAGAAAGACTTCACCTTAAAGAAGGAGAAGAATTACACTACGCAATACAAATGGCTCCTGATTCCAGTGGCAAATCGCAATACATAAGACTTGTTGATGCTCATGTTCAAGGCTCGCTTGTCAGACCGGCGAATAATTCAATTACTCAAACTGAAAAAATCACATATCGTTTGTTCAGAGCACCCGACATTGCAGATTTACCGGGTGAACGAAATGCCGCATACTTTGTACATACAGAAGGACTTGCAAAACTCGGTACAGCCTACGGCGCAGGACAAGGCGGCGGATACGGAACTTATGGCACGTATGGAACATACGGCACATACGGAACCTATGGCACAACAGGTGCATACGGCACAAACGGCGG
>CAYPDZ010000078.1:0-2930 GCA_964409575.1 uncultured Muribaculaceae bacterium | reverse complement strand
CATACGGCACATACGGAACCTATGGCACAACAGGTGCATACGGCACAAACGGCGGCGGAGTACATGTTGTCAGTACAAACGTAGCTTATGCCGATAACAACCGCGCTTTTGCAGAAATTCTTCCGCATTTGAATACTGCCGAACACGGACATTATAACCCTGCTAATATCTGGCTTCATGACAGACCTGCATTTATGGTAATGAATACAATTGCAAACTTATCAAACGCAGGAAACACCTATTACGACGGGCTAAGAGTTGACGGAAGATTTCACAACCCCGGTAGAGATTATCAAGGTGTAGAAAGTAATCCGTTTGAATTCTTTAAAATGGTTGCAGAAAAACGAGATATTGACCTTTTAAATAAACACCCGCAAATTGATAAATTAAAAGAAATTGAAGCGAAATGGGGTACTGCAACTGCTGAAGAAAGACGCTTTGCAAATCAGATTATGCGTCCGTTTATGGAAAACTTCCTTGATGATTTCGGAACTTTCAATATTACAATGTCACCGATTTCCGCTACGAGATTAAATTCCGAAAACATGACAGCAGGAACGGTTTCCATCAACTACGGTAAAGAAATGAAATCAATGTCCACTCCGGATATTGCACAGTATTTGACCAAAAAACTCGCAGAAATCAAAACAATAGACATTACAAACGGTAGTACGCCTGCTAACCTCAGACTGAACGATGCAAATGCAGACTTTTGTCAAAAAGGTGAAATAAACGGTTTAACAAAGGCTAAATCAGGTTTTACACCGTTTGAATACAAAGCTGTAATTGAGGATGGAAAACTTATATCCGACAACCTTCAGGAAGTTATGGCTGCCAAAAAAGCTAATACAAAATGGTTCTTAAATTCACTGTCTACCGCATACGAAGCCGGAGGAGGGAACGGTGTACTTAAAATGTTTTTCAGCGACAACCAAATATCAAAAGGGGCAAACGTAATCGGTCATCTTTCAGGCTACAAAGAAGGTGACATGCTCTTTATGGGATGGGGCAGACCTGATAAACAAAAAGGTTATCCGTCGACATTCCAAGCGTTCTTAGACTTTTTGAAAGATCCGAATGTTCCCAAAGAGACAAAAGCTCATACAAAATTAATCGTAGGTGCAGGTATTTGGGATGAAGGTGCACGCGATTACAGTTGGGTAAAAAATATTATAGAACAAATCGAAAAACTTGATGGTGGAATTTACAAAGGTAATGCCTGCTATGTAAACGGGTTTTTCCCGAACAGACTCGTCGGTTGTGCTACGCACTCTATCTTTACATCAAGATTTGAACCATGCGGTATCACTCCTCTTGAGTCTTTCGCTGCCGGTACGCCGGTTGTTTCAACAAGAACAGGTGGCGCACCTGACTTTGTTGCCGCAACAAGAGGTTATTTGACAGAACACGCTTACCTTAGAAGTGCAGAAGAACTAGCGATAGATGCTGCAGAATACGCAGGAAAATCCGGTGAAGAAATCGGAAATGTCATTGATGCCCACAGAATGTTTTCTAACGCTTCAGAAGTTCGCGGATGTTTGATTGCCGCAACAACCGATTATGGTAAAGAAACTTATGCTTCTATGGTTCAAGATGCAATTACACAAAAAATTGACTGGCATGAAAACAAAGCATACAACAACGGAAAATCCGCTAACGAACGCTATATGACAGAAGTCTTTGAAGTCGACAAAGGCATAGAAGCAAGAAACAATAAACCGCTAAAACGCTTAGTCGGCGAGCAGTTTGGTATAGCAGAGGCTATGCAAGAAAATGCGAAAAAAGTACGAAACAAATGGCTCAAGGGCGTATTAATTGCCGGAGCTTGTATTGCAGCGGTCGGAACCGGCGGTTACTTATACCTTAAACACAATCACAAAACTCAAAAAACGCGAGAACAACAGCAAAACTTAAACAAAATAGCTTAGTTGTTTAATAAATCAATCAAGTCAAAAACTATGATAAACCTTTCAAAAAGTTCATCATAGTTTTTTGCTTTCAAAAGCGATTTAAACAAAAAGCCAAACTGCATCGGATTTTTTTGCTTTAACGCAATTAATACGACATTATCCTTGTACGAAAAAGAAAAACTTTTCGCAGTATAAACTTCTCCAAATTTTTTAATTTTTTCCCAAAAATCTCCCGTTATAAAATTAACATTATCAGTATTTTGAGCAAAACAATACAAATAATTGTTTAAATCTGCAATATGCGGATTAATTTGTTTAAATTTATTTGCCTTATGTAGATTTTTTGACTGCAAAATTACATGATTATCAATTGAATTAGGAAATTCAAGTTTAATCATCGTACCTTTAAAAAGATAAGATTTATTTGAACTTCGCACAGGAAGGGTCAAAGCTGTGTCCGAAATCCTTATTGCCGTATTTTTATAAAAACCGAATATGCACAAATTTTCCTCTAATTCATCAAAATTATTGAAAAGTTTTGAGTTTAAAACTGTATCAAAATCTTTTTCCGGCCATTTCCTAAATTTTGCAATCGGTTCAAAAAATAGTGGTAAAACCTCTTTTACAAGTTTTTTTTGATAATCTTTTCCGGCAATAATAAAAATTATAATACTTTTGATAAAAAACGCATACATTAAAAACAACAAAATCGGCAATATAAGCGGATTTAGAAAGTTCTGCAACGCATTTAATACAAACAATCCCGCAAAAACAATGCCTGTCACAAAAAACAAAATTGACGTCAAAACAACTTTGCGTACTGTTTTGATACGTTCAACCTCCAATTGTCCAACCACCGGCAAAACCACATCCTGAAAATATTGGTAATAAATTTGTTTTTTATCATCCATAGAATAATTATACAATAAATAAAGGTAAAATCTGTTCTCATCGTTACTAATTGCAAAACAAAAAGACGGACAAGTTTTTAACCTATCCGTCTTTTTATGCGCTTGGCGC
>CAYPDZ010000077.1:0-7120 GCA_964409575.1 uncultured Muribaculaceae bacterium | reverse complement strand
TAATCTGCACTAAATTCAACCCGAAGCGACTTAATCGCTACGCTTAACAGTCGCTTTTGTTATTGTTTCATTAAGTGCAGATTGTTGAATTTAAATTGTAAAAATTAATTATTAATTGCCACAATAGCGGAGTGAACAATCAATGTTAGCGAAACAGCAACAGAGCGAGCATTGTCTGAACGTAAAATCTTTAGATGCTGAAACCACTCCCAGAGGACCCATTTTTCACAAAATCAATAGATTTTGGAAAAAGGAGGCAAGTTCAGCATGATGTGGAGTGAGTTTGCGAGCTTTTGGTTGAGCGTTACTATTGATTAGTGAACGTAGCGTCGTGGCGAGTTTTGTGGAACTTTGTCGGTACAAAGTTCCCGCCGCCCGCGCAGGACATTCTTATAATATTTATTATGTAAAATTTTTTACATTACACTAGCAAAAAAATTTTTTCTCATGTATTATATTTCTCATATAAAATCTTATGGAAAATGTGATGCAATTACTCATTGAAAAAGAATTAAATTCTGAAGATAAAATCCTTAAACCCGATTTTAATTCAAAAACAGGCAGAGAACTTCTTGCGTTTTATCTTCAAGCCAAGTTTAAGCAAATTTTAGCGTATGACAAACGTCGCGAAACCCCGATATTTAAAGTCGTAAACCCAACGTTCATTGCAAGGTTTGCCAAGCGTTTGATAAATAACCCGTCAAAACGTTTGCTTGTCGGAATTACGGGTGAGTCTGCATCAGGAAAATCTACGATTTGTAAAGAAATTAAAAATATTATAGAACAACTCGCGATGCCTGTTTCTGTGTTAAGTACGGATAATTATTTTAACGACATTTCAGAGTTAATTAAAAAATACGGAAGTTTTGATAATTTGACCGATAATGGTTACGATGTCGATGCGCCGTCGAGTTTTCAGCTTGAACTTTTGAAAAATGATTTGGAAGCGTTGTCGCATGGCGAAACCGTTTTTGCGCCAAAATATGTTCCAAACGGTACCGGCGTTTCAATTCCGCATGCTCAAGAAGTAAATTCAAACAAAATTGTTGTAGTTGAAGGAATTGCAACAATGTATGAAGATGTTAAAGACTTGTTTGATGTCAGAATTTATATCGAAACAGATAACGATATAAGACGTGAAAGATTTATTAAACGTGCTATGACTGAGCGAAATCAGGATGAAGAAAATACTTTGAAACACTGGAATTACCTGATTAGTGCAGGCGAAAAGTATGTTATTCCATGCCGTGAGTATGCGGATTTTGTTTTGGACGGAAATTCCGATTTGAAATATTTCGATAAAATTCTTGAGTATATCTATACAGTTACAAATAATTTCGAATCTTAATATTTTGCCATATTTTTGTAATCATGTTAAAATAAACTTATTATTTTGTGTATTTTTTGGATTAAATACATCAAATAACTGATACTATATTTGTTACATTTTTATATAATAAAACAGGATGTAAATAAAAATAGGTGGTAAGTGATTAAGAACTTTACAGACATATTAATTGAAGAAGAAGAAAAGAGAGAACGTTCTTTAAAAATTGGAAAGAGAGCGGGAATTATCTTTGCGATGTTACTTTTGGGTGTAATAGTAATTAATACGACGGGTTGTACTCAAGGCAATGTGGCGGAAGATGATATTGTAGAAATTAATACTCCGACAGAAGAACTTCCGAAAGAGAGCGTAAAGGTCGGCGACGATGGTGTGAATGGTGCTATTGCGCCGGATGATGTTTCCATTGTTGCTGACCAGACAGCAAAGAATGCTGCAATGGTAGCTATGTCGGTGGAAGATATGGGACGTTCAGATCCGTTTCTTCCGGAGAGTGAAAATTGGGGAGCTAAACCAAAGCCAAATTATGGTTTTGATTTAATGCCTCCGCCTGAATCTATTACGGTTGATACAACGGCGACAGATGTTATTTCAACAAAAGTTTCAGGTATTATGTATGACAGATTTAATCCGTCTGCGATATTGAATATCGGCGGTTCGGACTATCTTGTCAGAACGGGTGATATTATCAACAATTATAAGGTATTATCAATTGAAAAAGAGCACGTAACTGTTCAAAACGGTGCCAATGTTTATAAAGCAGGTGTTGGAGAACTATTTACGGGCGAAGGTATTAACTTTAACACGGTTTCTAATTTGGAAAGCAAATTTGGCGGCCGTAAAAATACAGCAAATAAGTAAGCAGGAGCAAATAATGAAAAATGATTTTTCTAAAAAAATTATCTCAGGTTTAATGTTAACAATGTTTGTATGTTCAAACGTTATGTTATCAGCGGTTGCTATGGAAAATGAGAAGCCGAAACTTCGTGATAACGTTGAAGATGAGTACTCACTTCAATTAAAGGGTGATGTGAGTTATATCAAGACACAAACTCCAATCAGTATTTCTCTTAGAGATTCTGATGTCAAACAGGTTTTGAGAATGTTTGCGGATAAAGCAGGCATGAATATCGTATTCCATAACTCGGTTGATGGAACGGTTACTCTTGATTTGGTAGATGTACCGTTGGATAGAGCGTTTGATATGGTTTTGGGAATTACCGGCATGAATTACGTTGTAGAGGACGGAACAATTATCGTTGCAAAGTCTGATGCAAAAGATTTCAATATGGCAAAACAAGATATGACATTAATTCCTGTCAAGTATATCAGTGCCTCTGCCCTTGCAGAATTTTTGAATAAAAATATTTATGCAATGCAAAAACCCGGACTTTCAAGTTCGGAAATCGTTACAACAAATCCTGCTACAAACGAACTGATTGTTTTTGGTTCTAAAAACGATGTTGCTATTGCTAAAAAAATCGTAAATAAATTTGATAAAAAACCTCAAACAACTACGTTTAAGGTAAATCATACAACACCAGAAGCAATGGCGACTATGATTTGTGATATGTTGTTGCCGTCAACCGGTGGTTCAGGCGGAAGTTCTACCGGCGGTGCAGCAGGTATCGTTACAGGCTTTGCTGCTGATGGCGGAGGTTCCTCAAGCGGTGGCAGTGCTCTTGTACTGAACGAGGGTACTGTTGCTTGTACTCAAGATGGAAAATCAGGCGGTACTTTGGCATCTTTAGGCTTGCAAAACTTGACTGTTGCTTATTATTCACAACTCGGCACAATCAGTGTTGTTGGTGGTTCTGAACATCAAATTGAAATGATAAAAGACTTTATTGCTCATACTGATAAAAAACAACCACAAGCGTTTTTAGAGGTTTCAATTATAGAATTGAACGAAAATGGTTCTAAAGAATTAACAAATACTTGGACCATATTAAGTAAATCATTCTCAGCATCATTTGATGGAAGTTCAACTTCTACTAACCCGATATATCCGATTTTCTTTAAAGGTTCAGGTTATCAAACTCCTGATACAGAGTCTTATCCGTACGAACCTAATGGAGAAATGAGCAAATGGAATGGACCTGTTAACATATCGTATGCCATTAATTATCTTGTTCAAAATGGAAAAGCAAGAGTTGTTGTAAATCCGAAATTGCTCATCACTAATGGTGAAGAAGCAAAAATAGAAGTAACACAAGATTATCTTGAAAGTGTAGAAGTCGATTCTTCAACATCAACCGGTGGTACTGTTGTAACAAGAGATTACACAATATCAGACGATCAAGGCGTTACAGTTTCAATCACACCGTTTATCAGTCCTGATGGTTATGTAACTTTAAATATAGTACCTGAGTATTCAACAGAGATAGGACACGTTGATGGTCAAGAGTCAATCAATGGTCAATCTATATCTTACAGAGCAGCAACTCTTTTGAGCCACAGAAATCTTGATTTGAAAAATATAAGAATTAAAGATGGTGAAACTCTTGTAATAGCAGGTATGATTCAAGAAAATGAATCTAAAACCATTAAGAAAATCCCAGTACTTGGTGACATTCCCGGCATAGGAGCAATGTTCAGAAGTACAACAAGTCAGAAAACTAAAACCGAAATGGTAATAATGCTTACTCCAAAGATTATTACAGACACAGAAGATGCGGTTGGAAATACCGATGCGTTATAGACTAAAATAATAATATGAATGAACTACTAAACAGATTAAGAAACAGTGTCAACATACAGATACTGAATAAAATCGAAAGCACACTATTGGAACAATATAAATTTGTTCCAATTAGTGTTAAAGACAATTATTTGTTTGTAGCTATAAATTCATCCTCAGATAAAGACGTCATAAACCTTAAACTAAAAGAGTTTTACCCTCAACAGGTCAAGTTCATTCAGGTACCTGATCAGGATTTATTAGATCTTATCAATGTATTGAAAGATGAGTTGCAAAAAGGCGGAATTGACGACGGAACTTCAAAACAGGTAAAACTCGGTGAACTTTTAGTCCAAAAAGGTTATATCAATGACGTTCAACTTCTGCAAGCTCTTGCAGAAAGCAAACGCCAAAAACAGCCTATCGGTTCAACTTTATTCAAACTAGGGTTTATCACTCTTGAACAGTTAAAAGAAATTCTTCACCTCCAAACCGGTTACGATTTGGTTACTCCCGAACAGCTAGCATCTCAAGATAAATTTATCAAGATGCTTCCGGAAGATTTTATCAGAACAAATAAAATTATTCCGATTTCATCTGACGGTAAAACGTTGATTTTAGGGGTTGTGACTCCGGTTAAGCCTGATATATTAAAAGATATCATTTATTTAACCGGACAAAATCCTAAACAATTATTGATGACTCATTATGAGTTTGAAAACTCTTTGAACACTTTCTTCTCTGCTCAAAAGAAAGAAACTGAAAAAATCATCAAAGAAATTGAAAGTGAAGCAGATGAGTTTGAGGTAGAAGATTCGTTAGCCGAAATGGTTGACAAACAGTTGAAAGACTCAACCGGTTCGGTCGCAAAATTCGTTAACCAAATTATTACAAATGGTATTGATAATAAAGTTTCCGATATTCACATAGAACCGCGGCTTAACGGCTATATTGTCCGTTACAGAAAAGACGGTATGTTGCAAAAAGCTTTTGATATTCCGCCAAAAGTTGAAACACAGGTTATTGCACGTTTTAAAGTTCTTTCAAGAATGAATATCGCGGAACACAGACGTCCGCAGGATGGTACGTTCTCAATTAAGTACAAAAACGGCTCATACGACTTTCGTATCAACACACTTCCCGTATCAGGCAAAGAAAAGGTTTGTATCCGTATCCTTGCCCCTGCTGTCAGCTTGAATGCTGCTGATAAAAACATTAACCTTATCGGTGGTACGCAAGAAGATATTGCAAAAATTAAAAACATGGTAAGTTGTCCAAACGGTATCATTCTGACCTCAGGTCCTACAGGTTCCGGTAAAACAACAACTTTGTACTCCGTTTTAAAAAGTTTGAACGATGAAGATGTTAACATTACTACAATTGAAGACCCGATAGAAATTAAACTCGAAGGGATTAATCAATCTCAAATCAACGCAAAAGCCGGTATTACGTTCGCATCCTGTATGCGTGCGATATTAAGACAAGACCCTGATATTATCCTCGTTGGTGAAATTCGTGACTACGAAACTCTGGAAATTGCGATTTCTGCCGCATTAACAGGTCACCTTGTATTGAGTACGGTTCACACAAACTCTGCTGCCGCAACTGTTACACGTTTGATTGAAATGGGTGCAAAAGATTACCTTGTATCTTCAACATTGTCAGGTGTTATCGCTCAACGTCTTGTAAGAAGACTCTGTGACGACTGCAAAGAAGAATACTTCCCGACATACGAAGAAGCAAGGCAAATTATGGCAAACGA
Source organism: uncultured Muribaculaceae bacterium (assembly GCA_964409575.1). Lineage (GTDB taxonomy): Bacteria > Cyanobacteriota > Vampirovibrionia > Gastranaerophilales > Gastranaerophilaceae > Stercorousia. Next base: position 1,333 of record CAYPDZ010000077.1, on the reverse strand, counting down.
AGATGATATTAGAGAATTTATGAAAAAACCGATTTATAGGGCAAAAGGTTGTAACAAATGCGATTTTACGGGTTACAAAGGTCGTCTTGGCGTATACGAGATTATGACAATAACCAAAGAAATCAAAAAGCTCATAGCTCAAGGCGCTCACGATTTGGAAATTGAAGAAGCAGCAGTAAACCACAACGGTATGTGCACGCTTTATAAATCATGTTTAGGACATATTACTAACGGTATGACAACAATCGACGAGTTCGTTAGAGTTCTCGGGGTTGTTAATGAATAGGAGATACAATGGCAATATATAACTATATAGCACTTAAAAATGCAAAAGATATTGTTAAAGGTAAAGTTGAAGCTCAGGATTTACGCGAAGCTCGTGAATCTATCCGTAAGCTTGGCTTTATTCCGACAAAAGTTTATGAAGAAAAATCTAAAGAAGATGCCAAAAATCAAGCAAAAAGTATTCCGCGCGGTCAGGTCAAAAAACTCGGTTTGCAAGACAGAATGGATTTTACATCGACTCTGCAAATCCTTGCCCAATCAGGTATTCCTATCATTGAATCTTTGATGTTTATTGAAAACGATGCCGCAAAACTTAAAGTAAGACTCGTTGCAAGGGAATTAAGACGTCAGATTATGCAGGGTGCAACATTTGCCGACACAGTTGCCAAGTATCCAAACCAGTTCGGACAAATTTATATCGGTCTTGTAAAAGCCGGTGAAGATTCCGGTGAATTGGAAAAAACTTTACAACGTTTGTTAGAACTTTTAACCAAAGAAGCAAACATCAGGGGGAAAGTTATCGGTACATTGATGTATCCGATGTTCGTTATCGTTTTGGCGATTATCATCGTACTAGTTATGTTGATGTTCGTATTCCCTGTATTTAAAGAGATGTTTGACGGTATGGGTAAAGAGCTCCCTTGGATTACTGCAACATTGATGAGTGCAGGTATTTTCCTCAAAACTTATTGGTTCTTTGTTCCGATAATGTTGGGTTCTTTGTTCGGTACTTGTGCGTTTTTGATGAACTGGCAGCCAAGTAAAAGAAAAATTGATGATATTTCTTTAAAAATTCCGCTTTTGACAGATTTAATCCAGTTTTCAAACTTTGCAAACTTTGTTGCTGTTATGCAAGTTGCTTATGACGCAGGTGTTCCGATTATTGAGTGTTTGTACCTTGCGAATATGACATTGACAAATCATACGCTTAAAACCAAAATTGAAAGTGCAACTTTGAAAGTTCAACAAGGGCAACATTTGTCGGTAGCTTTGCGCTCGACAAACGTTATGCCTAAGATGATTTTGTTTATGATTGCAACAGGTGAAC
>CAYPDZ010000076.1:2348-7203 GCA_964409575.1 uncultured Muribaculaceae bacterium | reverse complement strand
GTTTTCAAAATTTTCTGCATCTTGATTGGATACAAGCATTTTGCCGGCTGTATTTATCAATGCATATTGATTTTTCAAAGGTGCATAGTCGTAAATCAGGGCTGGTGTGAGTTCTTGTTTGGAGAAATTTCCGTTATCGTCATATACTCCAAACATCAACTGTTGAGTATTCAGGGCATCCATGTATTCTTGGCTTGCTTCTGATGATTTTTCGGCAAGGCGAAGTTTCGAATTCGTTATGGTTTGTGAACGAAATTCGTTGTTAGTCAATCTGGCGGTTATGCTCAGTAATCTCGCTTGTGATGCCGACATGCCCATGTTTTCGTAGTCCTTTCTACGTAGAATTACGGATGATTTTTTAGAAACTTTAGGGTACAGTGCGACGCGTATGCTATGCTATGCTATGCTATGAGGCATTATACAAGGCTTTCCGGCTTTGTAAAAATTTATTAAAAAATTGTTACATTTGTTACAACTTTAACCTCACCCTAACCCTCTCCTAATTTTAGGAGAGGGAATGTTTCCACATCATTGCAGATAAGTGAAGTGCGTTCAACAATCGTAAAGTTGTTAGGACGACAAGTTCGGTTTGGTTATGCAAACTAAATAGTCCTCTCCTGTCACTTTGTGCCAGCTTCCCCCCTCTTGATTTTGCGTAGATAATATTGTATAATGTACGCAAAAGGTGCGTTGATTTATGAACAAATACATTTGGCAAAACTCACAATTCCCTGATTTTGCTTACAACCAAGACATTATTATGCCACTGTTGTCAACTGTTAGATTAAAGCAAGGTATGTTATTAGGTAAAATGCAATCTCTAGGTTTTGAAAACAGCCAAAAGGCAAAACTTAATGTTTTGACAGAGGATGTTATAAAATCAAGCGAAATAGAAGGGTTAATATTGAATGTAGAACAAGTCCGTTCATCTATTGCTAAACGATTAGGTTTGGATGTTGGCGGTGATATTTATGTTGAACGTGATGTTCAAGGTATTGTTGATATAATGTTAGATGCAACAATTAATTATGATAAACCTATTAGTGAAGACAGATTGTTTGGTTGGCAATCTGCTATGTTTCCAAGCGGGAGAAGCGGTTTGTATAAAATTACGGTCGGTGAATACAGAGATGACAAAAACGGGAAAATGCAAGTTGTATCAGGTGCATTAGGTCATGAAAAAATACATTATGAAGCTCCTAGTGCTAATATTGTACCGCAAGAAATGGATAAATTAATTAACTACATCAATAATAATACAAATACTGATTTCGTTATAAAAGCAGGAATTGTTCACTTATGGTTTGTTATTATACATCCGTTTGAAGACGGTAACGGAAGAATTGCGAGGGCTTTAACTGATATGTTACTTGCAAGAAGTGAAAATACCTCTGACAGATTTTATTCAATGTCATCGCAAATAAAAAAAGTAAGAAAATCATATTATGAGATTTTGCAGATAACACAAAATGATACTGTTGATATAACTTCATGGCTAAAGTGGTTTTTAGAAAATTTAATTATAGCAATAGACAATTCGGAAGAATTATTAAATAATGTGATAAAACGAGCTGAATTTTGGGAAAAGAACAAATTACAAACCTTTAATGAACGTCAGATTAAAGTTTTAACAAAATTATTAGATAATTTTGAAGGTAATTTAACTGCCAAAAAGTGGGCAAAGATTTGTAACTGTTCACATGACACCGCAAATAGAGATTTAGCGGATTTGGTAAATAAGAATATACTTAAAAAACAAGGCGAAGCTAGAGCAACACATTATGTACTAGCAAATTAGGGTTGATATAGTGAATAAATTCGTTACTGTTTGCTTGCGCAATTAACCTCACCTGCATTTGTAGCTCGTTTTGCTCGCACAACTGCTCCCTCTCCTAAAATTAGGAGAGGAAAATGTTATATTTGACAAGAGAAAGGTAGCTTTATTTTTCACTTCTTTTTTTTAAATCCTGTTCAAATTGTGCGAAAACTTCATTACCCACAAACTGCTCTAACGCTGCACGTTTTGCATAAAATTCCGAACGAGCTTTCATCTGGTTGTCAAGAGCTGTTCTGTAATACGCATCAGTAATCAATATAACTTCTCTTGACATATCTTGAGCGTATTCGTAATTCCGTCTGCGGTCAGATACTATTTTATCAATCATTTTGAGTTTTTTTCGCGCAGTCATGTAGTTGTAATATAAATCCACTGTCTTTTGCTGCAAATCCTCGATTTTTCGAACAAGTATAATCATATCAGCATCGGTAACTTTGGTATATTTATAATTAAGAGCCTTTGTATCTTGTGACATAATCCCTAAAACATTGCTTCCGATGAGTGAACCTGCCGCAAGCATCGGATTTCCCATACTCGCTCCCGCCAGAGTCGACATACTGGCAATCGTTGTGAGGACTTTTTTAACCGATTTTTCATCAGGTTTATCCTCGTCAGGATTTGCAAGTTTATATAATGCAAAATTTATCGTATCACTTTGTGATGCAGCACCTTGCCATAAAACCGACAAATCCCCAACCATATCCTCCTGCTCAAGTTCCAAATCCGCCGAAACTTCCCTCGAAATCTGCTTAATACTCAAATCAGCATAAGTTAAATCGTTTACATCAAAACTTTGAGCCTCTTTTTTTACATATTCTTGATATAAAACGTTTTGAGCCTTTGCTTCAAAATACTCTTTTTCCGGTTCCTCTGACAAACCTGTACGATATGCAGGATTTTTAGGCATTTTTAAATCGTCATAAGTGACAGCAAAAGCCGGTAGCGAAAATAACATCAGTGCAACTAACAAAATATTTTTCATTTGCGCACCGCCTTTTCTCCGACAAGAGTAGAATTGTAATTGAACTGGTAAAGATTTAGTTTGTCGACAACTTTTTTACCTGCAAGTCTTTGGAGTTCAAGATGATATTTTTTTGCATTCTCCATGTAATAAAATTCTTCAACGCGCATATTGTCGTACAACGATGACGAAATCGCAATTTCCATCATATCCTCATCATCAAGGGCTTTTGCGTAATTTTTGTTGTACAAAATCAATCTTTGTCTTGTTTCTTTCAATTGAGAAAGTGAACTTTTGTAATTGTAATAGGCGGTGATAATTTTATCCTGTAAATTTTCAACCAAACCGGCAAGTTCAATAAGCTCTGTATCGGTCAACGGAATTTCTGTCGGCATGTTTTTCTTATTGATAAGGTTTTGTGCCAATCTCCCTGCAGCAAATGCACCTGATTGCACTGCATAATCCGCTCCCACCAAAGATGGTGCAAAAGAAGCGCCCGCCACAACCGCCGACAAAGTTTTTGCCATTAATGATGAATGAATTCTGCGCTGGCTTTCCGGTGTCGCAAGTTTTTTTAAGGCAAAACCTATAACCTGATTGTTTTCGACAGTACCTTTCCAAAGATTTTCAATATCTTCCAAATCCTTTTCTTTTTGGAGTGAAATAAGCTCTGAGAGTACCTGTTCATCATTTATAAGTAAAGATTGTTTTTGATTAATTTTTGTTTGCGGAAGCATTATGGATTGTGTTTCTACCCCGTGTAACATAACCTCATCGGCAAAAGCCGGCATCCCTATCAATATTAACAACCAAACCAAGTACTTTTTCATAACAATTTTATAACACAATCACAATAATAAATCCAATGATTGATAAAGTTCTACATCAAACGGATGTTCATCAAAATCTAAAAAAATTCTATCATTAGTATGTGGAGAGAGATTGTGAATACTAAAAAATATAACACCTTAAATAATTTTTACGAAAAAGCTAATGCATTACGCCTTGATAATTTGTACAAAGAGGCAATATCAAACTACCTTAACGCAATTTTGATAGATAGAAACAATGCGGAAAGTTATCTTGGACTTGGAGTTTGTTACAAAAATCTTAAGCAATATTCAAAAGCGATAAAATTTCTTGATGTCGCAACACGTTTGAAAAAAGATTATTATGAAGCATATTATGAACTCGGCATTTGTCACCAGCTTGAGGGTGAAAATTGCGGAGCAATCAAGAATTTTATTCGCGCAATTCAATCCAATCCGGAAAAACCCGATGCAATTTTGCAACTCGGAATTTCTCACGAATTGTGCGAAGAATACGATTTGGCATTAATGATTTATCAAAAATTGATAGAAAATTCATCAGGATTTTTGAAAGCATACGAACAAAAATCCACGCTTTTGATGAAACTTGACCGATACAAAGAAGCGTTAGTCGTTTTGAGCCAACTGATAAAACTAAATCCTGATTATTACAAAGCATACGCAGGTATAGGTGTGTGTTTGGAAAAACTCGGTGAGTATTCAAAAGCTCAAAGATATTACAGAAAATTCCTTTCTCTTAAACCGTTTTCATCACAAACGGAATTTGTAAAAGACAGATTTAGAGAACTCAGAAATAAAAATACTAAAGAAAATTATCTTTCGGTTGTGTTATAAAGAAACAGGCAGGGTACATTTTATGAAAAATTTTGCAATCTGTTTTAATCCTGAAATACCGAATTCTATTCAAGTTAAAGATAAACTTGCTAAAATATTGCCGGATGCCAAAATTCTTGATATTGACGAACTTAAAGACGGGTTTGATCTTGTATTCGTTATCGGCGGTGATGGCACAATTTTAAAAACTGCAAGATTTTATGCTAAATCTCAAACTCCGATTTTTGGAATAAATCTTGGCAGGCTCGGTTTTTTGTCACAGTCGTCAGATAGTGAAATTGACACAGCAGTACAAAAAATTTTGGACGGTGAATATATTACACAAGACAGAATTATGCTGAAAAGCGGCGAATATACGGCATTAAATGACTTTGTAATAAAAAGTTGCGATAC
>CAYPDZ010000076.1:0-2248 GCA_964409575.1 uncultured Muribaculaceae bacterium | reverse complement strand
GTTTGCACTGACGGAACAAAACTTTTGTCTGCCGATGGACAGGAATTTTACGAGTTTGAAAACGAAATTTGCATTGAAAAAAGCGATTATAACGCGAGATTGGCACTTATTGACGGATGTGATTTTTATTCGATTTTGAAAAATAAACTTCATTGGGCAACTCCTCCAACTTATATGAGGCATGCTGATTTTTAAGATATAGTTGCATTTTGACGATTTATATTAACTTTTGTTCATAATTTGACCGAAATTATTGTACTTTTTTTCTATTTAAAATAGTATGTTATTATACTATTGAGGTCAATCATACAATTACATAAAGAGGTAACAAAGTGGAAAATTTCGTATCAGATATCTTTGCGAAAAAAGATGAAACAACAGGAAATGACGGCAGATGTCCGGTAAACCCGACAAAAATCAAAGTAGTTGGTGTCGGCGGAGGCGGCGGAAACGCTGTTAATCGAATGATTAAAGCAGGACTCTCGGGTGTTGAGTTCTGGTTAATGAATACAGATTTACAAGTTTTGGAATTTGGACAAACTAAAAACAGAATTCAGTTAGGTTCAAAATCAACAGCAGGCCTTGGTGCAGGTGGAGATCCTTCAGTAGGCGAAAGAGCTGCAGAAGAAGCTCAACAAGAAATTACACAAGCACTTGACGGCGCTGATATGGTATTTATTACCGCAGGTATGGGTGGCGGAACAGGTACAGGTGCAGCTCCGGTAGTTGCTAAAATTGCTAAAGAATTAGGAATTTTGACAATCGCAGTTGTTACAAAACCTTTCACTTGGGAAGGTCGTAAAAGACAAAACCAAGCAAATCAAGGTTTGGAAAAACTTAAAGAAGCTGTTGATGCCGTAATCGTTGTACCTAATGACAAATTGTTACAGGTTGTCGACAGACAGGTTTCATTGACTGAATCATTTATCATTGTTGATGAAGTTCTGTTGAGAGGTGTTCAAGGTATTTCTGATATCATCACAGTTCCAGGACTTATTAACGTTGACTTTGCAGATGTTAAATGTGTTATGCAAGCATCAGGCTCAGCTCTTATGGGTATCGGTCGCGGTCAAGGTGAAGGCAGAGCTGTTAAAGCTGCTGAAATCGCTATCAATTCTCAATTGCTTGAATCTTCAATCAATGGTGCAACCGGTGTAATCGTTAATATTACAGGCGGACCTGACATGACATTGCACGAAATTTCAGATGCTGCAAATATTATCCACGATGCAGTTAATGATGATGCAACCGTTATCGTTGGTACTGCAGTTAATGAAAATATTCAGGGTGAAATTCAAATTACTGTTATTGCAACAGGATTTGAAATGAAAAACCAACTCCCTGAAGAAAAAACTGAAGTAAAACAGTTAAGTGCATCTGACTTTTTTGCAGGTACATTCAATTCTTCAGTAGGCGTTCAGCCACAACAAACAGTAAGAAGAACTTCAATGCCGGAAGTTTCACCAAGCTTCACAAACATTGAAATTCCTGATTTCTTGAAAAAGTAGCAATCACATAAAGACTGGAAGTGAAAAAGATTAAGAGAACGGCGTTGCCGTTCTCTTTTTTTTGCCACTGAGAATTTTATTTGCACAAACGACTTTAAAATTGGTGCAATAAATTTTAATGCATCAAAATTCATAAAAAAATTCCCTCTCTGATGAGAAGGAATTTTTTATAATCATTGTAATTAGTCTTGAGCGTGTCCTGCTGTACCTAAAACGTCACGCATTTTGTGCATAACCATTTCTTTAACAGCAGTTCTGCCAGGTCCCATGTATTCACGTGGGTCAAATTTTTCAGGATGTTCAACAAAGAATTCTCTGATTGTTGAAGTCATAGCCAATCTCAAGTCTGTATCGATATTGATTTTTGCAACACCGTGTTTAGATGCAAAATTCAACATATCTTCAGGAACACCTTGAGCGTTAGGCAATTGACCGCCGTATTGGTTACATTTAGCAACAAATTCAGCAGGAACTGAAGATGAACCGTGCAATACTAACGGATAATCATATCCTACAGCCTCGTTTACAGCTTTTTTAATTTCAGCGAGTCTTTCAAAGTCTAATTTAGCTTCGCCAGAGAATTTGTAAGCGCCGTGAGAAGTTCCGATAGCAACAGCCAAAGAGTCACAACCTGTTTCTTTAACAAATCTTGCAGCTTCTTGAGGGTCTGTGTAAGTTGAATCAGCAGCGTGAACTTTAACATCATCTTCAACACCTGCCAATTTACCCAATTCAGCTTC
>CAYPDZ010000075.1:0-7222 GCA_964409575.1 uncultured Muribaculaceae bacterium | reverse complement strand
TCAAGCACGAGATGACGATATAAACTTACTAACTCATTTCCTACTAACTCTAAACTTCCTAATACCCCGCAAACCCTTGCTACATCAGCATTTCGGGGGGGGGCTGAACCGCTTTGAATAACAACATTTTAAATACCTCCAGTTTATTTATTACTTGTTATACAGATTTCGTACCTTTTTTTATTATAACATATTATTTTGATTTTTGCAATAAAAAAGCCGTTTTGTTAACGGCCAATCTCATATTTGGTAAAAGGTTTAAGTGTGTGTAGGAGAAAATAAAGAAAAAGAAAATGGTTTATATCTCATGTATTCCACATTGTTATATATACTAAACATATATTCGAGATATATTTACATTTGTTTACATTGTACAATTATTTTTTTTAATGTACAATATTAATCAAAGAGGGGTATTTATGAGGATTGAAGCCAGAAATTTAATTAAAATATACGGTGACAGAAGTGTAGTCAACGACGTTACTTTTGACATAAACAAAGGTGAAGTGGTTTGTCTATTGGGACCCAACGGTGCCGGAAAAACAACGACATTCTATATGGTTGTCGGACTTGTTAAGCCAAACAAGGGACATATTTTCTTGGATGGTGAAGATATTTCAGCATGGCCTATGAATGAACGAGCAAGAGCAGGTATTGGATATTTACCGCAAGAAGCTTCAATATTCAGAAAGCTTTCTGTAGAAGATAATATAAAACTTGTTCTTGAGATGAACGACAAACTTACTGTCAACGAAAAAAGAATGAAATTGGAAGAACTTTTGTCAGAGTTTGGTGTGGCAAAACTCAGAACATCACCTGCAGTGGCTTTATCAGGCGGTGAACGCAGACGTGTGGAAATTGCAAGAGCACTAGCGGCAAGTCCTGATTTTATGTTGTTAGACGAGCCTTTTGCTGGTATTGACCCAATTGCAATCGGCGAAATTAAGGATAACATCAGAAAAATCTCTGAAGATAAAGGATTGGGAGTGTTGATTACAGACCACAATCCGAAAGCGACTCTTTCAATTACGGATAGAGCTTATGTAATTTTTGACGGCAAGATAAAAATTCAAGGCAGAAGCAAGGATGTTGCGGTTGATCCTGTTGCAAAAGAGTTTTATTTAGGAAAGGATTTCGCTCTGTAATGAAATTATTTCCTAAAATAACCATTTACGACAGATATATTTTTAAACAGGTAACACTAGCAACAATTGTTTCAATTTTGTTGTTTACGGTTGTTTGGATTGCGCCGGAAATGCTCTTGAGCACGATTAAAAAAGCACTTGCCGGTACTTATAGTATAAAAACAGCTATTTTGATTTTATTTTATGAATTGCCGTTAATTCTTGGTAAAGCGTTTCCTGTCGGTTTGTTGCTGGGGACGTTATTTACCTTTGATAAATTAAGCAAAGACAGCGAACTTACAATTTTTCGAGCTGTCGGATTGTCTTTTCAAAGAATTATTGCGCCGGTAATTGTTTTAAGTATTATCGTAACGGGACTTTGTTTTGTTACAGGCGACAAACTCATACCATTTTCGGTTAACAAAAAATACGCAATCAAAGGCGGGTACATTTCTACCCAGTATATTTACACACAAAAAGATAAAGACGGGGTGCCGACAAAAGCTGTTGTCGTTTCAAAGTTTTCTCAAACAACGATGTACAATGTTATAGTTTTGGATTTTAGTAAAAAATTATATTCCGATGTTCATCAGTTAAACAATATTTACCACGCAAAAACTGGGAAAAATTACCCTGACAAATGGGTTTTAAACGATATTACACAGTATCAAATTTCGAGTGACGGGATTTTTATTGATATAGACAAATTTCCGACGATGGATATTCTTGAGGGTGAAGATGCACAAACAGCTTTTACACTCATGACAAATTCTGTCAAAAAAGAACGTGAAATTAATAATCGTGACTTGAAAAGTTACATCAAACTACTCAAGAAAGAAAATCTTGATGAAGAATACAGATATATGCTAAATAAATATTTGCAAAGATTTTTCCACCCTTGTGTGTGTATTTTGCTTGCGATAATGGGTGCGTTATTGGGATTTAGCAAACCCAGAGAACAAAAACTGATAGGTTTTACTATCGCTATTGGGTGTATATTTGTTTATTATATAACATTGCCGTTTTTCGACCTGTTGGCAGAAAAAGGAATTCTCCATCCGTTTATTACGGCAATATTCCCGCCTGTTGTGTTTTTATGTGCAATTATAGCTTTTTACAAGTCGAAGGATTTATAGATTATGAAAAAATTATTATTGTTATTGGCTTTAATTTTTACTCAAACATGTACAAATGCCGGAATTAATATTGATTATAATGACGGAATTTATCATATTGCACTGACCGGTGAAAAAATAAAAAAGAAAATTTCTTTTGTAAGTACAGAAGGGCTTTTAACCAATAAAGAAGCACATAAAAGAACCGGTGCAAAATTAACCGTCAATGCTGGATATTTTGACCCGAACACAGAAAAGTCGATTTCATACATTGTGACAGACAGAAACACTGCAGAAGATCCTATGTTAAATCAGAGTTTGTTATCAAGTCCGATACTAAGACGTAATATTGATAAAATTTTGAACAGAACGGAGTTTAGAATAGTTGAATGTTCTAACGGGAAACGTCATTATGAAATTGTTCCTCACAAGAGTTCTGTTGATTTTGGTTGCAACATAATCACATCGGCACAAGGCGGTCCTCTGGTTTACCCGCAATTGAGATTGGAAGAAGAATTCTTTATTGTTAAAGATGCAGACGGAAATATCGTTCGCGAAAGTTGTTCGGTTTTACATAAAACATCAAGAACGATTATCGGACTGAAAAATGAGGAAGCCCAAATTTTAATCATAACAGACGAGCACCCGATGGATTTGTATGAAGTCAGAGATTATGTAAAAAAACTCGGTTGGGATAGAGCAATGGCATTTGATGGTGGCAGTTCCACATCAATGAACTACTTGAAACGATACAATATTACTTCTGTAGGCGACGGTGCCGGTAGAAGTTTGAAATCGTTTATGTTAGTAAAATAGACTGAATAAAAGGAGGACGGGCGTTTGCCTAAAAAGATAAACGCCCTAATGAAAAATTTAAAAGTCCTTAAACTATACTTTGCCTCAACTTTTTAAAATTTTCAAGTAGTTAAATCAAAAATTTAATTTTACTTAACAAAAAAACTTGCGTTAACGTTTGCATAAATTTTTACAACTCCGCTTTCAATTGTTGTTGAAGTAGCTTCCGTAGCTGCACCTGCTGCATCTGCTGCCAAGTTTGATTTCATCAAACGGTATTGTGTGCGAACTGCATTATTTGCACTGCAAGACACATCCATTGTTCTGATACCGGAAATTGTAGTCGGAACAGTCTTAGCAACAGCTTCCGCTCTTGCTTTTGCCCTTGTTGAAGCTAATTCCAATAAATCATTACATTTATTTTCGTAGTTTGAAACAGAGAAAGACAAGCTGTTAACGTCTGTTGCACCTAATGCTATAGCTTTATCAATTATTGTGCCTATTTTATCAATTGATTTTGTATGTACGACAACAGAATTTGATACTTGATATTTTTCCAAAGTTTTTTTACTTCCTGAATATGAGTAAACCGGAGATGCGTTATAATTGGTTGTTTTGATAAAATCTCCGTTTGCAGTGTTAATCATTAATTTTAACTCTGCAATAACTTTTTCGGAAATTTCTTTGTTTTGCAAAGTTGCTTTTTGTATTGATTTGTTATCAAATGTTTGAACTGCAATTGAAACTTCTGCAACATCAGGTGCAACTTCGGCATTTGCGTTAGTGCTGACTGAAATATAACCTCTTTCGATACCTGAATTTGTTGTAATAGCTTGAGTTGAAGCACAACCTAATACAAGTGCCGAAACTGCAGTTAATAATAAAAATTTCTTCATACATTCTCCTTATCTTTTTCTTCTGATTTGTTCAATACTTGATTTTGTGTTGTTTTTACGTTTTCTAAAATACGTTGAATTTGTGCATCACTAAGTTCGCTTTTCGGACAATAAGAAAAAAGATACTTATTTCTGTCGTTTATAATAAATCCGCTTATCGCAACGATTGCCCATAACATTAAGCCTTGAGCAATGTTAATTGTAGGGATTGCTATAAATTTTGCAACCCAGTTCCATGCGTTCATAGCGACAATTGCGGGAAACGCAACAAACCCTGCTGCAAGACAAGTTCCAATAAATACAATCGTTAAAATTCCACTTAGTCCGGATATTTGTATAATTCGCATTCTATTCCTATTCATAACTTCTACCTTTTTATCATATTCAGAAAATCATTTTCTGACAATATTATAACACCTAATTTTTGAGCTTTGTCTAATTTTGAACCTGCATTTTCTCCAACGATTACAAAAGATGTGTTCTTAGATACCGAAGATGAAGTCTTTCCGCCCATTTGCTTAATTTTTTCAGATGCTTCATCTCTTGTCATATTTTGTAACGTTCCGGTCAAAACAAAAGTTTTACCTTTCAATTCATCCGAAATATTTTCAGCAGGCGGAGCCGGTTCAACCCCTAAAGTTTTGAGTTCATCAATCATCTCAATGTTTTCGGGATTTCTAAAGAAATCGTAAATATCTTTTGCGATAATTTCGCCTACACCTTCGACTTTTGATAAGTCTTCTATTGATGCGTTCATAATATTTTCAAGAGTTTCAAATTCTCCGGCAAGAACATTTGCAGTTTCTTTTCCGACATTTCTTATGGTAAACGCCGTCAAAAGTCTTGCGAGTGGTCGATTTTTACTCTCTTGGATTGCTGTATACATATTAAACGCCGATTTTTCTTTTACTAAATCCAATTGCATAAAATCTTGCATAGAAAGTTTATACAAATCAACCGCTTTTTTGATAAAACCTCTATCATAAAGCTGTGCAATAATTGACGGACCTACTTTGTCTATATCCATTGCGTCTTTTGAAACCCAATATTCAATCCCTGCACAAATCTTTTGCGGACATTTTGGGTTGTCGCAATAGAGGTTAACTTCATCGTCATGTGTATGTAATTCAGCCCCACATGACGGACAAAATTTGGGCGGGACATATTCCGGTCTGTTGAAATGTTCCTCGTCCTCAATAACTTTGACAACTTTTGGAATAATTTCGGCAGCTTTTTTAATATAAACTTTGTCGCCAATTCTTATGTCAAGTCTGCCAACTTCATCAAAATTGTGCAAACTTGCACGTGCAACTGTACTTCCACCGAGCTGAACTGGTTCTAATATTGCAACTGGTGTAATTGCACCGGTTTTACCTACACTTTCTTCAATTTTTAACAATGTTGTCGTAACTTCTTCCGGCGGGAATTTGAACGCTGTTGCCCATTTTGGGGCACGTGCCGTAAATCCGATTTCTTGTTGAGTCAAAAGATTGTTAATTTTAATCACGACTCCGTCAGTTGCATAGTCTAGTCCAAAACGTTTTTCGTCCCATTTTTTACAATATTTGATGGCTTCTTTCGCATTTTTACAAAGTCTTATGTTTGGATTTGTTTTAAACCCGAGTTTTTTTAGGTACATAATACTTTCATAATGCGTTTTAGGTGCGTTTTTAATTTCGCCCGTAAAAATTGCAGTGTAGCAAAACATTGAAAGGTCGCGTTTTGCGGTAATTTTGCTGTCAAGTTGCCTGATAGAGCCGGCTGCAGCATTACGAGGATTTGCAAATAATTTTTCGCCTTTTTGTAGATTTTTTTCATTTAATTTTTCAAATGAAGATTTAGGCATATAAATTTCGCCTCTGACTTCGACATCAACAGGCTCAAACAATTTCAAAGGAATTGCCTTGACGGTTTTGAGGTTATTTGTAATATCTTCACCTGTAATTCCGTCACCGCGTGTTACTCCGCGTACAAAAATTCCGTTTTCATAAGTCAAAGCGATAGCAAGTCCGTCAATTTTGAGTTCACACACGAGTTCTTGTTCGCCGTACTCTTTGACGATTTTTCTGTACCAATCCTCAAGTTCATCATACTCATAAGTATTATCGAGGCTGTAAAGTCTGTATTTATGTTTGTACGGAAAAAATTTTTCACTAATAGAGCCGACTCTTTGTGTCGGGCTGTCAGGAGTGATTAAAAGAGGATTTTGTGCCTCAAGCTCTTTCAATTCGGCAAACATTTTGTCGTATTCAAAATCGCTTATTGTCGGATTATCCTCAACATAATATTCATAATTCGCTTTGTTAATTTTGTCTTTTAAAAAATTTATTCTGTCTAATATCATTTCTAACCGTATTTATAATGAGATTCTTCGGCTTTTTGGTCATTCTGAGCATTTGCGAAGAATCTTAAACCTACAGCCTCAGAATGATAACATTATTACATCACCATCAACAATTCTCTGATGACCTTTGTTGCTACAGCCGTTGAAACGCCTGATGCATCATAGTCCGGTGCAAGTTCGACGACGTCTGCACCAACAATATCAAAGTTTTTGAGATATTCAAACCAGCCGATGAGTTCGTTAAACTGCATGCCACCGCTTTCCGGAGTGCCGGTTCCGGGCATGATTGACGGGTCAAGGCAATCCAAATCCACTGTCACAAATATCTTTTTATCTTTCAAACAATCTAATCCTGAATATTCGGAAATCAGAGTGTTATGTTTTTTCATAAATTCCCATTCATCTTTCATGCCGGAACGAATTCCGATTTGTTTAAGATTTTCTGCTCCGACAATTTTTGAGGCATGACGGATTACGGCTGAATGCGACATTTCTTCACCCAAATATTCTTCTCTCAAATCCGTATGAGCATCAAAATGTACAATTGCCAAATTTTTGTAAAACTTTGAAACAGCCTTGATTTCGGGTAACGTAACAAGGTGTTCGCCACCTATTCCAAAAACTTTTTTGCCGTCTTTGTAGATTTCTTCCACATTTTGTTCTATTAAATCAAGAGATTTATAGGTATTTCCGAGCGGAAATTCCAAATCACCGGCATCGTGAAAATTTACATCCTCAAGATGTTTGTCAAATTTTGGAGAATATTCTTCCAACCCCCAGCTTGCAAGCCTGATTTGTTCCGGCGCAAAACGTGAGCCTGAACGGTATGAAACAGTCCCGTCAAACGGCATCCCGAGCATTACAATATCTGATGAATTATAATCCGGGTTTTGTCCCATCCAATTTCTATCCAAAAACGGTCCTGATAACATGAATTTTCTCCTTATT
>CAYPDZ010000074.1:2698-7262 GCA_964409575.1 uncultured Muribaculaceae bacterium | reverse complement strand
ATCGGGATTTTACTTACAGCTCTTGTTATTGCTCGCGAGTGGGAACGCGGTACGATGGAAGCGCTTTTGAGTACACAAGTGAGAAAAATTGATATAGTTTTGGGAAAATATATTCCGTATTTTACTCTCGGGATGATTTCAATGGCATTTAATGTCTTTCTTTGTGTCGGAGTTTTTAGAGTTCCATTTAGGGGTAATTATTTAGTTTTGTTTACGGTAAGTGCGTTGTTTTTATTTACATTGCTCGGAGTGGGCTTGCTTATTTCTTCAAAATTAAAAAATCAATTTTTGGCAAGTCAGGTATCGCTCGGTATCGGATTTTTACCTGCACTTTTGTTGTCAGGTTTGATGTTTCCGATAAATTCCATGCCAAAATTTTTTCAATTTTTGACAGGTATTCTGCCTCCAAGATATTTTATAACCTTTATTGAAAGTGAATTTATGGCAGGTACGGTTTGGAGGCTCGTTTTAGTAAATTCAATATTTTTAACTATTCTGGGAATGATTTTGTTCATTGCGGTTTACAAAAGTACGGATATGAGGCTTGAAAGAAAATGATAATTGAATATTTAAGACGCATTTTGGCACTTATAAAAAAAGAATTTATAATTATCTGGAAAGACCCGAAATCTCGCGGGATAATTCTTGCAATGCCTCTTGTACAACTTTTTGTTTTTGCAAACGCTATTACAATGGAGGTCAAAAATATTGATGTTGCCTTAATTGACCGCTCAAATTCGGTCGAGTCACGAGAGCTTATTTCAAGATTTGAACATTCACCGAGATTTAGAAAATTTTATTATGTCGATAACGAAAAAGAATTTAAAGAAAAAATTGATAACCAAAAAGTTCAAATCGGTATTTATATAAATAATGACTTTGCATCATCTGTTAAAGCGAAAAAACCGACAAATGTATTAGTTGTTGCTGATGGCAGACAAACGAATTCTGCAACAATTGCAGGCGGTTATACAACACAAATTATCAATGAGTACAATTCAGAAATAACGAGAGTTCAAGGAGCTTCAATAAATCCAGTTATAAGAAATTGGTTTAATCCGAATTTGGAGTATCGCTGGTATATTTTGACAATAATTATCGCGATGCTTGCACTTGTGATAACACTTTTATTAACCGCACTTTCGATTGCAAGAGAACGAGAAATGGGAACTTTTGACCAGCTTATAGTAAGTCCTTTGTCCTCGTTTGAAATTCTGCTCGGAAAAACCATTCCACCGCTCGTTATTGCAATGGGACTTACGGTTATTATGACGTTGATTATTATAACTTTTTTCAAAGTTCCGTTTGCAGGTTCAATATGGCTGTTTTTGATTTCGGTTTTTGTGTCATTGTTGTCAATTGTTGGAGTTGGACTTTTTATTTCATCTATCACAAAAACTCAACAGCAGGCAATTTTGGGTGTAATAACTTTTCAAATGCCGGCGGTTTTATTGTCGGGATTTGTATCTCCAATTGAAGATATGCCAATTGGTTGGCAATATTTGACCATGATAAATCCTGTCAGATTTTTCATGGTTTTGACGAGAGGAATTTTCTTAAAAGGAATGGGAGTTCAAGACGTTTTTATAAACTTAATCCCATTAATGCTAATCGCGATAATAACACTATCTCTCGCAAGCTGGACATTTAAAAGGAAATTAGATTAAATACGAGGTAAAAACAATTTTTGACAATACCTAAATATTTGTATATAATATAGCCATGCCGGATACACAACACACTTTAACTTGTCCTGCTTGTGGAGCAGAAATGACTAAACTTTTTATCGCAGAAAAAGGTATTAGTATAGATATCTGCGCAAATGGTTGTGGCGGAATTTATTTTGATAATCAGGAAATTCAAGAGTTCAGCGGCGAAAATGAAGATTTGTCAGAAATAAGAAAACTTCTTGACGGCAAAAATTTCATGCCAGTTGATGAAACACAAACACGTATTTGTCCGGCTTGCAAAACTCCTATGGCGAAAACAAATGCGTTTGGTATTCAAATAGACACTTGTTACAAATGCGGAGGAATTTTCCTTGATAACGGCGAATTTGAAAAAATTAGAACACATTTCAAAAAACGTCAAAAAATTCAACCCGTAAATGTCGGCGATACAAGTGAAATTGATTTGAGAAAATTTTATAAAGAAGCACAAGATGAAGAATTCTGCAAAACGGAAGGTTACCGTAGAGCTGCAAGAATATTGATGGGCAGACGTCGTAACCTTGTCGGGCTTTTATTTGATTTGATTTTTCAATCTTTCTAAATCTTCAACACTCCCACTTTCAAAATAAATTCTTAAAAGTGGTTCTGTTCCGCTCGGACGAACTAAAATCCAGCTTTGGTTGTCATCAAAGTATAGTTTTACACCGTCTTTTGTGTCAATTTTGTTCACCTTAAAATCACCGATTGATGTTTTGTTTTTATATTCTTCCAGTACTGGTTTAATTTCATCAAAATTTTCAAGACGTCTATCAATTCTGTCATTATAAAATTTACAACCAACAAAATCGTAAAGTTCTTTTTGGAGTTCAACAAGTGATTTGTTCTCGTAAGCCATAGCCTCAAGCACGAGAAGGTTTGCCAATATTCCGTCTTTTTCCGGTATGTGACCTTGAATACTCAATCCGCCCGATTCTTCACCGCCGATAATCGGGTTGAATTTTCGCATAGCCTCGCCGACATGTTTAAACCCGACTGCTGTTTCAACAACTTCAACTTCGAGTTTTTCAGCGACTTTGTTGAGTAAAAGACTCGCACCAACAGTTTTAATAAGGCACCCTGAATAATTTTTATTCTTTTTCAAATGCATCAAAAGAATTGCAATAATTTCATTCGGAGAAACATACTCACCGTTTTCATTGATAACACCAAAACGGTCGGCATCGCCATCGTTTGCAAATCCGACAGAATTTCCACCAATCTTAACTTTTTCAATTAATTCTTTCAAATATTTTGGCTTAGGTTCGGGCATTCCGCCTCCAAAATTTACATCATGGAACATGTGCAAGCTTTCAAAAGCTTTCTCATGTTTTTCCAATAATTTGTCAAAATATCCGATACTTGCTGAATATAGCCCGTCAAAAACTATATTTGCATTAATTTTATCAATATCAACCAAAGTTTCAATATGTGCAAAATAATCAGGCGCAAAATCATATTCTTTTACATTACCATTACCGCAAATATCAAAAGAGGCATCCAAATTTCTCATCAATTCATCTGTAATGTCTGAAGTTGCAGGTCCCGCATAATCAGGAATAAATTTAATCCCGAGGTATTCCGGCGGATTGTGAGATGCTGTAAACATCACAGCACACGCATTCAAATGTTTTGCATTATAAGCCAAAACCGGTGTTGGCAAAACCTTATCAGACAACAATACTTCAAATCCGTACTCTGCCAGTTGTTTTGCAGTCTGTTCGGCAAATTCAAAAGCCATGTTGCGTGGGTCATAACCGACAATTATTTTCTTATCCAATCCAAAATTATCAAAAACGTATTTCCCAACAGCTTTTGTAACCGTTTTTACATTTTGTTCGTTAAAATCTTTTCCGACAACAGCTCTCCATCCGTCTGTCCCAAATTTTATATTTCCCATTAATCCTTCTTTCTAACAAAAGCTATTGCCTTTGACCTGTCATGCGAAAGGCTTACCTCAAACTCCATTCCGTCTGCAAGACTATTTAATATTCTAACTTGCGGACAGTGATTTTCATTGTGAAAAATTTCAATTTCATTTAGCTGAACACCTTTGATATTTAATGCCGTCAACGCCTTTATAACAGCTTCTTTTGCACAAAACCTGACCGCAAAATGGCTCTCCGGTTTTGAATATTTCATACAATATTCAATCTCAACGGGTGTAAAAACCCGTTCAATAAATTCCTTCGATTTACCCTTAAATCTTTCGATATCTTCTATGTCAATACCAATTGCCATAACCGAATTTTAGCAAACATTGACAGATTTTGCAATCCCGTGGTAAAATATAAATATCAAATGCCTTTTAAAAATTCATTAAATTGGTCAGAAAGGAAATTTATGACTAATTCAATGATACCATATTCGTTCATTCCCGGCACAAAAGCGAAAGCCGGCGAAGTGAATGCGAATTTTATTGCACTTGCAAATATCATAGATGAAAACAAAGAAATTACTGCTGAAAATATTCTTGAAATTACGGAAATTTTACAAGAAAAAGCCGATAAAACGGAACTGATAACTAATTTTACCGTTACAGATGCCGATACTGATTTGAACGACTACAAAACAGTCGGAACTTATGTTTTTTCTTCTTTGTACACACCCACAAACATTCCGAAAGGGACATCAGGAACGCTTGCAGTATCAGGATGCGAAGACTCAACTATAAAACAAATCTGGTATTGTGATGGAGAAAACGGCGAAATTTTCACAAGAAATTACCAAAATTCAGAATGGACAGACTGGCAGTCAAGTGTTGGAATATTTGAACAAGCTGATAACGGATATATGAGTTTTCCTAACGGATTGCTTATCCAATGGGGATATGCCGGCGGAAAAACTGTTACATATCC
>CAYPDZ010000074.1:0-2598 GCA_964409575.1 uncultured Muribaculaceae bacterium | reverse complement strand
TATAATTGTTTTAAAAAGGGAGATATTGAAATGGAAATAAGAGAAGAATTTATAGAACAAGCAAAACATTTAACACGTAATGCGGAAGTTTTACCGGGTGGAATTGAAGAATTAGCTGTTAAATTGCAGCACAGTGCTGACACAAATACTCCGTTGAGAGTTAAACTCGGTATGGATCCGACACGTCCGGACTTGCACTTAGGTCACACGGTTGTTATGAGAAAATTGAGAGAATTTCAAAACCTCGGACATCAGATTGTTTTAATCGTCGGAGGAGCAACCGCTATGGTCGGCGACCCATCAGGGAAATCTGAAACTCGTCCGGCTTTGACTAAAGAACAAGTTGAAGAAAACGCGAAATCATATTTTGAGCAAATGTCAAAAGTTCTTGATGTTAGCAATGCAGAAGTTACCAACAACGCAGATTGGTTACACAAAATGTCATTTACAGATTTACTCAAACTTTCTGCACAAGTAACAGTTGCACAAATGATGACACGTGATGATTTCGCTAAACGTTATGCAGACGGCAGACCTATCTCAATTCATGAATTTTTCTATCCGTTGATGCAAGCTTATGACTCTGTTGAGATTGACTCCGACATTGAACTCGGTGGAACTGACCAAAGATTTAATACTCTTTTAGGTCGTGATATTCAAGCTGCTTATGGCAAAAAATATCCGCAACTTGTTATGCTTTTACCGCTTTTGGAAGGCACTGACGGTGTTGTAAAAATGTCAAAAACATATCCTGAACACTGTATTTCACTAACAGACAGCGAAGTTGATATGTTTGGCAAATTAATGAGTATTCCTGATAATATGATTTCAAGATACTTTAGCTTGCTTACAGATGCAACAAAAGAAGAACTTGAAACAATTGACAAACAAATTGCCGACGGTTCTGTCAATCCGCGTGATATCAAAATAAAACTTGCCTACACAATCACTGCCGAATACCACGGCGAAGATGGTGCAAAACGTGGACAAGAAGCTTTTATAAATGTTTGTTCAAACAAAGGAATTCCTGATGATATTGAAGAAGTTTCAGGAATGAACGGTAAAGGAATTTTGGATGTTCTTGTAGAACTTAAATTCACAGGAAGTAAAGGGGAAGCAAAACGTCTAATCCAAGGCGGTGGCGTAAAACTTGACGGTGAAAAAATTACCGATATGGCTTATACATTCAACATTACAGACCCTGTAGTATTACAGGCAGGCAAACGAAGATTTGCGAAACTGATTGTTGAAGGCAAGTGAATAAGTTAATAAGAAAATAAGTGAATAAGTGCTTTTCAAAAGGAATATTGGTAAAATTTCACTAACATAGCTTTATGATACGAACTTATTCACTTATTAACCTATTCACCTATTTACTTTTAACAAAATTAAAGGAAAATCATGTTCAAAATTATAAAACGCGGAATAACAAAAGTAAAAGAAGATATTCAGGTAATCTATGACAAAGACCCTGCAGCAGATAATCTGCTTGAGGTTATACTTTGTTATCCGGGGTTGCATGCTTTGATTGCATATCGTTTTGCACACAGGCTTTACAAATGGCATATACCGCTAATCCCGCGCATAATCTCTTATATAACAAGAATTATCACAGGTATTGAAATCCATCCCGCTGCAAGAATTGGCAGGAGATTTTTCATCGACCACGGAGAAGGCGTTGTAATCGGTGCAACAACCATAATCGGTGACGATGTATTAATCTATCAGCAGGTAACACTAGGCGGAACAGGTAAAGAACACGGTAAACGCCATCCGACTCTTGGCAATGGCGTAATTGTCGGTGCGGGTGCGAAAGTTCTCGGAAATATTACCTTAGGCGACAATGTACGCGTTGGTGCCGGTTCCGTTGTAATGGAAGATGTTCCCGAACATTCGACTGTTGTCGGTGTTCCGGGGCGCATAGTTCAACGCAAAATCATAGATGAAAACGGCGTTCTTATGCATAACAGAATTCCCGACCCGATAAAATGCGAACTCAACAGACTTAAATATGAAGTTTTGGAATTGAAAGAAAAGATAAAATAATTATTTTGCTACTACAAATTTTGAATATAAATAAATCTTTTCAACTTCATTTTCGTCTGCGTTTTCTATAATTTCTTTTAATTCAGCCTTTAGTTCGTCCAAATCAGGCTTTTGAGCAAATAAAAACAGTTCATATATTTGTAGATTAAATGCATCTGCAAGTTTTGCCAGCAAATCGGCAGACGGAAAACTCAACCCGTTTTCAATGCAACTGATATGTTTGGCTTCAACATCAACGATTTCGGCAAGTTTGGCTTGAGTTAATTTGCGGCTTGTACGAAATTTTTTTATAAGTTCTCCAAAATTCTGTCGTAATTCGTAGTTTTTTTGCATAATTTACCTCTAAGGTTAGTTTATGCTATTCAAATACGGTATTTAAATCCTATTTGAAGTAATAATTGACAAATTTAGAAATATAAAGTAATATCATGAACAAAAAGAGGTGTTTATGCTGGATGTCAAAAAGTTAATAAGAAAAGAAGTAAGCAAGTTTGTAAAAAGCAAATTATATCGTCATTCCGTGCTTGACACGGAATCGCAGAGTCTATCTAA
>CAYPDZ010000073.1:0-7334 GCA_964409575.1 uncultured Muribaculaceae bacterium | reverse complement strand
CCCCCCCCCCGAAGCTAAAGGCGCACTGTAAGTGCTTTTTAGGTGTTTTTCTCATAATAAAATCTCCTTTTCTGATGCATTTATCACATTTTACACTATATTTTTTATTTTAACCTATTTTTGAAAATTTTTCAACCATTAAATTTGTTTGTGTTATGATTAATTATGTATAAGTTTTATAGGGATTATTAAAAATGTTTAGCACGGATGTAGATTATGAAGTAGTAGTATTCTCAATAGGAGATACAAAAGCCGGGACAAAAATGGGTAAACTTCAATTGAAAAATTTGGAAGATAACTCACTGTTGAATTGCATATTATGGGAAGAAACTTTAAACCGATTTGACAGCAAAATATTCAGAACAGGAAACATCGTCCGAATTGTTTCGGCATCATTCAATGAAAAATTTAATAACTGTCTTGTTTCTACCCTTTCTCTCATAAAAGAAGCCAAAATGGGACTTGAAGAAAGAGAACGCGAAAAAGTTTACACAGAACTTATTTCATATTTCGACAAAATTAAAGATGAAAAATTAAACAACTTCCTTGTAAAATTTTTCATGGAACACAAAGAAAAAATCAAAGTTATGCCTGCCGCAAAACTTATGCATCACAACTACATTGGCGGATTAATGGTTCATACTTTGGAATGTTTGAAATATGCTGAGACAAATATGGAAATTTCTGATTATAAATTCAACCGTGACCATATTCTCGCCGCCTGCATTTTACATGACATCGGCAAAATATTTGAATACAAAATCGACACTAAAACCGGTTTGATAGATTACAACGAAGATTTTAGAAAAGAGTGGCTAACACACTCCCAGTACGGATTTACAATTTGTATGGCTAACGGTTTTAAAGAAATTGCCAAAATGATTGCTGCTCACCATGGCAGAAGCGATTGGGGTGCAATTATCGACCTTAACGAAAAAGACTTGGAACCGGAACTTTATTTTATCCATCTTGTAGATAATATGTCTGCAAAATTCGGTAAAATAAATGTTCACATACTTGAAGAAAAAGGAGTTTAATTTTGTCAAAATTAACAGAAAAGCATAATTACAAAGGCACGCTTGTTTGTGTAGAAGGTATTGATGGTTCTGGAAAATCTACCCAGCTTGCACTTTTGCGCGACTGGTTAAAATCCACAGGGCAAGATGTAATTTTCACCGAATGGAATTCATCGGAACTCATCTGCCAGACAACAAAACTTGCCAAAAAGAAAAATATGCTTTCACCAAGAACTTTTTCACTTTTGCATGCGGTTGACTTCGCCGACAGACTTAAACAAGTTATTGATCCTGCTCTAAAAGCCGGATTTATCGTGCTTGCTGACAGGTACGCATACACAGCTTTTGCAAGAGATGTAGCAAGAGGTGTTGATGCACAATGGGTTAGAAATGTTTACAACTTTGCAATAAAACCGGATTTGGCAATATATTTTGACATAGAAGCAAGAGATGCAATGGAAAGAATTTGCTCAAATCGAGCTCCAAAATTTTACGAAGCAGGTATGGACTTAAAACTTAGTCATGACCCTTACGAAAGCTACATGATTTTTCAAGGACGCGTAATTAAAGAATATCAAAAAATGGTTAACGAATTTGGACTCATAAAACTTGATGCAATGGATTCAATCCACTCCAAACAGGTCGCAATCAGAGCTATGTTAAAAAGAGTTCTAATGGAAAAAGGAGTGAACTTAAATGACTAGACATGGATATGAAGGTTTACTTATTGTTATTGAAGGTACGGACGGATCAGGCAAATCCACTCAGCTTGAACTTTTGAAAAAATACATCCAAGCACAATCTTATGGCGTTATGGTTTCTGAGTGGAAAACTTCACGTCTGATTGCAAATGTTATTGATGATGCAAAAGACAGAAACTTGCTCAACGCAACGACATACAGTCTTTTGTATGCCGCAGATTTTGCTGACAGATTGGAAAACCAGATAATACCTGCTCTAAAATCAGGATTTATCGTACTTTTGGACAGATATTATTACACAGCATTAGCGCGTGACGTTGTAAGAGGTCAAGATATTGAATGGGTAAAAAACCTTTATGACTACGCGCCGGAACCGGATTTGGTATTTTACCTTGATATGCCGGTTGATGTTCTGTTGAAAAGAATTATCGGAACAACAGGACTGGATTTCTACGAAAGCGGACGTGACATGGGCTTTTCAACAGACTTTTACAAAAGTTTTGAAATATATCAGAAAAAATGCCTTGAACAATACAATAATATGAAAACCGAATACAATTTCAAAAGCATTGACGGCACTTTATCCATAAAAGAAATTCATAACATTATGAGCGACGAAGTCCAAAAAATATTGGACTCCGGCATTCTGTATTAGAAATATAATTTTTTACCACGGATAGTCGTCAGAGATTTTCCAACCATCTGCTATAATTTTTGCTGAACAGATGCGCGAATATTCAACAGGGAGTTTATCTATATTCTCTTTTGTACAATTATTATAGGCATATTAGACTAGTCTAATGTGCATTTGAATCTGAACAGTTTATGCTCTTTTTAATTCGTAAACTCTGAACTCACTTGCTTCAAGCTTGTCAAAATGTAGTGTTGATGTTTCAGTATCAAACGGTACAGATACAAATTCATCACCGTCAATATAGTATTCTTTTTGAATAGTAAAGTCTGACGGGAGATTTATTGTTTTGTCAAAAACAGCGTTACCGTGCATAATTTCCGAATAGCTGTTATTGTTCTCATCAAACATCGTAACGCGTTCTGTTGTATATTTAGAATTTGAAACAACTAGGAACGATTTTCTATCGGGGACTTTTGAGATAATCCATGCGGCAAAACCGTCGTCATCTTGAACTATAATTTGTGCTTCGCCATCAGATATTATGTTATTATTCTTTACAAACATATCAATTGCATTGAATTTTTTGTAAAAATCATAGTGTTTTTCTCTCGGCATAGAAATTTCTTCTCCGATTACACTTTCAATACCTTGTTGGGTAAAACTTTCATCGCCGTCAACGTATAGCATTGGACGTTGTGCAAATTTTCCGCCCGGTAAAAACTTATATTTGAACCACTTGTACAAAGCGCCTGTTTCGCTCAATTGCCCAGGGTATTGGTTTATGCAACGAAACTCTCCGTCTTGATTGTTATAAGTTTTCAGGATAGAAAGTTTTTCACCTTTTTTAAAGTTTACGTTGTAATTTGAAAGGTGCTGATTATCTTCCATAATTTTTTCGGGAGTTTTTTCACACTGTGATACAATGTCGTTACCCCATAAAAGGTCAAAACTCATACCTTTGTGATATTCTTTTAGGAAATCATCCCAAAGCATATATTCTGCAAGTGTTCCAAAATACGGAATTTTACTTTTCATTGTTTTGTTTAACTTGTTTAAAACAACACGCGGAGCCCTATAACTTATTGGTTTTCCGTGTTCTTCAGAAACTTTATCTACAATGTGGTCGATATGGTCTACCCTGAAACCGTCAAAATTGTATTCTTTTTGCAATCCGACCATATAATTTACAAAATAATCTATAACAGGTTTGTTGAACGTACCGTTTTCAAGATAACAGAAATAGTAAGGAGTTTGGCAATCAAGATTTGCAAAACTTGTAACATCCTCGCCTTTGTAATCATAGTGTTTAAATGTCGGATATCCGCCGCATTCGCTCATTTTGTCGTAAATTGGAATACCGGCTGAACACCAAGCACCACCAGGTGCAGGCCACAATCCTTCTTTTATAAGTTCTTGAATTGTATCAATTTGTTTTGTAATATCTTTTTCTGTGAGTTTTTGGTTTTGTTTAAAATCATGGACTTTTGCAACAACAGCCTTTGCACGCTTATGGAGTTTTTCTTGATTGGCTTTTTTGAGCATTGCGTTTGAAAGCTCTTTTTTAGCTTCGTTCATAAGACTGTCAAACGTATCATAAATGTTTTTAAAATGACTGCTCAAATCGCCTGAACATCCGTCTTTATAGATATTTTTAACAAGTTCGATATCTTCATCATCAAACGCTTCCGGCATGTTTTTTGCAATTTTATCAATATTTTTATCAAGTTCAGTGTTAAGTAAATTTATGTCATACCATCTTGCAATTTGAGGATTTGCAAGCACAGCTTTTGAAAACCTGCCTGTTTGTGGGAGAATATCATAGATTACAGGATGTCCGGCAAGTTGTGAAAGCATAATGAAAGTTTTAACCTGCTCTTTTGCATCCATTCCCGTAACTTTTTGGATATTTTCATCAAAAAGTTTTTCACTAATTTCAGAACTTTTCGGTAAATATGCACAGCCAAATTCCCTCGGATGGAACGGTATAAGATATATCGTTGTGTCATAAATGTTATTTTCAATGTTACCTGTCGGCAATATCAATAATTGGCGCAACCAGTCAATAAATTTACCTGTTTCTTTAGTTTTATTCCCGTCACCAAGACCTGCAAGGTTGATGAGTTTTATATTGTGTCCTTCTTTTTGTATCCAAGATGAATTTTTTACATTGTTTCGTGCCAAAACGCTTATTTTATTATTGGTAAATGAGAATTTTCCATCAGTAAAAATTCCGTTATTTTTCCACTTAATTTCAAGTCCAAAAAGGATTTCTTCGGGAGTAAGTTCTTCCAGAGCCTTGATATATGGATAAGGAAGATAGCCATATTTTTCAATAAGTTTTGAAAGTTTTTCTTTGCGTTCGGCAATTACTTCCGGATATGAATTTTTTAGGTTTTTGTATATTTCGCTAAGTCTTATATCTTTCGCATCATCTATCTTTTTAGAAAACAATCCCATGTCTTAATCCCTCTTTTAATCAAGATTATATCATAAAGATATGTTTTTTTATAAATTGCCTTATTGGCTAATAGAATAATAGTTTTTATATTATTTAATTAACTTAAGAAGAAAGAGGCAATTTATGATAAATACAGAAGTAAAACCTATTAGTGTAATTATTGTTGAGGATTTCAAGTTAACACGTGTTGGCTTGAGATGTGCACTAAATGCCAATGAAGACATTGACGTTGTAGCAGAAGCAGAGGACGCAATTGAAGGGTTAAAGTATATAGAAAGATATAAACCTACAGTTGTTCTTATGGACTTAGGCTTGCCAGGAATGAACGGGATTGAAGCTATGGTAAAATGCAAAGAATTAAATCTGGATACAAAAATCATTGCACTGACATCACATGACAGAGCGGAAGAAGTTATTTCAGCTTTGAGTTCAGGTGCAAGTGCATATTGTATGAAAGATATTGACCCGAATAAACTTGCAGATGTCGTAAGAGATGTTGCAAAAGGTGTTTGTTGGCTAGATCCCGTCGTTGCACAAATGACTCTGAACGCATTACCGAAAATAGAAAACATAGGTATATTACCCGGTAAATCAAATTCAGATGGCAGAGTTCCTCTGACTGAAAGAGAATTTGAAGTTTTAAAACATCTCGTTTCAGGTAAAAGCAATACAGAAATTGCAAAAGAATTAATTGTAAGCGTGCATACTGCAAAAGCACATGTATGTTCGATTTTACAAAAGATGTGCGTAAATGACAGAGTTCAAGCTGCAGTAAAAGCTGTAAAAGAAGGAATGGTGTAAGAAAGTATTCCTTTGCCTCTTGAGACTCTGCCGAGGAGAGAGGAAGTTCGTTAATTCCCTCCCTTGGGGGAGGGGTAGGGGAGAGGGTAATTCTTTGTTTGTACAGCAAACCAAAACGGACTTAACGTCTTATCGTCCTAACGTCTTAACGACTTTTAAAGACTTTGCGATTGCGGATCGCGCTTCGCTTGTCCGCAATGACTGGAAATTAGCTCTGTGAAGTTACTATTTAACAGTAACTTCACCAGTCATGACTTTATTCATATCAAATGTTTGATTACCTTTTTTCAGAACAACTTTTTTCTGTTGAGGATCATAAGTTATGACACAGCCTTTCAATGTACCATTACCGCTAAATTTAAACTCATGGTATCTTTGTACTGGATTGAGTTTATTGTCATTACCTCTTTGATATTGTATACCATTTTTCCAAAAACTTTCATCATTATTGAATTGACCGGTTTTGGGGTCTATGAGTTTATAATCAACACCCAAAGTCCTCATATCTGTAATTTCCCAGAAATCCAGTTTTTTAACGACATCATCTCTTTGCAATGTGTATTCTTTTCCACCGATTACAAACATCGCATCATCATCAACGGTACTTGAGCCATTCTTTTTGTATATATGATTTTGTGTACCACCGTATACAATTTTTTCTGCACCACCGCTGCTGACATATCTGCCCCTTCTGTTCACTGGATTATTTGCAGGATTAGTTGTTTTCTTGCAGTTCTCGAACATCCATTCATACGACGGTACATCCAATTTAGAAAAATCTGCTTTAGGTAGAAGGTTACCATCTTTATCAAAAACACTCGGGTTTTGCTTAATAATAGCGTTTTTCAACTTAGTAACATCAATTTTATTTTCATAGCCAAAATACTTATTTAAGTATAATGCAACTGCATCTGCAGCATTCTTACGAGTTTTCAAATGTTCCTCAGTTAACCTTGTTTTCAAATATTCTGCTTTAAACTCTGAAGCCTGCATCCAGCCATCTTTAACTCTACGCTTACCATTATTCGCAGGAGTTGCCCCCCCCCCGACATCATCAGCACCACCAGAGCCTTTTGGAGTCTCAACTTCTTCTGTATCGGCAGTATCATCAACCACGGCAGGAGCGCCGGCGCCATCATCGTCAGTTTCTGTTTCAACTTTAGTCGGTTTAGTTTTAAATGCATCAGGATTTTCATCAATATATGCATCCATCTGCTCCATTAATTCTAATGGAGTACTACCCGAAAATCTAACTGTTCTGTCAGATTTTAAGCTTGCTTGATATTCACCGCCTATATTTGTAAATTTAAACTCATTATATGATTTTTTTAACTCAGCAAAATCTTGCGCATTTTGATATTGCTCAAGTCGGTCTTCATAAGACGGCTGTTGACCACCACCTAATTGCAAACCCATTAGCGCATAAGGACTATATGACTGCTGCTGTTGTGGCGGAGTAACATATTGTCTAAGCAAGTTAGACATGTTGTTCATCATACCCATCATAAATTGGTACTTAATCATGTTATTCAGCCAATTATTGCCACCACATTGGTGATGTCCATTACAACCCCAGTCCCGTGGAACAGGCGACCAGAGGTTGTTGTTAATAATTCTTACCATATTAACGTCCTCATATTTATACTCTTATATATATAAAGCATATATGATTTAAATAATTGCTTTATTCCAAATAAAACTTTACATTTGTTTACAATAACTAT
>CAYPDZ010000072.1:1946-7560 GCA_964409575.1 uncultured Muribaculaceae bacterium | reverse complement strand
TATTTATGTCGTCATTCCGTGCTTGACACGGAATCGCAAAATTTATCCAAAGGCGACGATGTTGCGATTGCGGATCACGCTACGCTTGTCCGCAATGACGGGAAACAACAAACCGTAAAGAACTTATTCACTTATTTACCTATTCACTTATTCACTTCAAAAAAAGTAGCATTCACCTTGGCTGAGATCTTAATAACATTAGGCATCATCGGT
Organism: uncultured Muribaculaceae bacterium; assembly: GCA_964409575.1. Classification (GTDB taxonomy): domain Bacteria; phylum Cyanobacteriota; class Vampirovibrionia; order Gastranaerophilales; family Gastranaerophilaceae; genus Stercorousia. The sequence continues at coordinate 7,347 of CAYPDZ010000072.1, read as the reverse complement.
GTAGTTGCGGCATTGACTATGCCTAATTTAATTGCAAACTATCAAAATAAAGTACTTTCTACACAACTAAAAAAGGTTGTCAATAATATTGATAACGGTGCTAAGGCTCTTTTGGCTAAAGAAGGAGTTGATAGTTTGGCAGATACACAATTTTATAAGGCAAGTGGGGGAAGTATTAAGTGTGCATTTAATGAAAATTATTTTGTACAATATTTTAACTTAGAGCCACTAAATGAAACTTCAAAATTTGCGATATTTGCAATAACAGAAAATAGTAAAAGTAAAGGACACTTATATCAATCAATTGATGGCAGTAATTGGGTAATACTGACTAATTTCGATAACGGTCAACCTGCTGAGACAAGTGCTATTTTTGATATTAACGGTGATAAAGGACCTAATAAATGGGGGTATGATAGATATTATGTGCCACTTAGTGCTACCATAAATCCTTGGAGTTGTGGACAAGCTGACACATTATTGAATAGTTACGGAAAATTAGGCGTCACCGAATATAAAGATGCTGGTATAAGTATGGATTATATCAAGGAACTTGTAATGGATAAAAACCTTAATGAAGACGAGAAACTTGAGTCAATGTTTGCACTAGGATTATTATTGCGTTACTATGACGGTTGGAATATTGAATACTAAATATTATAAGTAAATTGCAGGAAGTTACCCATTAGGTTTTCATTCCAGACTTGAACATTATCGGGGACTGACAGAACGGTCGGAGTAAAGTTCCAAATGTACTTAACATGAGCGTTTACAAGTGAATTAGCCGTGCTTTGGGCAAATTTCCCAGGGACAGTAAGGATTGCAATATCAATTTCCTCTTTGGATACAGTTGCTGCAAGTTCGTACATATTTTGGATTTCCATTCCGTTGATAATTTTCCCGATTTTGTTTTTGTCATTGTCAAAAATCGCGAGAATTTTTAAACCGTAGTTCGTAAAATTTCCGTAGTTTGCAATTGCTGTACCGAGGTTGCCGGCACCAATAATGAGAGCTTTTTTGGTCTTTTTAAATCCTAAAGTTCTTTCAATGGATATTTTCAGTTCTTTGACAATATAGCCGATACGTGATTTGCCGGAATTGTTCAACAAATTGATATCTTTTCGCACCTGTGAATCGTCGATATGCAAAAGTTCGGCGATTTGTTTGCTTGAAATATGTTCAATATTTTTGTCGATAAAATCGGTCAAAATGCAATGATATAGCGTTAATCTGTTTATAACTTTGTCGGAAATTTTTTTGTCCATTTTAGTTGTTATTCCTGCTTTCTTCATCTTTTACAAATTTTGCAAGTTGTTCTAGATGTTTGTCTTCAATCGCTTCAATAAGTTCGGTTACAGATTTAATTTTTCCAAGTGCAAACCCTGTTTCTGCAAGCAACACACAGTCGTTGCAAAGTCTGTAACCTTCGTATTCAATAGAGCCTGCGAGGCATTTGGTTTCTCCGCAACAGTCGCAGTCAAAAGTTTCGTCAATAATATCGGGGTTGTCCTCGATATCGTCAAGACGCATTTGCTCAACTACTTCTTGCATTTCTTTAATTATTTCTTGTTCGCTTCTCATGTTAAACCCTCACCCTAGCCCTCTCCCTAGGAGAGGGGATAGGTTTTATTTTATTAAATCCTTCATTTTACTTACTGCTTCCGGCAGACCTGTGAATACTGCACGCGAAATTATACTGTGACCGATGTTCAGCTCATATAACCCGTCGATTTCGTGCATTCTGTGTACGTTTTCGTAGTTTAGTCCGTGTCCTGCATTAACCTTTAATCCTAAACTTTGAGCAAGTTCTGCTGATTTTTTTAGTTTTTGGAATTCTATTTCCTCATCCTCATAGCCAAAGCATTCAGAATATGTTCCTGTGTGCATTTCAATGAACTGCGCTCCTGTTTTTGCCGATGCTCTAACTTGTTCTTCATCAGGATCAATAAACAAGCTGACAATTATTCCGGCATCAAGTAATGGTTTGATAAATTCCGTAACTTTGTCTAACTGTCCAGCAACATCAAGTCCGCCCTCTGTTGTTACTTCTTGACGTTTTTCGGGTACAAGACAAATCGAGTGCGGTTTGATTTCAAGTGCGATACGCTGAATATCGTCAGCCATTGCCATTTCAAGATTTAGACGTGTTTTTAGAGAGTTTATGAGTGTGTAAACATCTTCGTCTTTGATATGGCGTCTATCCTCTCTCAAGTGCGTTGTGATTGAAGTTGCGCCGTTTTCTTCTGCAATTTCTGCACCTTTTATTACACTTGGTTCAATTCCACCCCGTGCGTTTCTTAAAGTTGCTATGTGATCTATATTTACACCTAATAACATTTTTTACCCTTTCTGTCGACCTGTGTCGTATTTTTTATATCTTTGCCAGAGGTTAAAACCTCCGTTTTATCCTCTCTGCCGACATTTGCCGGACTTTTATTTGTCATGCTGAATTTATTTCAGCATCTCAGATCCTGAAACAAGTTCAGGATGACGTTATTTTTTTATTGATAATAACGCTGTATATGATGGCAAAATCGTTGTTTTACCATCTTTTGTAGCTTTGTCTATTGCTTTTTTGATGTTTGGTTCAATAATAATCCTTTCTTGCGGTATTCCTGCATATTTTAGGCGGGTTGCCATATCATTTGCACGAATGCCTGATGTTATTACAAGTTTTTGTGCATCTTTCAACTGTTCAAAATCACTGTCCCAGAGCCAGCTTATGTCGCGACCGTCTGCGTAATTGTCATTGATTGCAATTACGATATTTGAGTTTAAATCAACTGTTTTTAAAACTTCACTTGCGCCTGTCGGATTTTTGATAAGTTGTATAAGTACGGGATTGCCGTTGATAATTCTTTTTTCCGTTCTGCCAAAAATGCTGTGATAATTGTCCAATGCTTTTTGGATTTGTTTTTCATTCATGCCGAGTTCGTAGGCAAAAGCAATTGATGCAAGTGCATTATAGGCATTGTAAAGTCCTGTGAGGTTAACTCTAAAATTGTGACCTTTCAGTGTGATTATTGAATAATCCTCAAAAACTTCTACATCTGCCGGATAGTCGCATTCGTGGCGTTTGTATCCGCATTTTGAGCAGAAATAGTGTCCTTGCTGTGCAAAAAATTGTTTTGAATATTCAAGTTTGTGTCCGCACATGCAATTAAAAACTTCTGACGGAGCATTGGATTTGGTTGAACATTTTACGTTTTCAAAACCGTAGTAAACGGCATATTTTGTTCTGTCAAATGTTGCAACGAGCGGGTCATCGGCATTCAAGATAAGTTTTAAATCAGGGTTTTTGTCGATTGCATTTTTGATAAATTCGGCAGTTGTGTTTAACTCTCCGTATCTGTCAAGTTGATCACGGAAAAGGTTTGTTACGACGAGATAATCGGATTTTAAATAGTCGTAAAGCTTCGTCAAATAAGCTTCGTCACTTTCGATTACCGCATAATCGTAACGTTTAAAAGGTTTTATGCCCAGTGCAAACATATTAGCGACGCCTGTCAACATATTTGCACCCTCGAGGTTATGGATGACACTTTGCCCGTTTTCTTCTAAAATGTGTGCCATAAGCCCTGACGTCGTGGACTTTCCGTTTGTGCCCGTAACAGTTGCAATATCTTTTTGTATGTATTTTTTGCAGTTTTTTAAGAAATCAGGGTAAATTTTCAACGCAAGCATTCCGACAAATGAGGTTCCCGAAGATTTGTTTCTTAATTTTATTGCTGAATATGCAAGTTTTGCTATGATTAATGATATGTAAAATCTCATAAATAGTCCTTTAGACGTATTCCCCTAATCTCAATTATATATTAGTATAAAAACAATAAAATGTATATATTAATCGCAATAGTTTTTATAGCAGAGTTGATAATAGCCTTAAATATTATCTTGTTAATTGTTAAGGCTGATAGGAAAGTTTGCGAATTTAACGTGTGCGTGGAAGCTTTCAAGCCGCTTGCGCAGACAGTTTTGCAATATGCAAGATGTTTGGTGCGCAGTTTTAACTGCTCATTTGATAAAGTTTTGGCATTTTTTAAAAAGAAAAAAGAGCAGGTTATTTTCAAGACTGTTGTAATGATTTCAATATACGTAATTCTGATTGTGTTCAAAATAAGAACGAAAAAAGTATCAAAAATTTATAAGCTAATAAGCGCAATGCGTGATTTAGCGCTCGAATTGACGATTTAGCTTGTAATCTTTTGGAAAATATGATAGAATAAATATATGAGATTCTGAAATAAATTCAGAGTGATGAAATCTATGAAAGACAAGGTTAAAACTGAGGCGTAAGTCTCGGACCAAGATATGATAAATAATACTATAATCTATAAGAAAGGGTAAAAAATGAGTAAAAACAAATCATTAATGTTTGGCATGGGTTTGCTTGCAGGTGTTGTCGGCGGACTTGTTGCGGGTGTTTTATTTGCTCCGAAATCAGGTGAGGAATCAAGACGCCAGATTAAAGATGCAGCATGTGAATTCTATGAAAAACATTCTCCGGCTATCAATGAGGCAAAAAAACAGGCTCTCGAAAATGTTGATTTAATGAAATATAAGTTAGAAAGACAATTGAGAAAATTTAATAATATGATAAAATCAAAAAAACTTCTGAAAGCAAAAGAGCTTGAAGAAATGGACGATATCGGTTATTAATACAATTTTGTCATCCAAACTTTCACACTCTGAGATGCAGAGTTCAGCATGACAAAAATTATAAGGATAAAAAAATGGAAATGTCACAAATAGCATTAAATCAAGGTTTAACTTTTTTGGTCTGGGCAACAGGCATTATTTTAATTGTTGTTGCAGGATTTTTGGTTAAATTATTGATTGATCTTTCGGCTTTGGCAAAAAACTTAAACCAAACTTCAATCATTATTAATACAGAATTGAAGCCAACACTGTGTGAATTGAACCAAACATTGAGTTCAATCAACGAAATTGTAAAAAATACTGACAAAGGTGTCGGAGATTTTAAAACAGCGATTGCCGGTTTGGTTGATAAAACAAGAGTAGTGTCAGGAACTCTTTTCAGTGGTTTGATTAAAGGTTTTGCGACAGCTTATAAGATGTTTAAAAAATAGCCGTTTCGTGGGATTATTTATCATGCGGATGCGACTAAAATATGAATGTAAATTTTGAGGCTTTAGCCTTTAATAATAGTATAAAAACTTAACAGAAAGGATAAAAAAATGTCAGCAGGTAAATTTTTAGCAGGTTTTTTGGTAGGTGGCGCGATTGGTGCTATTGCAGGAGTGTTATTAGCTCCAAAATCAGGTGAAGAAACTCGTCAAATGATTGCAGATGGTGCAAAAGATGCCCTAAAACGAGCAGATGAAACAGTTAAAGAAATTCAATCAAAAGCAGATGATGTTGTTTCAGATATGCAAAAAAA
>CAYPDZ010000072.1:0-1846 GCA_964409575.1 uncultured Muribaculaceae bacterium | reverse complement strand
GTTGGCGACTGTGACATTTTTCAAATCAGACGGTGCTTCTGTTTCGTCCATAATTGAATATGACGATTGGGGGACGCAAACACAGTTTACTTTATTTTGTGACGACGGAGAAGTTATTACATCAGAACTCTAGTGCTTTTTAAGAGCATCATCAAGAGCTTTTTCTAATACTGTAATTTTGTTTTCTAAAACTTTTATTTTGGCTTCACCATTGGTGTTTGTGATTGAGCCTTTTTCAAGTTCGCGTTTGTAAGCGTTGTATTTTTCTTTCAATGAAAAATACAAAGGTGCAAAGAAAAAAACAACAGAAAGTATTCCGAGGCAATAAATTACTAATGTATAAATTGCAAAATCAAAATTTATTGTGTGAACAGAAAGGTTTGTAAGAGTTGCAAACTTTGAACTTAACAAATTAATGGTAACGTTATTGTGATAATTCATTAATACTAAAAAGCCTGCGCATAGTACTGAAAATATTGATAATATCTGCATTTTTATCCTTTCCGTCACCCTGAACTTGTTTCAGGGTCTTAATATAACATAGAGAGTGCAAGATGCTGAAATAAATTCAGCATGACAATGTTCTCAAAACTTTATTGATTTTTTCATCGGGTTCAATTTCCAATTCTATTATTTCATTTCCAAACGGTTTTGTAAAGCTTAAATAATATGATTGCAAAACTTGTTCTTCTGTTTTAACTTTTCCCTGTCCTGCGCCATACAAAGTATCGTTGTAAACAGGGTGTTTTAAATGACTCATGTGAACACGGATTTGGTGAGTTCTGCCTGTGATTAAAGTTAATTCAATATAGGTGTGCTCTTTAAATCGTTTCAAAACCCTTATGTTGGTCAAGCTTTGCTTGCCATCCTCTCTAACCATCATTTTGTGAGGTTGATCGGGATTTCTGCCGATTGGGAGATTTATTTCAAACTCGTTTTCTTTAACAATGCCTTTTACAATTGCACGGTATTTTTTTATCAAAGAGTGCTCTTTTATCTGCTGGCTGAGAAATTCATGAGCTTTGTTATTTTTAGCAATCATCAAAAGTCCTGATGTGTTGCGATCAAGGCGGTGTAAAATTCCTCTGCGAAATTCTCCGTTAATATCGGAGAGATTTTCTCCATATTTAAACAAAAGTGCGTTAACAAGAGTATTTTCACGTTCAAGCGTTGTCGGATGTGTAAGCATTCCGGAAGGCTTGTTTATGACTGCCATATTTTCATCCTCATAAACGATATTGAGTGGGATGTTTTGAGGCAGAATTTTTAAATCTTTCTGTTCTGGTATTTCAAATTCTATTTTATCGTTTTCTTTGAGTGTGTAAGATGGTTTTTTTATGTTGTCGTTAATTTTTACCGCACCTGATTTAATGAAATTTTGAATTTTTGAACGTGACAAATCAGGAGTTATTTCTGCTAGATAACTGTCCAGTCTTTTGTTTTCGTCATTTTCGTCAATATAAATAAGCATTCTTATAAAATTATAACATAAGATATGAGTTTTGGTGAAGTGTGAGAAGATGTTATCGCAAGTCTTGTGCCCGTCATCAGCGAGCGAAGCAATCTTATTTAAAGTGAATAAGTTCATTACGGTTTGCTTGCGCAAACGAAATAGCCCCCACCTCAATCCTCCCCCATAGGGGAGGAAGAATAGTTCCCTCTCCTATGGGAGAGGGTTAGGGTGAGGGCTGATTTACCATTGTAAATTTTACAAATAAAACAGTTGCAAACGCATGAAAAATATGTTAAAATAATAATGTTGTTATTAAAAATAGGAGCTAAAAATGAAAAATTTTAAAAACCTTAAAAATCAATCACAGTGCGCCTTTAGCTTCGGGGGGGGGGG
>CAYPDZ010000071.1:0-7622 GCA_964409575.1 uncultured Muribaculaceae bacterium | reverse complement strand
GGCTTAGAGGTAAAGGCGCAAACACTGTTATGATGGTTGCTTACTTCAAAGTTTCGGGAATTATTCCGTTTGAACAAGCTCTTGAAGGCATGAAAGAAATGACTAAGAAAACCTTCAAGAAAAAAGGCGACGATGTTGTTAATATGAACCTAGCCTTGATTGATGCTGCGGTTAACGCAACTGAAAAAGTTGCAATTCCTGCAACACTCGATGGCGTAGGTTGTGTTGATGACGTTAAATTGTTACCTGATGATGCATCAGATTTCGCTAAGAAAATCATTGAACCTTCAATGAGACAAAAAGGCGACGACATTCCGGTATCTGCAATGTCAAATGACGGTGTAATCCCGACAGGTACAGCTTGTTTGGAAAAACGTGGTATCGCACCTCGCGTTCCTCACTGGAACTCTGAATACTGCTTGCAATGCGGTATCTGTGCATCAGCTTGTCCGCACGCAGCTATCAGAACTAAGCTTGTTGAAAAAGAAAACCTTAAAGATGCTCCGGCTTCTTTCAACACAATTGAAGCAAAACCAAACGCAAACGGTGAACACTTCAAAGTTCAAGTATACTGCAAAGATTGTACAGGTTGCGGCGTTTGCTTAGACCAATGTCCTGCAAACAAAAACCCTGAAAAACAAGCTTTAACTTGGTCTTCTATCGAAAAAGAGGAAGAAGCATGCGAAGCAGTTAACGAAAAATTCTTTGACGAATTACCTGATAACGTAATGGGTAAAAACACTACAAAAACTATTAAAGGTGCAATGTTGAGAAAACCGTTATTCGAATTCTCAGGTGCTTGTGCAGGTTGTGGTGAAACTCCGTACGTTAAATTGGTTTCACAATTGTTCGGTGAAAACGCTATCGTTGCTAACGCAACAGGTTGTTCTTCAATCTACTCAGGTACATTCCCGACAATTCCTTATACAAAAACTAAAGAAGGTAGAGGTCCGGCATGGGCAAACTCATTGTTCGAAGACAACGCTGAATTCGGTTTTGGTATGAGATTGGCAGTTGATTCTAACAGAGATACTTTGAAAACTTATGTTGAAAAAGTAGTCAATAACGAAAACACTCCTGCTGATTTGAAAGAAGCGCTTGAAGGTGCTATGGCTCACTTTGAAAATTCAAAAACAGAAGAAGCTGTTGCAGCTCAAAATAAAGCTAAAGAAGTTATCGCAAAATACTCGGATTGCGGATGCGCTGACTTAGCAAAAATCAGAGAACTTCAAGACTACTTCACTGATAAATCAATCTGGATTATCGGTGGTGACGGTTGGGCTAACGATATCGGTTACGGCGGTATTGACCACGTTCTTGCTCAAAACAAAAACGTTAATATCCTCGTACTTGATACAGAAGTTTACTCAAATACAGGTGGTCAAGCTTCTAAATCAACACCGACAGGTGCTGTTGCAAAATTTGCTACAGGTGGTAAACCGACATACAAGAAAAACATGGGCTTGATGAGCATGTCTTACGGATATGTTTATGTTGCATCAGTTGCATTGGGTGCAGACAGAGGTCAAACTCTTAAAGCATTCCAAGAAGCTGAAAGCTACAACGGACCATCAATCATATTTGCTTATGCTCCTTGTATCGCTCACGGTATTGATATGTCTAAAACTCAGACAGAACAAAAACGTGCAGTTGAAGCCGGTTACTACCCGCTTTACAGATACAATCCGGCAAACGAACAACCGTTCACATGGGATGCAAAAGATCCTAAAGGAAGTTACCAAGACTTCATTAGATCTGAAGGTCGTTATAAGTCATTACTTAAAACAAACCCTGAACATGCTGACGAACTATACACTCAAGCTGAAAAAGATGCTGAAAAACGTATGGCTATGTTCAAAGCAGTCGGAGAACTTGTTAAATAAATTATTATTTAATAACAAAAAAGAGATACCTTTAAAAGGTATCTCTTTTGTTTTAAAAATTTAATAAGTTATTTTCCAACCATCATAAATAACTAAAGGAGAACAGTAAGCCAATCCGTACTGAGATGCGACACTCCGGGACTCAAAATCATCTACTTTAGCATATTTTTGCATACTTTCACAAATAGAGCGGATTTCAGCCACATTGTCGACAGTAGCACTGGCAGCAAAGCCACCAATAACACCAAATTTATCTATCTCAAACTGAAAACGATCATACCCAAATCTATTTGGAGCTTTATCACAATTTATATCAATATAAGCATAATGTCCATTTTGCCAGATTGAATTATCAGAAGCTCGTGTAACAGAATAAACTCTTACACAAGACCCATCTTTTAGCATGTATCCGCCGTCTTCTGTCGTAAATGCAGAAAAATATTCATTCATAGTTGTGTTCTCATTAGGAACGTACTTATTGTATGGCTGTAAATCAAAATACTTTCCAAACTTTGCAGTATCGATTGCATACACAGGTCCTCTCTCTTGAGTATTTTCAAACTCTCCGATAGATGTCTGCTCAATATTATCAACACCTTCATCTGCCATTATTTTTTTAAAGCTGTTTTGCACCCAACTAACATCTTTTTTCAATTGAGTCACATAATACATTTTTTTGTAATTCGCAATCATATTAGGCATAGTCAATGCCGCAACAACACCGATGATGCCGAGGGTTATTAAAACCTCAGCCAAGGTAAAGGCGGCTTTTTTAGAAGGCACTAGGGCACTAAGATACTGAGGCACTAAGGGCGTTACGTCATTGCGGACAAGCGAAGCGCGATCCGCAATCGCAACATCGTTACCTTTAGATAGACTTTGCGATCCCGTGTCAAGCACGGGATGACGATATAAATTTACTAATTCATTTCCTACTAACTCTAAATCTTTAATATGGCGGAAAGCCTTGGTATCAGAGCTTACCCCCCCCCCCGAAGCTGTAATTCACGCTAAATGTACATTTTTGACGATCTTTCATTTTTAACTCCTTTCATAATTGTATACATCTCTATTTTAACATATATTTGTAAACTTCGCAACCCTTGTTAATTTCGTAAATTTCTATTCCATCGTCAATTTTGACGAAACTTCCGCAACAATACGCTGGACATCCGCACCACCAATTGCAACTTCTAAAATCAACGGACTATGGATTAAAACCGTTTCTGAATATTCCATTGTATCAACATTTATTACGTCAAGCTCAATAAAATCATCACCTGCAAAGGTAAGTTTTCCATATTCCCCACCTGTAGCCCATTTTACAAACATATATTGATTTTCATATTCTTTTAATTTTTCGACTAATCTCATCCTAAAATCCCTCTCACATATAATATTTTAGTGATTTATTTTAATAAGTCAAGAACACTACATATCTTCAATTTGTAATTCTTTTTTGATTTTTTCTTCAAATTCAGGCGTAAAACCCAAATCAGACTTATTTTCCATTGATAAATTATTATACATGTTTTTGATTAAATCATACATATAAACATCCGTCGGATAAGTCCTTATCCCTCCCCATTTCGGATTAAAAAAAGTATTTAAAGCTAAAACATTAGGAGTTCTATAATCCCCACAATCACAACAAATATAAAAAGCTCCTTTATTCATCTTATCAATCAACTTCTTAAATCTAATCATGAAATTTTTACGTCCTATTTCTATATCACTCTTATAATTTTCCAACTCAATTTCTATCTCACTTTGAGAAAGTCCTAATTTATTCAGCTCCTTTTTTTTATTCGTCAACAACTCTTTATCATCTTTAAACATTGGATTTGACCAAAATCCACATTCAACATCAAAACCGTAATAATCAAGATTTTCATTATCACATGCTTTTTTTAAATAAGGATTACCTGCTAAATCAATAACTGAAAAAACTCCTGATTTTCTTAATAGCGGAATACAGTTTTTATACCTAGCCAAAGATGCACCCCTATAGGCATTTTCGCCTATTTTTTGAAGATTTGGAATATACGCATCATCTAATGAAGTTGCACCAATCATAGAACTATCAACTTCTTGCCAAACTTGAGGAAATATTCTTGAATAAATATGAGCTCTTAGAGCATCACGGACTTTTGCATCATTATTAAAACACCGCTCCTCCGGATCTAAATAAAAATCATGAACGTTACTATTTTTTTTTATTTCATCGCACTGATAATTTGCTGTAAATATAAAATTGTGGGGTTGTATCGGCAATATTTTCATACCATATCTAAAACTCTGAAAAATTTTTTTTGACAATATTTTCAAAAATTTTAAGTTTTATAAATAATAATCATAAAAAAAAGTCACACATTTGTGCGACTTTGAACAATAATCTTGGGAGGAGATTTGGGGATAGTTGTACATGCATGATAATGCAAGCATGTCAAATTTGTTACACATGTAACTAAAAAATTAATAAAAATTTACAATTACTTGATTTTATATTATAATAATGGTCAGAGGTGTAGCATGAAAATTCTTGTTATAAACGGTGTAAACCTTAATATGCTTGGAATTCGGGAACCCGAGAAATACGGAAGCATGACTTTAAAAGATTTGGAAAAAGAATTATACGCATATTCTTTTAAGCTCGGAATTGATATAGAAACATACCAGAGTAATCATGAAGGCGAAATTGTAGAAAAAATTCATGCAGCAAAAGACAATTTTGACGGTATCGTAATCAACGCCGGAGCATACACTCACACCAGTGTTGCTATCAGAGATGCTATTTCTGCCGTAAATGTACCAACTGTAGAAGTTCACATGACAAACATTTACAAACGCGAAAGTTTCAGACATCACTCTTATCTGGCGCCTGTATGCATTGGACAAATATCGGGGTTCGGGGTTAATTCATATAAACTCGGCTTAAAAGCTGTTGTCGATTATTTATCGACAACTATAAAATAAAAAACGCATTATTTATTATTTTTGAAATTCATCAACAAAAGCCTTGCTTACAGCCAAAGCCTTTAATGAAGCATCTTCAATACCGGCATCTGCATATCTTTTTTCTGCAAGTTCGGCAATTTCAAGAGCTTTTTCTGCTAATTCCGGATTTTGAGCAAACACCTTGATATCATTTTCAAGATTGTCTGCTTTTACAACCGATCTGTCAGCAGGATTTTCAGGAATTTCTGTGATTTCCTTAGTTTGAGTTTCTTCAACTTGAGGAACAGATTCCTGAACAGTTTCTGATTTTACCTGTTCTACTCTTTGTGGTTGTTGTGGAATACTTGGTGTGTTTTTTGGAATTTCATTCATAGTAACATCCTCACATTTTATCTCGTTTAAAGTTTTAAAACCCCTAAACAAATTTTTTTGCTAGTTTGTTAAAAAAAAATTACAAAAATTAATAAATTATACCTTATAATCTTTCTTTACAAACTGTTTATGCTATATTTGAAGTATAACGTAGGCAGTTTTAAGTATATACTCGTTATATAAAGTATACAACATTAAAGGAAGTAATGCAACCATGAATATTACTAATTTGTTTAGTAACATAAATCCGAAAGAAGTGATTAAAAACCTGCCGGATGCAGTGTTTGTAACGGAAAGCGACGGAAAAATTATCTGGGTTAACGACAAAGCCTCAATAATTTTTGAAGGAAAAAGTAGCGAATTAAAAGGACTAAATTTTGATGAAATTGTTGTTAATGGTATCGAACTTGCCGAAAAATCATTTGCCAGAAGGAATTCTGTTGTAACCGGCGCATTTACACTTGATGGAAAAGAATTTTTTATTGAAATGAATGCTAAGAAATATATTGAGCAATATTTCATTACAATAAGAGATATTACGGCAATGACAAATGTCTTAGCTAATGCCGAAAAAACAGGCAGACTAAACAAAGAAAAAAATATAATGCTTACAAAACTGTCTAACGAAATAAAATCGCCAATCCAGTCTATAATCGGATTTTCTCAAGCACTACTTGACGGATTGGGCGGAGCAATTAATGAAAAACAAAACAAATACGTAAAGATAATAAACAAAAACTCAACAGAACTTTTGTATTTTATGGACAAATTATTAGAATTTTCTCAGGCAGAATCTTCATTGTTCAAGCATGAAAACCAACCGTTTGACCTCGTCAACGCAATCCAAACAGTTGTAAAAAACAATGATGCAATTCTTAGTGCTAAAAATTTGGAAGTAAATTACGATTTTGAAGAATTTAATAAAAAAGTTGTATATAGTGACGAAGATGCTGTAAAAGTCATTTTACAAAATCTGCTTGAAACATCCGTAAAACTAACGGAAGTCGGCTCTATAACAATCAAAGTTGACCATCCTGATCTTGATGTAATCCACAAATGTGAAGCAAAAATATTTAAAGGCGGCACTGAAAATTCATACGCGAGAATAACATTGACCGATACGGGTATGGGGCTGGCGGAAACTGAGATGGACGGTATATTTGAGCCTTATACGCAATTAGATAAAGCGCACAAAAAAACAGTTCTCCGTTCAATTACACTTGGAACCGTACAGACCTTGATGAAACGTCTTGGAGGTGCTGTTTGGGTTAACTCGGAAGTTATGAAAGGCTGTACTTTTACAGTAATTTTACCTGTTGAAAAGGAATAAGAATGAGCAGTGTAACTTTAAAAAATGTCACAAAAATTTATGACAAGAAAAAAGTTATTGATAATATTGATTTAGATATTAAAGATAAAGAATTTGTTGTGCTTGTCGGGGCTTCGGGTTGCGGGAAATCAACACTTTTAAGGATGATTGCAGGACTTGAAAGTATAACTGACGGTGAAATTTTTATTGGAGATAAAAAAGTTAACGATGTCCACCCAAAAGACCGCGATATTGCTTTTGTATTCCAAAGTTACGCACTATATCCGCACATGACGGTAAGAGAAAATATTGCTTTTGGACTCAAAATGCGCAAAGTTGACAAAAAAACCATTGAAGCAAAAGTTCAAGAAGCTGCTGAAATACTTGATTTGAAAGATTATTTGGATAGAAAACCAAAACAACTTTCCGGCGGACAGCGTCAACGTGTAGCTTTGGGGCGCGCTATCGTCAGAAATCCAAAAGTTTTCTTAATGGATGAACCTTTATCAAATTTGGATGCAAAACTTCGCGTCCAGATGCGTTCGGAGATTAAAAAGTTGCATGAAAAATTGCAGACGACATTCATTTACGTAACCCATGACCAGACAGAAGCATTGACAATGGGTGACAGAGTAGTGGTTTTGGATAAAGGTGTAATCCAGCAAGCCGACAGTCCGGAAAACATTTACAATGACCCTGCAAACACTTTTGTAGCGGGCTTTGTGGGTTCTCCTCAAATGAATTTTATAGACAGCAAAGACTTTTCGTACGATACAGAAAATATAATTGGTATAAGACCGGAAAAAATGGTGTGCGGGGGGGATATTAAACTGACTGTAAATGTTGAAATTTCTGAACTATTGGGCAGTGAAAAAATCGCATACTTCAATATTGGTGACAAAAAGTGTTCTGCGAAACTCCCTGCAGATTACGACTTGGGCAAAACTCTTGAACTGAGTATAAACTCTGATGATTTATATTTCTTTGATAAAGAAACCGGAAAGAGAGTTTAAATTTTAGTCCAGATTTAATACTTTATTTAATGGTAAATCCAACAGATTAGTAATCTCTACAATTTTTTTGATAGTGAGGTTTTGTTC
>CAYPDZ010000070.1:0-7681 GCA_964409575.1 uncultured Muribaculaceae bacterium | reverse complement strand
CCTGTGCACATTTTCGATATGATGCAAATGGTAGTAAAAATCCTAATGTTGATGGTAGAGACAGATTTGATTTTTTAATCTGCCCATCAAAGGAAAAACTGTTTAGTACTGGTGGTTTAGTTCCTTATGATTTTATAAGTAATAACTCCAGAGAAAAAGCTAAACAAGAATGCATAGAAACCCCTACCAGATGCTCACATTTACTAATGATGGATGGTTGGGAATTTAAAGACGATTATCCGTATAAGATATAATTGAAAAATAGCGTAATAATTAAATTTACCTCTTGCGCATTATTGGATGAACATGTATTTGAAATTCTTGTTATATTATGCTAAAATCAACGTAAAGGGAGAGCTTTTATGGATAAAATTTTTAATAAGTTAAAAAACAACATTGATTTTGCATATAAAAGAAATTTAAATACGCCGAGATGTGCGTTGTATTTGAATTTGTCATTGCCTGAAACTTCTGTTGGAGCAGGTGTGTATTCTTTGATGACAAGACTTTTTATGCAGGGAACTAAAAAATATACGGCTCAACAGTTGTCGGAAGAATTGGACAGATACGCGATTGAGTTTACTGCAGAGCTAAAACTTGATTATGTAAAATTCAAATTTGTTTGTCTTAATGAGGATTTTGAAAAAGCTCTGGAAATTTTTACCGATATAGTTAAAAACACAACTTTTGAGGAATTTGATAAGGAAAAAGCAAAGCTCGAAGGTGAAATTATTGCGGAATTGGATTCTCCGCGTGCAAAAGTTATTGACAGTTTTTATAAAAATATTTACGAAGGGCACAGATACGGTTACACAAATACCGTTATTCTTGAAAATCTCAAAAATATAACAAAAGGTGATGTGACAAATGCATATAAAAATATTCTTGAAAACAGCAAAAAAGTAATTGCGTTTGTTGGAGATATTGAATATGACACCGTTAATGAGCTTTTAGAAGCTAATTTAGGCGGTATTCAGCCATCTTGTGAACTCACCGAACATAGAAAGCCTGAACTTCTAGAGGCTAAAGAGGTTGAAGTTATTCAGGAGGATTTAAATCAGGCTCATATTTTGAAAGGTTGGCTTGTCGAAACTGCTGATAGTGAGGATTATCCGGCGTTGGCATTGTTGAATGTTATTTTAGGTGCAAGCGGTCTTTCGTCGAGATTGTTTTTGGAACTTCGCGACAAAAAGGGGCTTGCTTATGTGGTTAGAAGTTCGTATGACATGGCAAAATTAATCGCAAATTTTTCAATTTATATTGCGACAGAGCCCAATAATATTGAAATTTCATTAAAAGGTTTTGCAGAAGAAATTGAAAAAATAAAAACTATTCCTGTCAGTGAGGAAGAACTGGAAAATGCTAAAAATAATTTGTTTGGTAAATGGGCATTTATTAGTGAAACAAATTCTCAGCAGGCAAATTGGCTTGCTCATTATGCAATACAAGGCTTTGGATTTGATTTTAGAGAAAAAGCCGTTGAAAGAGTTCAAAAAGTTACGGTTCAAGACATTCAAAATTGTGCGAACAAATATTTTAACGAAAAATACGTTACAACAGTTGTAAGACCGTAAATAACTATTTACTATTTCAAAATTGGTGCAATAAATTGCACTCTACTGTGTTCTTCCTATTTTTGAGAGAGGTGCCTTTTTATAAATTTATCAATTCAGGAAGTTCTTTGAGCTGATAAAACAATTGTGATGCGGTTTGGAAATTTTCGGGGTCTGCGCTGACAAAGAATTTCTCATATTCAAATTTATTATTCAAAAGTCCGTTTTTTGCCAAATCGTCTTTAATATTTTGTGCAAAATATACTGATGGGTCGATAAACTTGTCCTCCGGCATGAATTTTTTCAAAACATTCATCAAATACGGGTAATGAGTGCAGGCAAGAACTATTTTGTCGGGCGAATATCCTTGTGCAATCTCTAAAATCTCTCTGACCTGTTCAATACTTTGAGGTTGATTAATTCTGTGTTCTTCAACTATTCTAACCCAATTTGGTGCAGGAATTTCCAGAATTTGTATATCAGGATTATATTTCGCAATTTCTTTTGAATATGCATGCGATTTTATAGTTGCAGGTGTTGCAATTACACAGAGTTTTTTTACATCGAGTTTTGCAAGTGTCGAACAAACCGATTGAATAATCGGATAAATTTTAAAATTATAATTATCTTTCAATTTTTCATAAGCAACGGCAGAACTTGTGTTACAAGCAATAACAACAGCCTTTGCTCTCTTTTGTTCAAAAAAACTTAAAATTTTATCTGCAAATTGAATAAGTTGTTCTTCTGTTTTTTCACCATAGGGCATGTTTTTGGTATCACCAAAATAGAGATAATTTTCTTGGGGTAACAGTTTTTTTATTTTTTCAAAAACTGTCAATCCGCCTACTCCGGAATCAAAAAACGCTATTGGGTTATCTTTTAAAATATTCTTGTATTCCATCTGCTATTGCTTTCGCTGTTGCCTGTTTTCTCTTTTCGCCCACAAGTTGTGCTCTCTCATTTGCGTTTGAAATAAATCCTATTTCAATCAAAATCGCTGGGGATGTTGTATGATTTATAACATAAAATTTAGATTTAAACAATCCGCGATTAGGTGATTGAACGGCACTGGCAAACGATGAATGTACGACTTGCGCAAGTTCCATACTCTCTTGATGATAATAGTGTGTTTCAACACCTGTTATTTCAGGTTTAACACTGGAATTTACGTGAATGCTGACAAAGATATCAGGTGAATATTCTTCACTGATTTCAACCCTGTCTTGCAATGAAATGTAAGTGTCATCCGTGCGCGTCATTTTTACTTCGTAACCTTTTTGTTTAAGGAGTTTTTCTACACGTTTTGCAACATCAAGAGTTATATCTTTTTCATTAATCCCGCCGCCGATTGCGCCGGTATCCGTTCCGCCATGACCTGCATCAAGCACTACATATTTTTTATCTGATGAGGTTTTAGGGTTTGTTGGATTAAGAATTATTGTCGGTTCTTGTTTCTTTTTAACCTGTTTTATTTTAACTTTTAAACTTCTTCCGTCAGCTCCGAGGTATGAACTTACCATAGCATCTTGTTGGAACGGTATCGTCAATTTTAATCCGATTTTTGGGATTAAATCAATTGTGGCATCTTCAAAAAATGTGCTTTTGAAAGCTTCTTTAAAGTTTGTGTCATTGTACTTTGAAACATTATAAAGATAAATTATCAGTTTGTCATTGTATCTATCCAAGCCGTGAACAATCGGGGAGTCGAATTTCAAAATCATACTCTCGGTTTGAGAGTTTTCTTTCTCTTTGATGTAGTCAATTGCATTGCTTGAATGGGTAAAAAGTGTTGAATTATTTGTTTTTTTGTAATTTGCGAGGATTAAAGACTGATTGTCCTCCGAATATATTGGAATATAGTCGGCGACTGCATCTGTTGAAATTACAATTCTTGCTTTATTTACGGAAAACTGTCCAATTTTAACCGTTTCAGTTTCGTTAATTCTAAATTCTTTGTTTCTCAATTTTGTATCAACAAGAGCGTTTGGCAGGTCGTAAACAATTCTTGACGGATTTTGAAGTATCATTGGTCTTTCGATTGTTACTGAGCCAAAACCGTTCAATAATACACCGTTTTGTCTGACAGACAGGTTATTAAGGTAATACTTAGTATTAAGTTTAAGTTCTTTTTTTTCAAAAGTTTGTTCAGCTTTTACATTGAACGCATCTTGAATTTGTCCTGTAATGCTGTCTGTCTGTTGTTCTATTGGTGTTGTAACCGTTAAATATTCATAAAAATCGCTGGAGGATGAATGTTCATCTCTATATGTGTTGTGGAAGTATTCATTATCAACAATAGTGCCGTTTTTGAGTTTAACGATAATATTATTTTTAATCCTTAATAATTGGATGTTGTCAGGTTCAAAGCCGTTTTCAAAATTGATAACAACCCTAATTTTACAGGGATTAACTGAAAATTGATTAATTTTGATTTCTTTTATCGCACCGGAGTTGAATATCCAATCTTGTTTGGAAAATGTTGTAATTGCATTATCGACATCAAAATAAACTTTATTTTCAGCTTTAATTAGTTTTATATCTTGATTTAGAAAATTGTCTGCCGTATCTTGTGCCGAAAGTACGATGATGGAATTTGAAGTATCAAAATTTGCATTTATAAATTTATACACATCTTCCGCATAAGTTTGTGAAGCAAATGCAAAAATAAATGTGATAAATAGTATTAATAATAAAAGTAATCTTTTCATAACAATTCTATATTATTATATAACGATAATGCAAAGCTATCAAATTGTTACGATTTTGTTCAAAAATAAAACTTGAAAATTTTTTTTTTTGCAGTAGAATGGTTGAGTAAACAAAAAACCCGTGCGTGTGTAGCTCAGTTGGATAGAGTGTTTGGCTACGAACCAAAAGGTCGGGGGTTCGAATCCCTCCACGCGTAATAAATAAACCGAGGTATTAACCTCGGTTTATTTTATAAGAAATTGTATTTTATCGAGTGTGTACTTTGACAGGACAAATGCATTCTTAATTTTTTCGTCCAAACACTTGACAAATAGAGTGTTATCGTAAATAATAATGGTGTACAACATAGGAAGTTCTCCCTGCTTTTAAGCATAGAAGCCTATGTTTTTTTGTGGCTTAATTTAAGTTTTCCCATTATAGAGTTATATGTATCTAAAAACGTAGAAGTTTGTTTTAACATTTAAGCTCATGTAGTTATTTTTCTAAATCATGCAAATTTGGCATAGTTTTATTTTACTACAAACAAGCTATTCGATAATTATTTAATTTTCAATTTATAAAAAGGTTTTGGGGTTATTTCTTCCATAGTAGAAGTTCAAATTTTATTGTTTTATTTTCTCATTTTTTACCTCATTATTTTTTTTGTTCTTTGCAGATTTTCTGAATGCGTCTTAACTGGACATTTGTCAGATTAAACCTCCTTTTTCCTTGAAAATTGTAGGTGGAAAATCAAAAGGAGAATAATATGACAACAGTTGAACCCATAAGGAATTTAGAACATCTGCGAAAGCTTGAAAATTATTTGGCGAAGAAAAGCAAGCGAGATTTATTGTTGCTCACAATTGGAACAAATTGCGGATTAAGAATTTCCGATATCGTTGCACTTGATGTCGCAGATGTCCGAAATAAAAGCTATATCCGAATTGTTGAAAAGAAAACCGGCAAGTACAAATCTTTTCCGATTAATTCCAAATTAAAGCCAATGTTTGAAGAATTTACCAAGGGCAAACGCTCTGACGAAGCACTTTTTACAACAAGATTTCAGAACAGAATGGATAGATTTACGGCTTACCGCATAATCAAAAAATCTTGTAAATTAGCGGGTTTACCGGAAAAAGTCGGAACTCACACAATGCGAAAAACTTTTGGTTATCATCATTATCAGAAATTTAAGGATGTTGCTATTTTGCAAAAAATTTTCAACCACTCAAGTCCGCAAGTAACTTTGAGATACATCGGAATTGAACAAGACCAAATTGATGAAAGTTATTCAAACTTCATTTTATAGTCTGAAACTCTTTATTTACAACGGAGAAGATAACATTCTGACATGGTCACATTTTTGTAATTTTGTGACCAAGCAATTCTATAAACTGCTCGGGTTTATGATAACACAAGTTAAGTTAGATTAATTAGTTTATTAAAAAATGTAAAGACAACTGATTTCTAATGTCATATACATAAAAACAATGCAAATATAAACAATCTACGAGTTGATGGTCACAAAATTACAAAAATGTGACATTCAAAAGGCATTATCAATATTTCACTTGGAGGGAAAATGTTAACTATATCCAATCAAATACTAAGTTCAAATTTTTTTCAAAGTCATTCTTATTTAAAAAACAATATTGCGCAAAAACAAAATGTTGTTACTGTGATAAATTTCAGAGGAAAGCCTTTAAAAAATAAGAGTTTCACAAATTTAGAGATGCCTATTCAAAATATTTTTAAAGATTTTCTAACAAAAATTGAAGAAAATTCTAGAGGTCTCAATAAAAAAGAACAAAAAATGCTTGCTCTTAAACTTAAAGAAATAGAAACAAAATTAAAAGATCTTTTAAACATCAAGTTCCAATTAAGCAGACTTTTTGATTATGATAATTTAAAAAAAGAAGGAGTATCTTCAAACCTAATCTCCAAATACGTAAAGGAAGATGATGCAACAATTGTAAAAGCTCAAAAATATAGTAGAAGAATTCAGAAATCAAAAGATTACATGTTTGGTTATCCTGCAAATATTGGTACAGATACAGCTTTGATTCAATATTTGAGAAAAATGGAAGCGAGGCTTCCTCTTATTAATGGGTGTGGAGATTCTTATGAATTTGGAAATTATGCAATGGATGCTAAAAAAGATTATGAGCAACCAATTCTTGAAAAAATATACAAACATTTAGGACTAAGCACTCCCAAAAAAAAAAATTAAACAACTCGCCCCTGATGGTACACTCAAAGAGGTCTTTGATTACCAAGGACCTTGGGGATATATTTCACAAGGGGGATCAGAAAGTAATAAATGGGGTATAACAAATGGGCTTAGAAAATATCCTAATGCAACAGTGTATTATTCTAAAGCAGCTCATTATAGTGTACCTAAATCTGTAAAAATGAATTCTTGTAGTAATAATAGCACCAGAACTTTGAACTACTTTAATTCAGAAGTTATTTCAACAGAGCAAAATTCTGAAAGAATTAATGTAAAAGAATTAATTTCTAAAATAAAAAATAATTGGAATACAAAAAGAGAACCTGCTGTAATTCTTTTAACGTGGGGTACTACAAAAACTGGCGCAATAGATGATGTCATAAAAATTTCTAATAAATTAAAAAGCTTAAAAATAGATCATTACATACATCTTGATGCTGCAATGTATGGTGGTATTGCAAAAAATCAAACAAACGCTCCGGTTTTACCTAATATGGAAAGTTTAGGTGTTGATTCTGTTTCTATAAGTCTGCACAAATACTTTGGAAGCAATAATGTTAATAGTATTATTGTTTCAAAAACAAAACCGGTTGGAGAAATCGTTGATTATATTGGAATTACTGATAGTACAACATCTGGTTCTAGAACATTTAGCCCATTTTCAAGCTTACAAAGAATTATTGATACACTTGAAAGAAAATTGCCGGATGAATACAGTAAAAATGTAAAATATTTAGACAAATTATTAATTGATAATAAAATCAAATTTTATAGAGAACTTAATTCTAATACCTTTGTTATAGACAAACCTAGTGATAATATTTGTCATAAATATCAATTGTCTAATTTTAAAGATAATAATGGAAAAGAAAAAGCCCATATTATTATATTCCCATATCATAGACAAAAAATTATCAAGGAACTAGTTGAGGATTTATTACAAGATTTCAAGTAGTTCTTACAAAGTTATATTTATATATATAAAAAGGAGGAAAATGAAAATTCAATCTTTAACAGAGATAAGAAGATGTTATACTCATGAAGGGGCTGTGTAACCAACTATTCCAAAGACAGAATTTTACGTTTGTTACTATTGACAGAAGCCTTATTTAATGCTATTGTTTCTATAGATAGTAACAGGAGTCAATAATGCATAACTTAGAAGAAATTGCAGAAATCCTTAGTACCATGAATAAAAATGAAATTACTA
>CAYPDZ010000069.1:0-7838 GCA_964409575.1 uncultured Muribaculaceae bacterium | reverse complement strand
GGCGGGTCTAAAATCGTAATATCAAATTTACGCTTAATAGATTTTAAATATTTTGTCGTATCTTGTGCGAAAAGCTCAACATTGTTGATATTGTTTTCTTGTAAAACCTCTTTTGCTTTTTCAATAGACGCTTTATTTTCCTCCACACTGACAACTTTTTGAGCAACATCGCTTACAACAATTCCAAATGTCGCAATTCCGGCATAAGCATCCAACACAGTAGGATTTTCAAACTTCGCAATCTCATTTTTCACATATTTAAAGATATTTTCTGCACTTTTGGGATTAACCTGAAAAAATGTATCTGCACCAATTTTGAAAGTTTTATCAAGGATTTTTTCTTCAACAAAATCCTGACCGCAAACACAAATAGTATCTTTGCCCAAAATTACATTGGTCTTTTTAGGATTAAAGTTTATGCAAACCCCGGTGACCTGTTCAAAGTGTTCAAAAATCGCTTTTGCAAAATTGTTTAGGCGATTGTGGAAAAAATGTTCGTCATTGCGTGCTTGACACGCAATCGCAAAGTCGGGCTGATTATGCGATACCGGATCAAGTCCGGTATGACGTGGCATAGCATTAACAACAAGAGTTACCAAACATTTTCCACTATCTGCAGAATTTCTAATAACAACATGGCGTAAGTCACCGGTGTGCTTTTTTTCGTTAAATCCCGTAATACCAAATTCAGGTGCGTTTTCTCTAATAAATTCAATAATGTTATCACAAATTTCAGGTTGAATGGGGCAGTATTTTATATTAACTATCTCATGTGATTGCGGTTTAAAATATCCTGCAACAATTCTACCTTCTTTTTTCTGAGAAACAGGATACTGGATTTTATGCCTGTAGTTTTTGATTTCAGGGCTTGATATCGGTTCATTTACAGGTGTTTTAATATGTCCGATAGTTCGCATTGCATCTTCCACTATTTGCTTTTTGAGTTTCAACTGGTAAGCATAATCAATAAACTGCATCTGGCATGCTCCGCAAACTTTTTGCATTGGACAAAACGGTTCAACACGATATTGTGATGGGGTTATTATTTCCACAATTTTTGCGGTTGCGTAGTTTTTATTAACTTTCGTAAGTTTTATTTTTACTTCATCTTCTGTGCAAGCATTTTCGACAAAAACAATTTGACCGTCAACTTTTGTAATTCCGGTACCAAGATTTGAAAATTTTTCTATTTTTACAACCAGTTCATCATTTTTTTGCATAAGATGATTATATATAAAAATTTAGATTTTAGCAAAATGGAATGTTCGCGGTAATTATATATGGTGTATCTTGTATTTGTGATACAATTTAGGCATGAAACATCTGGGAACTATAAAGATGCATACAGAGAGATTAACTCTACGTCCTTTTACTATGAACGATGCGCCTATGGTCTTCTCTAATTGGACAAATGACGATGATGTTACCAGATATGTGCCTTGGAATTCTCACAATTCAATTGAAGTAACAAAAGAAATTTTAACAGAATGGACAAATGGTTATAAAAACCCTAATTATTATCAATGGTGCATTGAATACAATGGTGAAGCCATTGGAAACATTGATGTTATGGAGATAGATGAAAATTTAAAAAAAGGTAAGATTGGTTATTGCATCGGTAAAAAATGGTGGCACAACGGCATAACATCTGAAGCACTCTTGTATATAAAAAATTTTCTTATTAATGAAGTTGGCTTTGAACATCTTTGGGCATGTCATCATATCGAAAATTCCAATTCGGGATTAGTTCTCGCAAAATGTGGTTTTCATTATGTTTGTGAGGTTGATGATTGCGAAAAATATATGAATATGGGTTCAAAAGTCGTAATTTATGAATATTAAATATGAAGTCCAAAAGGACTTAATTTAGCATATTTCATTAATCTATTTTCCAACTGTTCAAGTATTCTTTTTGAGCAGGTGTAAGTGTATCTATTCCAACACCAATTGATTGAAGTTTAATTTCTGCAATTTTTACATCAACTTCACTAGGTAAAGTATACAATTTATTCTCCAATTTACCTTGATTTTTTACTAAAAATTCAATGCCCAGAGCTTGATTTGCGAAACTCATATCCATAACACTTGCAGGATGACCTTCTGCCGCTACAAGATTTACAATCCTTCCTTCCGCAAGTACATAAACTGATTTTCCGCTATCAAGTACATATTCCTCCAACGAAGGTCTAATTTTTTTTATTTCAACAGTGTGAGATTTTAAACCTGCAACATTAATTTCATTATCAAAATGTCCTGAATTAGCAAGGAATGCACCATCTTTCATTGTTAATATATGATGAATATCTATAACATGTTTGTTACCTGTTACTGTTAAGAAAATATCACCTTCTAAAGCAGCTTTTGCGATAGGCATAACTCTGTAACCTTCCATTGTAGCTTCAAGAGCCTTTAGCGGATCAACTTCGCAAACAATTACATTTGCGCCAAGAGCCTTTGCTCTTAAGGCTACTCCTCTCCCGCACCAGCCATATCCTGATACAACAACGGTTTTACCGGCAATAAGAATGTTTGTAGCTCTTAAAATCCCATCAAATGCGCTTTGCCCTGTACCGTAACGATTGTCAAACATGTGTTTTGTTAAACTTGTATTAATTCCTACAGCCGGAAATCCCAAAGTCTTTTGTGCTTCCATCGATTTAAGTCTTATGATGCCCGTTGTGGTTTCTTCTGTTGAGCCGATAAGTTTGCCGATTAAGTCGGGTCTTTCGTCATGTAATAAAGAAACCATATCGCCTCCATCATCAATAATAAGATCAGGATTATGTTCCAAAGCTTGAAGAATGTGCGCTTTGTACGTTTCGACAGATTCTCCGGCATAACCAAAAACAGAAATGTTATAGTATTTAACAAGAGCTGCAGCAACGTCATCTTGTGTTGATAGTGGGTTAGAAGTTACTAATACAACGTCAGCTCCACCGGCTTGCATTACAATGCAAAGTGCAGCTGTTTCTTTTGTTACGTGCACACATGCCGATAGTTTTAACCCATTGAATGGTTGTTCTTTAATAAATCTTTCTCTTATTGTCTTTAGTACCGGCATATCTTTGAATGCCCAGTCTATTTGTTTTTTACCTTGTTCTGCTAAATTAATATCTTTGATGTCGTGCTTAATTTTAATCATATCATTATTCCTTAGTTTTAATTAGCAAAATTTGTAATTTTTGTCAATCTTTGATTAATAAAATATTTTGTTGTGACAAGTTAAATTTGCCACAACCTAATAAAATAAGAAAAAATTGGAGCGTAGGGGATTTGAACCCCTGACCCCCACACTGCCAGTGTGATGCGCTACCAACTGTGCTAACGCCCCTCTTAAAGGTTTTGTATTTATTTGTCAATTCATTGGTGCGAGCGCAGTCCTCTCAAAAAAGATACTCAATCTTTTTTTCGGCAGAGTGCTAACGCCCCACTTAGAATAGAACATTAATATATGAAATAAAAAACCGAACAACAAATATCATTCGGTTTTCTATTTGGGCATGAAGAGACTCGAACTCCCACGCGTTAGCACTAGTTCCTAAGACTAGCGTGTCTACCATTCCACCACATGCCCATGTGTATAAAAAGATTTCTAAAGAAATCTTGAGCGTGTCTACCCCTCTCCTCGAAAGATACTTAATCTTTCTCGTCGGCAGAGTACCACATGCCCACGCTTTTTTTGAGAAAAAAGCTTAGCAAAAAAACTTTACCACCTAGGTTTTGGAAAAGTTTTCCTAAATTTAGTTGTCAATAGATTTCTTTCGAAATCTTGAGCGCGTCTACCCCTCTCCTCAAAAGATACTTAATCTTTCTCGTCGGCAGAGTACCACATGCCCATCGCATACATTGTTTCTTGTGCATGTCTACTGTATATTGAACATGCTTTGTTGTCAATATATTTACGGTAAAACTTCAGAATTCTCTAGCGAAATTAAGATAGTTTTAATTTTTAAAAGTGTTTTAGTAAATGTAACCAATTCGTTTTCGCTGATAAATCGTGCTAATAGTCTGACAGTTTCGTCTTTAATTTCGGAGAGTTCATTATAAACTTTGTCACCATCTTTCGTGATTTCATAAGTTTTAACCTTTATTTGCACATTGTGATTGTTTACTTTTTTAATAAGATTTTTCTTTTCTAATTTCGCAAGTGTTTTTTCAATATAACTCTCGTCTTTGATTAATGTAAGAGCTAACAAATTTTTATCCAAATGCGGATAGCAAATAAGCGTATCAAGTATAACATATTCATCAAAGCTTATTTTGTTCTTTACTCTTGTTGAAAACCAATTTTGCATAAGTGTATAACACATATTTGTTGTAGCTTCCAGTTGATAAGTTAATGTGTTAATATAGTGCGTTCTTTTTTCCATAGGTATCCTCCTGTTTTTACTTGTATGTTTTTCTACCTATAGAATTTAATACTATTTTTTAGAAAGTCAATATTTTTTTAAAAATTAATTTCAAAATTATTCAATAAAATACTTCTGTATTTATCAAGCAGATATGTAAAAGTTTTTATTTCTTCTTCGGACAGATATCCCAGAGTCTTTTTGGCAAGAATTCTATATCCGTTATCAGTTTCCTCATATACTTTTTCACCCAGTTTTGTTATTATTGAGCGTTTCACCATTATGCCGTTTTTAATATCGGCACTACGTAGGATGAAACCCTTTTGTTCCATATCATTAAGTATTTTGCCAATATGAGCTTTACCCTTTAAAAATTTTTTTGAAATGTCAGCCTGTGACGAATTAGGGTTTTCTTTGATATAGCTCAAAATTACAAACTCATCAAGTTCAAGTATGTGTTTTTTGTTTGCATACTCTTTGTAATAACTCCGCCCTAAAAGTTCACCAACGCGTGCCGTTTGTTCCAGTTTAAACGGCAGGCTATCAAGAAAAAATATTTCATTTTTGCTATCTGTCATCGTTTCACCTCAATCTTATAATTATATAAACACAATCTATTAATTTCAAGTGCGTAGAAATTTCTACATGTAAATTTTTCTTTACATTAGCTTGAAAAGTTTAAAGTTTTCATTAAAACAATCCGACAACAGAATTTGTATAAATAAGAAAGGACGGTTTTATGACAACATCAATCAATTCAATCAATGCAGGAGGTAACGCTGCAAGTGAAACAGTTACCAAAAAGCAATCACAGTTGAGTGACAGTACAAAAAAAGAGCTTGAAGCTTTAGGTATTCCGGCAACTGATGGGATGACAGAAGCCGAAGCACAACAAAAAATTACTCAGGCAAAACAGGAAAAACATCAGCAAAATGGTCAGCAGCAAGGTTATTCGTCAGAATTTGAGATTAAGGCTGATGCAAAATCATTAGCAGAGGAATTAGGGATAAGTGTATCTGATGATGCTGTTATTTCGGACATTTTGAACGAAATTGGCACGGAAATTGAAGCTTTATTGGATACTGTCGAAAATAATCCGTCAGTGCTTTCAAAAGTTTGCGATTATTTCAACAAGTTATTAAATTTGGATGTTGAGTATGAGAATATGGTGGCTTTGCAATCAAATTACGAAAATGCAATGAATATGATTGCAGAAAACAACAAAATAGCGTTAGGCTTATCATAATGAACACAAACCTGCAGGTGGGACAAAATATTGTTCCACCATTTTTTTATGATTTAATATTTTCAGGATGGGCGGAGTTTGATAAAATGATTTCGTAGTATTCGTTTTTGTCAATGTTTACACCCATATTTTTAGGGTCTGCAAAGACTTTTTTCTTCTTTTTATTCAATAATTTTTTGTAATCGCCTGCCATATTGTAATTATATTACAAAATTTTAAAAACTGCTTGAAATTTTTCTACCTTTGTTTTACTATACTTTTACGTGCGTCGGTGTATTTGTGGAACATCGATTTAAGGAATTTAAAAAAGTACGAAATTATAATTATAAAGGAAATGTGAAATGAACCCTATTATTGATGAATTGGAAAAACCATTTTTAAGAGAAAGTCTCCCTGATGCAAATCCCGGCGATACTGTTAAAGTATTCGTAAGAATTGTTGAAGGAAACAAAGAAAGAATTCAGGCTTTTGAAGGAACTGTTATTAAAAAACACGGTTCAGGTATTAACAAAACTATTACTGTTAGAAAAGTATTCCAAGGTGTTGGTGTAGAACGTGTATTCTTGCTAAACTCTCCGAGAATTGAAAAAATCAATGTTCTCAGAAAAGGTGATGTAAGACGTTCTAAACTTTATTACTTGAGAGAACGTTCTGGTAAAGCAACTCGTATCAAGGAAAAAATTGAAAAAAGATAAGCTTCACATACACTGGTATCCCGGTCATATTGCAAAGGCCGAAAAGAAGCTGAAAGAGCAGCTTTCTTTGGTGGATGCGGTTATTGAAGTTATTGATGCGAGACTGCCTTTTTCAAGCAGTTATGATAATATTGCGGGGCTTTTAGGTGAAAAGCCCCGTTTAATTTTGCTCAATAAAGCGGATTTGACGGATACGAATGAATTAAACAAATTTATTAAAATACTGGAGGAAAATACGGGATATCCCGTTATAAAGTCTGATGCAAAAAATTCAAAAGACTTAAATTTTATTGTAAAAAAAGCCGTTGAGCTTTCAGAACCGCGTATTCAAGCATTGATGAAAAAAGGGTTGTTACGTAGACCTGCTCGAGTTATGGTTGTTGGGATGCCGAATGTCGGAAAATCGAGTATTATAAATAAATTAACTCGTTCTTCCAAAACGAAAATCGGTGCAAAAGCCGGTGTGACACGTCAACAACAGTGGGTAAGAATTAATCCTCAATTGGATTTGTTGGACACACCGGGAATTATTCCGATGAAGCAGGAAAATCAGGAACGTGCTCGTAAACTGGCGTTTGTCAATGCTATTTCAGAAAACGCTTATTCAAATGAAGTTGTTGCAAAAGAGTTATTAGTGATGTTAGGTGAAAAATATCCGCAAGTTGTGATGGATTTTTATAAAACTGAAAATCTTACGATTGAAGCTATTGCAATATCCAGAAATTGGATTATTTCAGGTGGTGAGCCTGATATAGAACGGACTTCCGTATATATTTTAAGAGATTTTAGAGAGGGTAAAATCGGGAAATTTATTCTTGATGAGGTGTAATGAAAAAATATAGAGAGCTTTTTGCATTTGATGAAAATTTGGATAAAGTTATTATAGGAACGGATGAAGCAGGGCGTGGCTCAGGTGTTGGTGCTGTGTTTGCTGCTGCTGTTTGTTTTACAAACAAAAATGAGGATTTGATTGAAAAACTTGTAAATTTGAATGACAGTAAAAAAGTTTCTCCCAAAAACCGAGAGGAGCTTTATGAGATTATAAAAAATGAAACGGTAAATTCTGTAGTATCCGTAAACGTAAAGGAAATTGAACGCGTAAATATCTTGAATGCTTCGCTTGAAGCTATGCGTAAAGCCGTTGAAAATGTTAGGAAAAATATTGAGTGTGATAATTTAATAGTTTTGGTTGATGGCAATAGATTAATTCCGACATTAAAATACTCTCAAAAATTTATAATTAAAGGCGACGGAACATCTGCATCGATTGCGGCGGCGAGTATTTTGGCAAAAGTTGAGCGTGACAGGTATATGCTAAGGCTTGCAAAAAAATATCCACGCTACGGGTGGGCAAGCAATATGGGATATTTAACAAAAGATCACATGGAAGCCATTGATAAATACGGTGTTTCGCCTTACCATAGAAAATCCTATCTTGAAAAGCATTTTGCAAAACAAGAACAGTTAAATTTGTTTTAGTATATTAAAAAACCAAGGGGGCAAATCTGCCCCCCTTTGGTAGTTATTGTTTCACATATTCAAGCTTGT
>CAYPDZ010000068.1:4221-7863 GCA_964409575.1 uncultured Muribaculaceae bacterium | reverse complement strand
A
The DNA here is from genome assembly GCA_964409575.1 of uncultured Muribaculaceae bacterium. Classification (GTDB taxonomy): domain Bacteria; phylum Cyanobacteriota; class Vampirovibrionia; order Gastranaerophilales; family Gastranaerophilaceae; genus Stercorousia. Next base: position 7,862 of record CAYPDZ010000068.1, on the reverse strand, counting down.
GACGAACAATCATAAACGGAAACCGCGCTTTTCGTTTTGATTGTGAGCGGTGCCATTTAATGCGAGGCGCAGCATTCACTTTAGCCGAGGTCTTAATAACTTTGGGCATCATCGGTGTAGTGGCGGCTATAACAATGCCAATACTACAAACTGCTTATAAAAGACAAGTTACTGAAACTAAACTAAAAAAGTTCTATTCAGTAATGAATACTGCACTTAGACGTTCTGTTGCAGAAAATGATGATGTTGCATTCCATTTAGATATATGGAGAGATTTTGAGAGTCAAGAAAAAGAATGGTTAGAAACTAATATAATTCCATATATTAACGTTGAATTTGATGGCAAAATTTTACCAACCGGTAACAGAGCTTATAAAATATCTTTCCCTGATGGCACAGGATTTATTTCATCAATTTCAAATGAAGGAGACCCTACTATAATGTTTACTTTTTGTATGAACGCTAGCAAATGTGAACCAAAAGGGATATATGGGGAATTGTCAGATGGGCGTGATACTTTTTTATTTTATTTAGATAGGTCTAAAAAGATGATCTCTCCAGCTTGGATTGAAGACTATGATGATTCAGCATTAAAATTACGTTGTTACAATACTTTTCCTTCAACTTGTGCTGCAGTTATTTACCAAAATGGTTGGAAGATTCCCAAAGATTACCCTTGGATAAAGTAAAGTATTATTTAAATAACATACTAACTTTTTTGTAGGGGTTGAAATTTTAAAAAAATAGGTTATAATAAAAATACAGGGTGGCAGTTTGCTAGACTAGCCGGATGCCTTGTAGAAATCGAAGTGACGCTTATCTATTTAGATGGGCGTTACTTTTTATTATGCATAAAATCAAAAAAATCATTATTAATGTTAAGTTGATATTTTCCATAATTGACCTCCTTCCTTCAAAACTATCGACCGAAATCGAAGTAAACTGTTGTGTCGAAGTTTATTAGAAAAGACATCTTTTACCCTGTATATTTAATTTTCAATTTACTTTATGAATTTTTTGCGTTGTTGTAATATTCAAGCATTTGCGCATAAAATTTTACTGCATCAAGTTCCGATTCAAATACTCGTTTAGGTATCATAATACCCATTTTTTCACTTAGAAATATAATAATAGTATTCTTTTTATTATAAATATCAACAACGCCATCCCAATTTACAGTACCGTTTGATGTTTCATTGGAACTATATATATTTTCTTTTGTTATTATAATCTTTCTTTTTAAATCTGAGCCTTTTAATGCCTTATAAATTTGCCGACCACCTGTAAAGTATAAACTTACTGCTATAATCATCGCTGCTAACAAAAAGCATAAAAATAACGGGAAAAAAGTTGAAAATATACAAAATTCAACAGGTAAAAACAAACCAACCAGAGAAATAATAAAAAAGATAGCAGGTATAATAAGAAGACAAGTATATTGTTTTAATACCCTCGGAATTTTTAACGCATCTTTGTTATAATTTATACAATCTTTTTTAGTAATCTCAAATTCAAGTTCTCTCATAATTTTTCTCCTATTATTCTATCAACACCCTATCAAGGCAGGCTTTTGGTGAGTAGTGCCATTCGCGATAGGTTATACGTTTGACTTTGTAGCCTGAACGCTCCATGATTGCTTGTTTTTTCATATTCGATATATTTGTTTTGACCTTGTCCTCAACGCCATCAATTTCAACCACAAACTTGTCATCAACAAGAAGGTCGGCGCTCAAGCCTGCAATATCTGCACCTGCAACGACTTTGTGATCAAGTTCGCGGATTTTTTCAGCAACTTCACGTTCAAATTGGTTTTTGTAAATATTTTCGTCGATTTCACCGGAAAGTACTGCTTCTTTGCGGTTTTGGTATTCTTGCATAAATGAAACGTAGTTTCTGAAATGACCTTCAGGAAGTTCACGGGGATTGCGAGAAATAAAGTTGATGACTTTGTTTCGACCGCGTGTGATTGCAACGTTAAAAAGGTTCGGTTTTTGCATAAACATAAGACTTTGGACAAAACTGTTGTCTGCAATTGCCCATGAAATCATCATTATATCGCGTTCATCACCTTGGAATGTGTGTGCTGTACCGATTTCTATCTGGTGTTTTTTAATCATATAGTCAGAAAGAACTTTTGATACAGAAACTTTCAACTGTTCAACCTGCGCTCTGAACGGCGAAATTATACCGACAGATACGGGATTGTCGGGGTTTTTGCGCTCATCTTCTATGATTATTTCGTGCAATCTTTTGACTAACGCTTCGATTTCAGGCAGATTTCTTGTCGCATCAAAATCGACTTTGCCATCCAAAACTTCTACGAGTTCAAGAACTTTTTCGTCGCTGTTGTCCTTTCTCATGACACGAATTCTGTCGTTATAAAATTCGTGGTTTGAAAAATTGATAATCGGTGGCAAACTTCTGAAATGTTCATCAAGCATAACAGAATTCATTGAGTAGTAGTCCGCCAAGTCAAACATTGAATTTGTTCTGAAACTCCACATCAGACGGTATTTGTCGGGAATTCCGTATTGGCTCAAGAATGATTGCTCTTTTGCTTTTTCCAAAAATGACAGGTGCGGAAGTTGTTTGTCGTCACCGACAATTACGGCTTTTTTTGCACGGAACAAAATCGGAAAACAGCTTGCGATATCGCATTGAGAAGCCTCATCAATAATTGCAACGTCAAACATACCCGGTTTTAGCGGTAACGAGTCTGATACTGCATAAGTTGTCACACACCAGCACGGAAAAGCTTCCAGAAGCGGTTTGAAATCTTCTTCTTCGAGAATGTTTGTTTGAAGTCGTTTTCTATTTGTCACGAGTGATTTTGCGTGAACTTTTAGCCTTCTGCGTTTGTTTTCGTCACGCAACAATTCTTTCAAAGCCTCACGGCGTTTGTTTTTCAAGATATTTACAGCAAGAGTTTTTTGCTTGCGTTTCATTGTACGAATTTGTTCAGCCAGAACGTGAAGATTGCCTGTTTTTTGGATTTCAGCTTCAATACGACGCAAATTCCATTCGAGATTGGCAAATTCTATCTCTTGTTTTAGTTTGCCGAGAGTTTCAAAATTTACATCAAAATCTTTGAGTTTCAAGATTTTTTTCAATTGGCTCAAACTTGTGAAATTCGCGATTTTTGCGACAAATCCGGCTTTTTCCATGTTGTGTTCAAGAACTTTTATGATGCCTGCAATTATGTCAATTTCACTTTTTTTGAGTGAAGTTTTGACAAATTCGCGTTTGCCAAGTAGTTTTTCTTGTTCTTCAACTTCATCAAGTTTGTCATGCCAGTCTTTTTCAAGCTTGATAATGGTTTCGGACTTATTTTCCATGCCTTTTAGCATGTCAAGATGGTCTTTCATATCCTTTGTATCCAAAAGAAGCATGTCCTCAACACCATCATCAAGAGCCGGTTGTGAAAGCAAGTTGTTTAATTCCTCACTCAATTGTCGTTGATAGTTCAAACGTCCTGCACGGAGCGCCATATGGCTTGCGCCGAGGTCGTTCAAGCGTTCTGCGACAACGTCAACCGCTTTGTCCATACGAGATGCGACAAGAACGGTTTTGCCGTTTGCGACCAAATGTGCAACAAGGTTTACGATTGTTTGAGATTTGCCGGTTCCCGGAGGTCCTTGAAC
>CAYPDZ010000068.1:2541-4121 GCA_964409575.1 uncultured Muribaculaceae bacterium | reverse complement strand
GCGACTTTTTCAAGTTTAACTTTTTGTTTTTCGCGTTCAGTTTCTTCTTCCTCAATAATTTCTTCAAAGTTTTCACCGTCAACTTTTTCTTTATAAAAATCCTTTGATTTGGAAATATTATCATCTTCTTTAAAATCACCTAGGTTTTCTGCGATTTCAAGGTCGGGAACTAATGATTTTAGAGTTGTTAGGAAAATATCAAGTTTTTCTTGTGTTATCGGCAAATCCGGCACTACGTCCAAAATCCCTTCCAAAAGCAAATCTACTTCATCTTCATCATCGCTTTTGCGCATCAGGGCAGCAAGTGCACCGGTATTGAGCGACAAAACTTCATCCAGCCCAAAACAATTGATATTTACGCCGTTGCGTTCAAGTTTACATGGCATGTATAAAAGCGGGGTCAAAAACTCGTTTGCTTTTTTAGTTTTTGAACTTTTGCCAACCAAAAACAAATAACCGTAAATAAGGTATTTGTCTTTTTGACCCAAATCGCTCTGTATCATAAGTTCGGTCAATTTCGGATCGCTTCCGTCGAGTGGTAAATATTCGTCATTGGTTGAAAATAATTTTTCTTCACCTTGCAAGAAAATCCATTTGTTATCTTTGTCGCCTTTCAAATTTCTGAAAGTCGAGCTTTTAACTTCTTCCCTTACGCAGTCGTGAAGATATTGGCTTAATTTTTTTATAAAACTTTGATTGAATGCTGAGTTTATGGCGCGTGACGCTTCTTGTAACATAGGTTCTCCTTATTTAGTGAGTTGTGAATAGTGAGTTGATGCCTAGAAGCTAAGAGGTACAGACGCATAGTCTGTTTCGTGAGCATAGCTCACCTATAAGAACTTTGCATCTTTGCATCTAGTTGCTATGCATCTTCATACTATTCACTTTTTACCTATTTTACGCTAAAATCCTTGTTATGAACATCATCAATATAAAGGATAAAAATTTGTTTTATATTGGCGGGGTTGTGCGAGATGAACTTCTCGGACGCCAATCGCTCGATGTTGATATTACTTATGTTGGAAATGCGATAGAGTTTTGTTCAAGGTTTGCTCTTTTGCGACACTGCGTAGATTGTTGTGAAAACTCATCTATCTTGATGGAGATTATTCAGGTAAACCCTGATTTTGGGACTGTGAGGGTGAAATTATCCCCCTCACCCTACCCTCTCCCTCAAGGGGCGAGGGATAATATTACGGTTGATTTTGCATCGACGCGTTCGGAAAGCTATCCGCGTAAAGGTCATTTGCCTGTTGTTGAAAAAATCGGATGTTCGTTGAAAGAAGATATTATGCGGCGTGATTTTACGATAAACGCACTTGCAAAAAATACTTTAACAGGCGAAATCGTTGATTATACCGGCGGACTTGATGATTTGAAAAATAAAAAATTGAGAGTTTTGCACGACGAAAGTTTTATTGACGACCCGACAAGGATTATTCGAGGGTTGAAGTTTTCCGTGCGTTTCGGGTTTGAACTTGATGAACATACAAAGCAGTTGCAGGATGAATATTTGAACGCGGTCAATTACGATATGAGCTACAAGCGTGTGAAAAAAGAGCTCGTTGAAACTTTTAACC
>CAYPDZ010000068.1:0-2441 GCA_964409575.1 uncultured Muribaculaceae bacterium | reverse complement strand
GTTCCGCAATGCAAAATTAATGACGATTTTGAACTTTATAAAGCGTTTGAAAATGCACGCATTGAAACAGTTCTGTTATATGCAATTTTGCATGACGAAATCGGAGCAAGACATTATCTTGATGATTTGCGAAACATAAAAATTTCTATTACGGGCAAAGATTTACAAGAATTAGGGTTTAAACCTTCGCCAAAATATCAAGAGATTTTTGACAAAGTTTTGAAAGCGAAATTAAAAAATCCTAACATGACAAAAGATGATGAAATCGCTTGTATACGTCATTAAAAAGCATCGGTTTTAATCGGATTTTTGAATTTTGTAATATTGCCTTGGAATAGAAGTTTAACTGTTCCGACTGAACCGTTTCTGTGTTTTGCGATGATAATTTCCGATTCGCCTTTTGACTGCGCCTTTGCAACAGCTTCTTCTTCACCATCCTCGGCTTTTCTGTAGTATTCATCACGATAGATAAACATTACAATATCCGCATCCTGTTCGATTGAACCTGATTCTCTCAAGTCAGAAAGCATCGGACGTTTATCCGTTCTGCTTTCTACCGCACGAGATAGCTGTGAAAGCGCAATAACAGGCACATCAAGTTCTTTTGCAAGAATTTTCAAACCTCTTGATATAGCCGAAATCTGTTGCATACGGTCTTCTCGGCTTGAACTTTCCATCAATTGAAGATAGTCGATTAAAATCAAACCGAGGTTTTTTTCTTCCATTTTCAATCTGCGACATTTTGCACGAATATCCGTAATCGTACAGCCTGATGTATCATCAATATAAATCGGGGCTTGTGCAAACGAGTTCATTGTAGATGCGAGTTTTTCCCAATCTTTGCTTTGAACGTTACCGGTTTTTACCCTTTGAGAGTCAATTTCCGCTTCAGAACACAACATACGCTGCACCAATTGATCTTTTGACATTTCAAGTGAAAATATCGCGACCGGAGTATTTGCTCTGAGTGCAACATTTTGCGCAATGTTCAATGCGAATGCGGTTTTACCCATTGCAGGACGTGCCGCAAGGATTAAAAGGTCGGATTTTTGCAAGCCGTTCAAAATAGCATCAAGTTCATAAAATCCCGTCGGAACGCCTGTCAACTCATCTTTGTGTTCAAAACGGTATTCAATTTTTGCGTAAGTATTTAAAACCAAATCTTTTACGTGAACTAAATCGGATGTTGCTTTTTTTGAGGCTATATCAAAGATAAGTTTTTCGGCACTATCTAAAGATTGGTCGATAGGATTTACATCATAGCCAAAAGATACAATTTCTGAACCGGCATTGATTAAGGCTCTTTTAATAGCTTTGTCTTGAACGATTTTTGCATAATATTCAATGTTTGAAGTTGTAATTGTTTTGTAGCATAAATCGTTTACAAAAGCACGTCCGCCAATTGTTTCAAGCTTTGAATTATAATTCAAAACATCTGATACAGATACGATATCAATTCTTTCGTTTGTATTGAATAATTGAAGCATTGCCTCAAATATGTATTTGTGAGCGGGTTTGTAAAAACTTTCCGGTTTCAACATTTCGACAACTTTGGTAATTACGTTCGGATTGACCAAAATCGCGCCTAAAATCGCTTCTTCCGCTTCTATATTTTGTGGGAGTAATCCCAAATTATTTTCTTTAACAGCCATGCTTTTCTCCTATTCTCATGATTACACAAACATGATTGACAAAATACATTTTTTGTTAAATCTTAAAAGTATGCAAAACTTTTTAATAAATTTTAAAAAACTTAAATCAGACAAAATCGCAGAACTTTCAAAAATTTTATTGAGAAATGTTTTACAGATAGCGACTGCAGAGTCTTGTACGGGTGGACTTTTGAGTTCACGATTGACTGATATGGCAGGGAGTTCTGCCTATGTAAAAGCTAATTTTGTAACATATTCAAATGAAGCTAAACAAAGATTTTTGAATGTTTCGGAAGAAACTTTGAGAAATTACGGTGCAGTGAGTGCGCAATGTGCTCAAGAAATGGCACAAGGCTTGATAAAACTGACAGGCAGTGATGTTGTTCTTTGCACAACCGGTGTTGCAGGACCTTCTTGCAGTGAAAATAAGCCTGTAGGTTTAATTTACATAGCATGCGGTTACAAAGGAAATATTACAGTCAAAGAGTTTAGGCTCAATCCAAAATATAACCGAAAAAATATGAAATTTATGTTTACGGAGACTGCTCTAGCTTTTGCTCTTGAAGTAATCAATGAAAATTGATTTAGTACTTCTTTTTGTAGTGTCAACCTCAAAATACAAAATAAAAGACCCGCCAAGGCGAGCCTTTCCATTATAACTTCTTCGGATAATCTTTCGGAATTTTCCAACCGTTATGCATAATTATTGCAGTACAGAAATCGCCGTTACCTATAGCACATCCATAAGTTGGGTGGTTATAAAGACTGTCTTCCTGTCCATCCCAATTG
>CAYPDZ010000067.1:0-8364 GCA_964409575.1 uncultured Muribaculaceae bacterium | reverse complement strand
CACTCATCGTTTCAGGCATAGTCAAAATCATTCTATAACCTCTGACCGCACATACCATAGCAAGTCCGATACCCGTATTTCCGCTTGTCGGCTCAATTATAACCGTATCTTTGTTTATCAAACCTTTTTTCTCAGCATCTTCAACCATATTAAAAGCGGGACGATCTTTTATAGAACCGGCAGGGTTAAAACTCTCAACCTTAGCAAAAACTGTCGACATGCCGGTATTCAGCTTATTTATTTTAACTAACGGAGTATCTCCAATTAATTCAAGTATATTTTCTGCAATTTTCATTTAGCTCTCCAAAATCTAAGAATAATTTATATATTAAAAAAGGGCTGATAAAAAATCAACCCTTCTAATTTTTATTTATCGGCAACAGGACGATCGCAAGGCAATGGCATTGGTTCATGTCTTGGCGGAAATGGAGGTTCAAAGCCTTTGTGATTTTTTTTAAATTCTTTTTCAAATTTTTTGCGTCCTTCTTTTTTCATTTTTTTCAATTCTTTCAATTGAGATTTTGTCAAAATAGCTTCAAAACTTTTCATATTTTCCATACGAAGTCTATGCATTTCAGCCTGCAACGCATCTATTTCACGGTTAATTTCCTCAATTCTTTCGTTTTGTGCACGAACAACCATTTTGGTATGTCTTACAGTGTCAATTTCTGCACGTTTTTCTTTAACCTTGTCCATCAAAGGTTTCATTTGTTCAAAACCTTGCTCTCTGAGTTTTTTTGCCTGAGCTTTTTGTTCATCGGTAAGTTTTAATCTCTTTTCAAATTCTGCATGACGTTTAGCAAAATCGGGACCTTTTGGAGGTCTTTGGCATTCACAACCCTGCTTTTGCACTTGATAAGGTGTAGACTCGTTTTGAGCATAAGCTCCCGCTACTGCAAACATAAGCAAGCTCATAATGATTAAAGTTCTTTTCATTGTTACATCCTTTCTATAATAAATCTGCTAATTTTTGTGCTAATTCTTTTTTTGCGTTGTACAATCTGGATTTTATCGTACCTAACGGGCATTTTAGCTTTTGTGAAGCTTCCTCGTAACTGTAACCGTAAATTTCACAGTACAACACAACTTCTTTGAATTTAGGTTTTAAGGAATTTACCGCGGTTGTAATTCTTTTTTGCCTGTCGTTACTTATTAAAGTAAGTTCAGGTGTCTGTTTTTTGTCTTTTATGGTTGTCAAAATCTCATCATCTTCGGTATTGCGATTTTTGTATTGAGCCGATTTCAGATAATCCTTTGACACATTTTTTGCAATTGTGTTAATCCAACTTTTGAAAGAACCTTGTTCTTTATATTTGTCTTGGTTTTTCCAAATTTTGACAAACACTTCTTGTTCAAGATCTTCATTTGTTTCTTTTGTTATAAGTCTTATAATATTTCTAACGTTATTTTGATTGTTTTTAACTATCTCTTTAAAATCCACTATTCCACCATTAACAAACCATACGCATCTACAGGCAAACCCAAATCGTCTGCACTGAGAGTATTTCCGTATTTGATAATATCAGAAACATCCGTATTAAAGTTTACTACACCCATAACTGTTGTACACAACATTATTGTAATCATTGCACAAGTAATTTTTAATTTTGCCATACTTTTACGTTTCGAAATATAATATGGTTTTACCTCTTTTAGCAATTTGGAAACCTTATCCATAACTTCTTGTTCTTTTTTACAATCTTCACAAGTTTCGATATGTTGTTTCAAAGTTTCTTCGTCACTAAAAATAAATAATCCTTCATATTTACTACATTTATCTTTCATATTTTTTATCCTTTTGTTAATATAACGAATGAAAAATAAAAAAGTTCACTTTTTAATTATACACTAGCAAAAAAAAAATTGTTCGAGTTTTAAAACTCAAGTAAAATCATGTCATTTATCAATTTTATAAAAAATACATGCTCAAAACTGGGCAATAATAATAAATCTATATACCCAATGATTGCGATTGCGAGCGCCAACGGTATTTGTCGACCGACATTCACCATGTTAAAAAAAGGTGAAGACCCCGAGAGCAAAAAGTACGCAGCATTGAGAGAGTTATTAACGGAAGTTATTGCAGTTCCGACTTATTGGATTTCCGGCGAATTGATGGCAAAATTAGGCAAACACATAACCTCAAAAGCTATGGATAAAAAAATTGCTGCTATGGAAAAAAGTGGACAAATTTTGTCGGATAAAGCTAAACAGAATATAAAAAATTCTGCCGTTAAAAAAGGTCAAGCCGGTTTAATGCTTATTGGTGTATGTACTGCAGCAGGTTTGATAATCCCTGCACTTTGTTCTGTTGCCGTAAAACCGGTTATGAACAAAATCTCACCCAAAAAAGGTTTGGATGTTAAAGAAAAAAGTGTTGCACCTCCGGCAATGTTGACTCGACAGCAAATCATCAGACCAACATTTAAAAATTTTAGTACGGGTATGAAAGTAGGTGGCGTATGATAAGTGCAATATCAAAAGCTATAACAAATCCTACATTGGTTAATGTTGCGCAAAACTCTGATGCTTCCGTAATTTGTAAAACAACGGTAAACGCTATCGGCAGACCGGGCTTTATCTTGATTGACAGCAACATCAGCGACAATACGAAAAAATTCGCAGCTACAAAAGAATTCTTGTATCAAGCAACTTGTTTAGCTGTTTATATGGCTGTAATCGTTCCGATATTTAAAAAAGGCGGATTTAAACTTGCCAAAGAAAAAATATTCAAAAACACAGAAGGTTTTGAACACTTTAAAAATTTCAAAGAATACACTCACTACAGAAAACTTGCAGAAAACGTAAGTATAAAAAACAGATTACAAACGTTAGACAAAGTAATCTCTGACAAAAATTGTCAAGTTAGAGATATGTATAATGATACTTTGATTGCCGAATTACACAAAGACACACCTAACAAATTCAATTCTGTAAAAGGTGCAGTCGACTTGAGCAACATTATCGGTTCAGTTGTAGGTTTGGCAATTGTTGCACCTCAGGTAAGTCAGGCTCTTATCCATCCGGCATTGCGATTTGTAGGATTGGAAAAGAAAGAAGATAAAAAACTTGATACAAAGGCATAAATAGCACTTGGATATTAAAAAAAGGACTCTCTAATCAGAGTCCTTTTAAGTATTCAATTGAGCGCTGTGCAAGCAATTCCGCCTTTAATTTTTTATTTTTGCGCTCTTTTTTAGGAAGTTCAATCGGTGCAATTATTCCCCAATTTGAATTTATTGGCTGGAATTTTTCATGATTTTCATCACTTATATAATGCGTTAACGCACCTAAAATCGTTTCATTTGGCAATTCAAGAAGTGCCTCTCCTTTTATAAGTTTTACCATGTTTATTCCTGCAAGCATGCCTGTCGCAATCGACTCTGTATAGCCTTCCGTACCTGTTAATTGCCCTGCAAAAAACAAATTTTCACGATTTCGAGTTTGGAGTGTCGGTTTCAGAACTTTTGGAGAATTTATAAACGTATTTCTATGCATAACACCGTAACGCACAATATTAACGTTTTCCAATCCCGGAATAGATTGCAACAGTTCTTTTTGACTTCCCCATTTTAAATTAGTCTGAAAACCAACGAGATTGAATAATGATTTTGCGGAATTGTCTTGACGAAGCTGCACAACCGCATAGTTTTCAACTCCCGTGCGTTTATCAACAAGTCCGACAGGTTTCATAGGTCCAAAACGAAGTGTATCAACACCACGGGATGCAAGAACTTCTATCGGCAAACAACTTTCGAAAAATTTCGCATTTTTTTCAAATTCTTTAAGCTCAATTTTTGGCGCATTAATCAATATATTATAAAATTTTTCGTACTGTTCTTTGTTCATCGGACAATTTATGTAAGAAGCCTCACCTTTATCATAACGGCTTGCCCAAAATGCTTTTTCAAAATCTATACTGTCCTTTTCAACAATAGGTGCTATTGCATCAAAAAAATGCAAATGTTCGCTTTGCGTAAATTCTTTGATAGAATTTGCCAACACATCAGATGTTAAAGGACCCGATGCAACAATTGTATATCCATCAGGGATTTCCGTAATTTCTTCATTTATAACGTTTATATTCGGATTATTTTTAATTCTATCGGTAACTATTTGCGAAAACAATTCTCTATCAATCGCCAAAGCATTTCCGGCAGGAACAGAACATTCTCGTGCAATTTGAATTAACTCTCCGCCAAGAAGTTCCATTTCTTTTTTCAATAATCCGGATGCATTTGAACAATCGCCGGCACCTAAACTGTTTGAGCAAACAAATTCTGCAAACTTCTCTGTTTTGTGAGCACCCGTATTTTTTTTAGGGCGCATTTCGTATAAATTAACTTTTATATTTCTTTTAGCAAGCTGTAAAGCGGCTTCACTCCCCGCTAATCCTGCTCCGATTACATTCACTTCTTCCATAAAAATAAGTTTATCAGTTCAAAAAACATAGTCAAATTTTAAGTTTTGTAAATTTATTGTTACAAACGTAGTAAATTACTTGCAATTATTTTTTCTATTAAGTATAATAAGTACACTTAATGCATTTACTTAATTTTTCTTAAAGAAACTAACCGGAAAAAGCAATAAGTGTAGAAGTGATGTTTTTAAATATATGTGTAGTTATGAAAGTTTAAAGTAGGGACATGTCAGTAAAAGCAATAAACCAAAATATTACTGTCCAAAACAGTAACCGGAAACAATCTTATGCCAATCAGCAATCATTCACGGGAGGAAGCTTCAACCCTGTGGTTACTCTTATGGATGCTATTGACAGAGGTGGTTTTGCCGCATCTTTTATTGCTCAAGACGGTATTGGCATGGTTGCACCACGTATATATGAAGGCTTAAACAGAAACAGAGAAAAAGACGAAAACGGCAAGAAAACCGGTCCGCTTAACTGGGAATTTGCCAGACGCGAAGGCATAAGAGAAATCCTCAGCGGTCCGAGCACTTATCTTATCCCGCTTGGAATACTTAGTGCTGTCAAAAAAGCCTCTGGTACTGCCAATAATGTTCATGTTGACCACATCAAAGCTTTAGGCAGCGGTTTTGCATCGTATGCTACCCAAAATCAATCACAAATGACTGATGCAAAAGCTTTCAAAAAAGGTTATTACACCCAAATTTTTGAAAATGTATTAGCAAATTCCACTGACGGCAACCTTCAAGGCGACAAACTTAAACAAACTGCGCAAAACTTTGCACAGAAACTCGTTGAAGCGGAAGAAAAACGCGCAAATAAAGATAAAAAAGGTGCCAGAAACCTCATCGGACAAATTACGGAAGAATATTCAAAATTACGTAAATCAACAGTTTCATCATCAAGTAACGAATTAGGCGGAGTTATAAAAGTTGAAGGACAAAATCAAACCGTCGGAACAAATATCAAACGTTTAACACAAAGTTTAACTGATTATACAAACGATGCACTTAAACATGTTCCGCAAAATTCAGAAAATATCGCAGAAGCAGTTAAAAAATTCAATTCTCACAGAGCCGGTACAAGAGTTTTCACAAACCTTGGTATGTGGAGTGCGGTTGTTTGCTTCTTCACATTAATTCCAAAACTTTACAATCTTGGACTTAAAGAGGATCCGGGCTTAAAAGGCTTGAAAAAACCAAACGACGATAAAAATAACGACAAATCAAAAGATCCGTCATTCACGGGACTTGCTTCAAGAGTCGGCGATAATGCAATGAAAGGTAATAAATTACTAAAAACCTTTGAATTCAACGGAGCTTCCATGACAGTACCTCCTATGCTCACATTGTTATTCGGTTTTTGTTTGCCTCCACGTTATTTTAACGCAAAAAGTGATAAAGAGAAAAAAGAAATCCTTGTACGTGATGTATCCAGCTTCAGCGCAATTCTTTTTGGTGCAAAAGCTTTATCACGTGCATTCTCAACAGGATTTGCAAAACTTTCCGGTCTTGCTTTGAATATCACACCTGAAGATCATAAGAAAAGTATCTTCCACAAAGCTAAGAATTACATCACAGCAGGCAGCGGTATAGAAGTTCTTTCAAGCGAACAAATCACAACAAAATACAGTGATTTGGCTGGATACAAAGACGGTATCAATGGCTTCTTTGACTTCTTGGAAAATAACGGCGGAAACGTTAAAAAAGTATTACATATAGACAAAGAAGTTCAAGCTCAATCAGAAGCTATAATGAAACAATTCGGCAACAAATCGCTCAAAGACGCATCTGTCGAAGAAATCAAAGAAGCTTTCAGAAAAGCAAAAGGTTCGGAAGCTCTTGAAAAAATCTACACAGTATTCTCTGCTAAAAACAACAAATTCATAAACAGAGCAAAAACATTGAATAGTGCATTCGGATTTGCTTCAATGTTAGTCCTTGTTCCGGCATTTATGATTTGGCTTGCTAAATACTGTGAAAATATGACTAAAAAAGCGGTTGAAAAAGAACAAGCAATGGAAGCTGCAAAAAATAGAGTACAATCGATGAGCATTGCAACTAACAAACCGACTATGGCAGGATTTTTAGATACTTAATTTTTTATAACTACAACAAAAGACGGCTTTTTAGCCGTCTTTTTCCTTTATTATTTTGAACTATTATTCTTCAATCAAAGCGTTGATATCAGCAACCATTGCATCAGGGTCAAAACCGTGAACTTTAGCACCTGCTTCCAAGTTTTCAAAATGAGCAGCAGCACATCCGATACAACCTAAACCGTATTTTTGGAACACTGCAACGCTTTCCGGACACTGTTGTACAATATCCATAATGTTCATATCCTTAGTAATTTTAGCCATAATATACCTCCTTTGACTTTATTGGATAAATCCTTAATAAGATTATACAATAAAAATAGAAGGATGTGTATTATGGAATTTATTAAAAATCTATTCAAAGACGATGAAAAAGTAATAGGTCTTTGCAGTTTCAAAGAGAAAAAACAAAAGACTTACTCTTTCACACCGGAATACAGTGCAATAGAGCTAATTTACGGCACTAATACAAAAAATAATTTTCTATTATCCTAAACAATACAAATTACGACCGTGAATACCATCACCGCGATGTTCCGGACGATTAGGATTTGCATTGCCAAATTCAAAAGAATTCTTTGCAAAATTAGCATCTGTATAATTTGTATTTGGCTTTAATGAGCCTTGTGTTCCTTGTGCGGGATTAATCCCAAAAAGTTTTCCAATCGGCATAATTACTCCAAAAATTTCCCTGTAATTATATTAAGTATTTTATTCCCTAAAAATTGCCAAAATACAGAAAAATATTAAGTAATATTAAGCCAAAAAATCTAAATGATTGCCATTTGTCGTACTACCAAAGGTTTTTGGATGGTTTAAATTATATTCGGATTGACTGAACAAATTTGTGTTCTGTTTGCGATTTTCAAACAGATTTACAGGATTAACCCGATAAATATTATTTGCTTGTATTGCTTTAATGCTTTCCATATATAAAATAAAACCTGAAATTTTTACGAATTTCAGATTTTAAGAATTTTGTAACATTTGTAATAAATCACAAAAATTTTAAATTTTAATCGGATAATCATTAGGGATTTTCCAGCCGTTTTGTCTGATTAATTCGGTACAAAACGCTCTTACAACATCTTCCGTAGCACAACCGTAATATGGACTATTAAATAAATCTTCTCTTGTACCATCCCAGTGATAAACATAAGGTTCTACTCCATAGCCAAGATATTTTTCTTCGTAGTTTTTTACATCATAATTTTGGTTATAAAGGAAAGTGAACATATATTTTCCGGTACCATCCTTTTGCTTATCTAAAAATTCTGAGTATGTACCAAAACATTTTGATGCATCAGGGAAAAATATCCAAGAAGCATCACTTATAGCAACCGAACTACCATCAGGAAAATATAATAAAACTTTACTTGCATCATCATCTTCTTTTGTAAGATATTTTACGTCAGCTTCAACATAAGGTACGATATACTTCATTACCCAGTCGTAAGGTGACATTTTGGATGCAGCCTCTTTATCTTGAGTGGAACTTTTTCCACCCAACACATCCCAACCTCGCCTGTCACCATAATCAACTTCCGCACGCACTATTGCCTGATTTATGGTTGAATAGAATTTTGCCAATCGTGTTTCAATAACGTGTTTTCTATGAGAACTTATTAAACTGGGTATAGTCATCGCCGCCACAACACCGATGATGCCTAAAGTTATGAGAACCTCTGCCAAGGTGAATGCTACTTTTTTTGAAGTGAATAAGTTCTTTTCGGTTCGTTGTTTCCCGTCATTGCGGACAAGCGAAGCGCAATCCGCAATCGCAGAGTCGTTACCCTTAGATAGACTTTGCGATCCCGTGTCAAGCACGGGATGACGATATAAA
>CAYPDZ010000066.1:0-8497 GCA_964409575.1 uncultured Muribaculaceae bacterium | reverse complement strand
TGCGTTTAGAAGGCACTAGGGTCGTTACGTCATTGCGGACAAGCGAAGCGCGATCCGCAATCACAGAGTCGTTACCCCTCACCCTAACCCTCTCCCTCAAGGGGCGAGGGAATATTTCTTTAACGTCATTGCGGACACTCTGCCGAACAAAACGATTAAGTATCGTTTTGTGAGAGGGAGTGAAGCAATCCAGCTTATGAGATTCTTCGCGCTGCTCAGAATGACCGACACTCGTCATCTTGAGCGAAGCGAAAGATCTTTTATGTGATGAGTTCGTTTCGGTTTGTTGTTTCCCGTCATTGCGGACAAGCATAGCGCGATCCGCAATCGCAGAGTCTTTAAAAGTCGTAAAGACGGTAGGACGATAAGACGGTAAGTTCGTTTCGGTTTGCTCCGCAAACATTTTACCCCTCACCCGCATTTGTAGCTCGCTTTGCTCACACAACTGCTCCCTCTCCCGCAAGGGGCGAGGGGAAATTATTTCATTTCCTACTAACTCTAAATCTTTAATTAGGCGGAAAGCCTTGGTATCAGAGCTTAGAGCCCCCCCCCCCCGAGGCTAAATCCGCTCCCAGTGTACGTTTTGGTTGTTTTTTCATTTCTGTATCCTTTCTTCCTAATATACACTACCATTTTAACATATTTTTTCTGCATTTGCAACTGCTCTTGATTGTAAAATTTACAATAGTAAATCAGCCCTCACCCTAACCCTCTCCCATAGGAGAGGGGATTTACTTCCGTTTGCGCAAGATTTAGCAAAAAGCGGAGCTTTCACTCCGCTTTTTTATCGATTACCGTCATTCGAGTCTTATGGCAACTTGCCACATTTTCCCCCAATTCCGATTTGTAATCGGATTATGTCGGAAAATCCTGCCCGTCGGGTAACCGTCCATATCCCGCCTTATGTTTTGCAAGATATGCACCACTGAACTCCCTTGCCCTGATTAGCCACAGGTACGGTGCTTCACTCTTGCGGATGACCGAAAATATCTCGGAGGATTAGGTTTGGGATATTTTTTATAATTGGGCGGCTTACACTAAGATTTATCACATCTTGGTGCAACCTGTCCAAACGCCTACTATGTGATTTTAGCACTTATCTGGACAGTTTGTACCAAAACTTATCATTTTTCTTTAATTTCCAATTTCTTCGGCTTTTTATTTTCTGTCTGAACTTTCGGAATTGTTATTGTCAAAACACCTTTATCATAAAGTGCGGTACTTTCTTCAATTTTTACGGGTTGGTCAAAAGAAATTGTTCTTTGGTATCTTCCATACCTGAATTCTGACGTATGATAGCGTTCATTTTTAGCTTTTTCTTCTTTTTCTTCGGCTTCTTCATGAATTTCAGCAGTTATCGTCATAAAATCGTTATCGAGTTCGACTTCAATATCGTCTTTATCCACTCCCGGAAGCTGCACTTTTACTTTATAATTCTTGTCATTTTGTTTAATTTCAACAGCAGGACGCCAGATTGAATTCTTTTTGACGTTCAATGGGTTTGCATGAACTAACAGAGTGTCGCGTAAGAAATTATTCAATTCATTATGAATACTGTCAAAATACAAATCAGGTTCTCTTATTATCAAATCGTGTTTCATTTGTTGTCTTTCCTTTCACAAAATATTTTCATTTCACATTCTCACAATAAACTTTTTTAAAATAATTTTCATTAGACATTGTGTTAATTAATTGTGCTCAAATTATGTACTTTTGTGCAATAGAATAAACGGTGATTTGTTTGATAATACACACAGGAGGAACGTATATGACCATAAAAATGTTGATTTTTGATTTTCGTGACAGCGAAAAGAAATTTTTTGAAAACAATAAATTTAAAGATTTTGACATAACTTTTTTCAAAGAAA
The DNA here is from genome assembly GCA_964409575.1 of uncultured Muribaculaceae bacterium. Classification (GTDB taxonomy): domain Bacteria; phylum Cyanobacteriota; class Vampirovibrionia; order Gastranaerophilales; family Gastranaerophilaceae; genus Stercorousia. The sequence goes on along the minus strand of CAYPDZ010000066.1, from coordinate 6,629 downwards.
GTTTAAACGAAGACACAATAAAACATTTAACAAACGAACAACTCGAACAAACATCGGTAATAAGCGTTTTTATAGACTCGGAAGTTACACAATCCGTAATCGATAAATTCAAAAATTTAAGAACGGTTTCGACTCGCTCAACAGGCATTGACCACATCAATCACAAGGCTTGTGTTGACAAAAATATTGATGTAATCAATGTAGAAAGTTACGGCGCACAATCCGTTGCACAGTACACCATAGGTTTGATAATTGCATTGATTAGAAAAATTGTTCCCGCATCAGCTTATGTCCTCAATAAATGCAGATATTATGAAAATTTTATCGGACGTGACATTTCAAAATTGACAATCGGCGTTGTCGGAACAGGCTCAATCGGTGCTGCCGTGTGCAAACTCGCACATTCAATCGGGATGAAAGTATTGGCATACGATTTAGTTCACAGACAAGAACTTTCAGATACAGTAGAATACGTTGATTTAAACAGATTAATCAAAGACTCTGATATTATTACGTTACATGTTCCATACACCGGCGAAAATCGCAACATGTTTTCTACAGAACAGTTCAAAATGATGAAAAACAGCGCCTATATAATAAACACCTCTCGCGGTGAAATTCTTGATACTATCGCGCTATATGATGCAATTATAACAGGCGAAATCGCCGGAGCCGGACTGGATGTTGTTTTATGCGAAAGCCACAGTTTTAGATGTAACAGATTTTCATCACAATCAGATAAAGATATGATATGCTTGAAAGAAGCAGAAACAGTAGAAAAATTAGCTAAAATGCCAAATGTAATAATTACACCTCACATAGCGTACGAAACTCAAGATGCAATTGATTACCTATTAGAAATGACTTTTAAAGGTATTCAAGATTGTATTCAAGGCGGAAGCCATTTCAAAAATTTATAAACATTGTCCCTCTCCTAAACAGAGGGGTTGGGGTGAGGTTTATTTAACTGTAATTTGCGAGGAGATTACCCCAAAAAGGTAATCTTTTCTTTTTAATAATTTGAACCCTTTGCTTTCAAAATCCTTTATCAATTCATCCGGCAACGGAAAAATTTGTCTCGATTTTACAAGATAAGAATATGCAGATGTATTATCGGTAAACCTTGAAACAATCGGTGGTGTGATTTTGTCATAAATTTTGCTGATTATATTTTTTTCACCAAAATCAAGATGCAAAAATTTGCCATTCGGTTTCAAAACTCTGTATACTTCCTCAACTGCTTTTTCGGCATTTTGAATATTTCTGAGTCCAAACGCCATTGTTACGATATCAAAAGAATTATCCTCATACGGCAAATTTGTCGCATCGCCTTGAAAAAATCTGACATCGCAATATTTATCTGATGCTATATCAAGCATTTTTTCTGAAAAATCAATTCCCGTAACACAAGCTTGTGGCTGTATTTTTTTAATCAATCCCGCCAAATCACCCGTTCCGCAACACAAATCCAATACATTGTCATGCGGATGTATATCAAGACTTTTTATGCACGCTGATTTTACGCACCAATGTGTACCAAATGACATAATATTATTTATCATATCGTACTTTGCAGCAATCATATTGAACATTGTTTGAATAACCTGCGGAGTTTTTTCAACACACGGGTCAAAATTTGTATATTTTTTTTTAAATTCATCAGGAGTTTTCATATTTGTAACCTTTTTGCTTAAATTCTATATTAACATATAATAGAGATATGAACATAGCTTTTATTCCCATAGACAATCGTCCTGTTTGTTATACCTTGCCGGAGCTGATTTGTGCACAAAATGACAAGATAAAACTTTTTATGCCCGAACGCAACATGCTAGGTAACTTAACAAAAATTGCCAATATCGACAGAATTTTAAAATGGTTTGAAAGTCTTGAAAATATTGACGCTGTCGTAGCATGTCTTGATACAATCGCATACGGCGGCTTAATTCCTTCGCGCCGTTCAATTGACACATTTGAACAAATTCAAAAACGCATGGAAAAATTTAAAAATCTGCTTGACGGTAAAAAAGTTTATGCATTCTCAAGCATTATGAGAATTTCTAACAACAATGTTAATCAAGAAGAAAAAGAATATTGGAGTGAATACGGTAAAAAAATTTTTGACTACTCTTATAATCTGGACAAATTCGGTCATGCACCCGAAAATGATATTCCTGATGAGATTTTGCAGGATTATCTCACAACACGCAAAAGAAATTTTGAGATTAATAAGTTGTACTTAGACTGGAATTTGGAAACTCTTGTATTTTCCAAAGATGATTGTGCAGAATTTGGGCTAAATGTACGAGAAGCCCGCGAGCTTGAAAAGCTCGGCGGGCGCGTAAAGACCGGTGCTGACGAAATCCCTTTGACACTTCTTGCACGGGCAATTAACAAATCACTCAAAATCGCTCCGATTTTTCTTGCACCGGAACACAAACACCTCATATCAAACTACGAAGATGTATCTATCGAACAGTCTGTTTTAGGACAATTGGAACTTGCAGGTTGTAAAGTTTCTACACCTGATAAAGCTGATATTTTGCTTTATGTGAACAATTTTGAGCATCATCAAGGTGAAATTGTCATGGGAATTGACACAAAACCGTTTTCAGGCGAATGGAAAAAACCTGAAAAGCCTTATATCATTGCAGATGTGAGATTTGCCAACGGTGCCGATAATGCGTTTGTTGAAAAACTTTTTGAAGCCGGTTTGGGTGAAAATTTCTGCGGATATTCGGCATGGAATACGTCAGCAAATACTCTCGGAAGTCTTATTTGCGGAGCTATAATGAAAACAAATAATAACGAAGCTTTTAAAAAATTACAAACTACAAGACTTCTTGATGATTGGGCTTATCAGGCAAACGTAAGACAAATTGGCACAATGGATATAAAAGATTTGATGAAACCGTTTGAGAAAAAAGTATTTGAAATTCTAAAGGCACACTACAGTGTGAACTATAGTTTTCCGTGGAACAGATTGTTTGAGGTAGAAATTGAACTTAATTGAAATAATAGCATTATCAATAGCTTTGGGAATTGATTGTCTGGTTGTTTCGTTTTCGCAAGGATTGACTTTAAATGCGAACCGCGTAAAAAATTCTCTTGCTTTGGCTGTCACAATGGGCTTGTGTCAGGGTTTGATGCCGGTTTTTGGGTATTTTGGAGTTGGAATAATCAGCAAATACATTGCACCATACGGAAAATGGTTTGTTTTTGCAATATTTATGGCACTTGGAATAAAATTTATTTACGAAGCATTTCAAGAGCATGAGGAAAAAGTTTGCTGTATTGATTTAAAATGCCTCATTGCAATGGGAATTGCCACAAGTATTGATGCTTTTGCCTCCGGAATAACCTTAAAACTCACGCATACTCTGCTTTTATTATCAACACTTATTATAGGTATAATGTCATTTATCATGTCTGTAAAAGGTTTTTGGCTCGCCGTATTTTTTCGCAAACTTCCTTCAAAATTTCTGGAAATAACCGGCAGTGTAATCCTCATTATTATGGCAATTAAGGCATGCCTTTAAGTAATTTTTACAAATCTTAATAAATATCCAAATCATGAAAACACATGCCATGAGCATGATTTCATGGTTGAAATTCCCAAAACCATGTCATAGCTTATTTTTTAGCATGATTGACTTTTGAAAACGTCTGTATCGCTTGCAATTAGAGGGTTTGTTACAAATATTCACAATATCATGTTCTGCCCTTGAAATAATTTTCTGATTTTTTATAATTAAAGTATAAAGAGGTGGAAATCCAAATGCAGATGGGCTTCATGGAGTTTGTTGCATGGCACTTGCATCTCTGATGGGGATTTTGACAGATATGTCTGTCACGGTTGCCAGGCTTGGGTAAGATATTTAATTGGAGATAGTATAAATTGTTTAGAAGTAGGGATATGGGTAGAGCTGTTGCAGTAAGAAGATGGACACCAACCGCTCTTGAATGTTATAAAAGAGGATGCAATTGTGAAGGATGTTTTTACAGAGATTTCTTTAGCGGTTCATCACAAAAATGTCAAATGAAGGCGTCAGTGCTTGAACTCGTAAGGGTTATCGGAACTCCTAATGTAGAATTGCAACAATTTATTATTGAAGATTAGTACCAATTCTTTACAATGGGCTTTAAATTTTTCAATATATATGTTATAATGTACAAGCAGTATGTTATAGGAGGTTCACATGCACATTTACGTTAACGGAAGAAACATTGAAATTACCGATGCAATCAAAGCTTATGTAAAGGAAAAAATCGGTAAAGTAGCCAATCACTACGATCAAATCCAAGGGATTGACGTTGTGTTGTCAGTAATCAAAAACCCGTCAGCTTCCGGCAAACACGTAGCTGAAGTAAGCTGCAAAATGAATACCGGCGTTGTTCGTTGCGAAGAATCTGCGGATTCTATGTATGAAAGTATTGACTTGTTGGCAGACAAATTAGACAGACAAGTTAAAAAATTCAAAGAAAAGAGCTTAGGCTCTGACAAATCTTCCATCAGAACAGAAATTCAGGAAGAAGCGGCTACAGAAGAATAGTTAAAGGGTGCCCCATAAGGCACCTTTTTTAATCCTTTTCCCTTACACAGTAAGGAGAGAAGGTAGAATAAAGGTGAAAAGAATGATTAATGGTAAAAAAGTTGTAATAATAATGCCTGCATATAACGCAGAAAAAACACTTAAGCAAACCTATGACGAAATCTATAAAGATTTTGTTGACGAGGTTATTCTTGTTGACGATAATTCACAAGATAATACCAAACTTGTGTCTAAAGAATTAAATATTACAACAATCGTTCATAAAGAAAACAAAGGTTACGGCGGAAACCAGAAATCTTGTTATAAAGCGGCTATAAAAAGCGGTGCAGATATTGTTGTCATGCTTCATCCTGATTACCAATACACACCAAAACTTATTCCTGCAATCGTTTCGATGATGGCTTTTGGACAGTATGATGCAGTTCTTGCCTCCAGAATGCTCGGAAATTCAGCATTGAAAGGCGGAATGCCTTTGTATAAATTTGTTGCAAATAAGTTTTTAACAGGTTTTGAAAATTTCTTTACCAGCGAAAAATTATCCGAATATCATACCGGTTTTAGAGGATTTACGCGCGAGGTATTGGAAAATCTTGCTCTTGGGGAATGCGATGACGATTTCATTTTTGATAATGAAATGATTGCTCTTTTATTCTTTAACAATTACAAAATCGGTGAAGTTTCTTGTCCGACAAAATATTTTAAAGAAGCATCATCAATAAATTTTGTTCGCTCATGCAAATATGGTTTTGGAGTCCTTGCAGTCAGCCTAAAATACCGCCTTGCAAAATGGGGTTTAAAATCCAAAATCTTTAAACCTGATGCCAAAAAATTGGATTTAAATACAGAAATTGAATATTATTTTAAGTAATTGCCACTTGACAAGTGACAGGTTACAGGTTATAATATAGATATGATAAAATCGTTCAAGCACAAAGGTCTTGAAAAATTTTTCAAAACAGGCTCAACAAAAGGCATTCAAGCAATACATAAAGACAGAATTGAAGTTATATTGTCAACTCTCAATGTAATGTCCAGTCTTGAACCATTAAGTGCTCCATCATACAAACTGCATCCATTAAAAGGAGATTTAAAAGGTTTATAGGCTGTTACTGTTCAGGCAAATTGGCGAATAACTTTTGAATTTGATGAAAACACTAAAGATGTTTATATTGTAGATTATCAAGATTACCATTAGAAAGGACAGATTTATGGAAATGTTCAACCCTTCTCACCCCGGAAAAATTTTAAAAGAAGTTTATTTGAAAGATTATAATCTTTCAGTTACGGCATTTGCATTGAAAATAGGTGTGTCCAGAAATACTGCCTCTGAACTTGTTAATTGTCGTAGCGGTATTAGTGCGGAAATGGCTTTAAAATTAGAAAAAGCATTTAATGTTTCTGCTCGTTTTTGGTTGGATTTACAAACACAGTTTGACCTTTGGCAGGCAAAACAACGTGTAAATCTTGACAATGTCGAAGTTATTGCTCTGTAAAAGTTACGGTAAATTTTTAAAATAATCATTTTCACTAAGTGCTTTTGAGGCACAGCCATAGCCGTTTGAGCCATCAATTGATGCCGGATTGCAAAATATTTCTTCATTCCAATATGTATTTTTTGCTCCCATAGGCAAAAGCTGTCCGCTGTCGTTTACATAAAACATGAAAAAATCATGTCCAAATTTGTTCGGCTTCTTTTTCCAACCGTTTGTATCAACACACATAATTCTCATACCATAAATACTTTCACTTTGCTTTTGGTAATCAAAAAATATCAACATATCACTAAGCTCAATTAAACCGTCATTACATAACACACTAGGGCTTGTTCCATTGTATGTTTTGTAATTTGAAATAATAAAATCACCAAAAATATTTTCACTTGATTTTGCAATATTTGAATAAATACAAGTTCTATTTGTTTTACATTTTGGCGAATTAACCAAATATTTTGTAAAATTGTTTACAAATTCATTATCTAAATTAGGGGCAAGTCCGCCATAATCCTCATTGACAACACGTAATGTAATTTGAGAAAGTAATGAGTATGATTTTTTAAACGCAGTTTCCAGTTCTTTT
>CAYPDZ010000065.1:0-8522 GCA_964409575.1 uncultured Muribaculaceae bacterium | reverse complement strand
CATCGAAAGATGCAAATTCATTCCTCTCCCGCCAATGAGCGGGAGTTTTCTTTTGGTTACTCTCCCTCATTTTATGAGAGTGATGAGGTAAATATCTAACAAATAAAACCCTCTCTCTAACTCTCTCCCAAGGAGAGAGGACAAGAACAGTTCCCTCCCTTGGGGGAGGGTGCCCGTGGGGCGGGAGAGGGTAGATATTTGCGTAAGCAAATCGAAACGAACTTATCGTCTTACCGTCTTATCGTCCTATCGTCTTTTAATGAAATTTCTCCCACGATTTCCACAATAAGTGATTTAAATTTATTTTTCGCAATGTTTGCTGCATCAATTACTTCTTCGTGAGATAATTTGGCGCCTGAGGCTGAACTTGCGGAGTTTGTAATACAGCTTATCCCGAGAATGTTTATTCCGCAGTAATTTGCGACGATTGCCTCCGGGACCGTAGACATTCCGACAGCATCTGCACCAAGTGTTCTAATCATATTAATTTCAGCCGGAGTTTCGTAAGATGGTCCGGAATTTGCCCAATACACGCCTTTTTGAATATCTATACCAAGTTTTGTAGCACATTTTTCGGCGATTTCAATAAGGCTTTTTTTGTATACTTCCGTCATATCGGGAAATCTTTCACCAAGTGTTTCGTCATTTGCCCCAACGAGTGGATTTGCTCCCATGAAATTGATATGATCCGTTATAATCATTAAATCAGATGGTTTAAAGCTTTCATTAACAGCTCCGGCAGCGTTTGTCAAGATAAGAGTTTTTACTCCCATTGCTTTCATGGCTTTCACTGGATAAGTTATTTCTTGCATTGAATGTCCTTCGTAATAATGATTTCTACCTTGCATCATTACGACTTTTTTACCGTTAACCTGTGCAAAAACGAGTCTGCCTTTATGTCCTTTTACGGTAGATTTTACAAATCCGGGGATTTCATCATATGGTACGGCGTAATCGCAATATTCATCAGCAAGTTCGCCAAGCCCCGAACCTAATATTATACCGATTTCCGGCTTAAAATTATTTGTTTTTTCTCTCAAAAATGCAATTGTGTTTTCCATATTCCTCCCTAATCAAAAAGTTAGAGTTGCCCCTAACTTTTTAATAAAATTTGTACGTCAACTACACTAGCCAACTAGTCTATCATCATCAGCTTCTGCTGCTTTAACCATAATAGCGTGCTCAACAGGATTTTCTCTTGAATAAGTTGTGTCAAAATTTTCTTCAAAATTGAAATCATCGTGAGCTTTTTTAGCTTGAGTTTCGTCTACTAATTTTTTTGCGAGTTCTGCGATTTCGTATACGAGTTGATATCTGTTTTCGGTATTCTCGTTCAAATCCCAAGCAACTCTGATTATTTGATCCATCATAAATTTTTACCTCATTCTTTTTCTTTAATAATATAATACAAAAAAATTTTTCGCAAGTGGTAATTATGTGTTATAATCATTTTATGGAAAAATTTAGTGACATTCATAAATATATCCGAATTGAATTTGTTATATGGTTTTTCGTTTTGTGTTTGGTTGTTACAGGTGTGAGGGTTCATCGTCACAACAAGGCTAAAGAACTTGTTACGTATCAATTGTTTATGCCTGATGTTGACGGAATTATTGTTGGTTCGCCCGTAAAATTTATGGGTGTACAGGTCGGATATGTGGACAAAATTAAAATTGTTTCTAATGATGTATATTTAAAAATTGTTATTACGGATAAAAATATTACACTTCCTAAAGGTTCTGTTGTGACGGTGGAATTCAACGGTATGGGCGGGTCAAAGTCTTTAGAGGTTTATCCTCCGACAAAAGAGAGTCTTGCTTCAAAAAAACTTATTGCTGTTCAGTCGCCCAAAAGGTTGCATGATTCGTTGAGTTTGCTGAATGAAATGTTTGATAAAATCGGTTCTATTATGAACAGAATGTCATTTTTTGCAAATGAAACTGATATTGATGAAATGAATAAAGGTGTTGAAGACATTCAAGGTAACTTGGATATGTTTGATGATATGATTAGAAGGAGAGAAAGATGAAAAATGTCAGAGTGATTAGTAATCCTGTTGTGCTGTTAAATTTGTGTACGATGCGTGACAAAAATACTGATAGTCAAGGCGTTAGGATAGCTACAAGAAAAATTACAAGATGCCTTTTATATGAAGCGTCAAAAAATCTTCCGCTGGTTGAGCGCGACGTAACAACACCCTTGACAACATTTAAAGCAAAAACTGTTGACCCTGAGATAAATCTCATAATTTCTCCGATTTTGCGTGCCGGATTGATTTTTACGGATGAAGCGATTGATATTTTACCTCAAGCCTGTATCCGACATATCGGAATGTACAGAGATGAAAAAACTTTAAAGCCTGTATGGTATTATAACAAAGTGCCTATGGAAGCACCAAATCCCGAAAAATTTTATATTTATATTACCGACCCGATGCTTGCAACTGGAAATTCTCTGCTTGAAGCGATAAAACTTTATGCAGAGAAAGGAATTCCTATTGAAAATATAAAATGTATTTGTATAATTGCCGCACCGCAAGGGATTGAAAATATTCACAAGCACTATCCCGATATAGAAATCATAACCGCATCGATTGACGATGGGTTGAACGAAAAAGGTTACATCGTTCCCGGGATGGGCGACGCAGGTGATAGGATTTTTAATACGTAGCTTTTATGTAAAAAGCCATTGCAGTTTGTAAAGTGAAAGTTGCATTCGCAAATTACACTGAAAATCTGAAATGAACCAGATCGCCGTCTTGCACTACGTAGTCTTTGCCTTCAAGGCGCGTTACGCCTTTGTCTTTGCAAGCTGTGTATGAGCCGTTTTTGACAAATTCTTCGTACGGTGTAATTTCTGCTCTGATAAAACCTTTTTCAAAATCGGTATGGATTACGCCGGCTGCCTGTGGAGCTTTGGCTCCGGCAGGAATTGTCCAAGCGTGAACTTCTTTTTCGCCGGCAGTGATAAATGTTCTCAAATTAAGAAGTTTGTAAACCGACTTAATCATTCTGTTAATACCGCTGTCCTCAATTCCGAGTTCTGATAAATACTCTTTAGCTTCGTCAGCGCCGAGTTCTGCAAGTTCTTCTTCAATTTTTGCAGAAATCAGAACAACTTCGGCATTGTGTTTTGAAGCGTACTCTTGAACTTGTTTTGTGTAATCATTTCCGTCTTTGAGGTCATACTCAGATACGTTTGCCGCATAGATAACGGGCTTTGTTGACATAAGGTTAAGCTGTTTCACTACAGGGATTTCGTCCTCGTTAAAGTATTCTTTAACGTTGATAAATGTAGCATTTTCAAGAAGTTTTTGCATTTTCTCCAAAACGGAAAGCAAAAGAACAGCATTTTTATCTCCCGATTTTGCCGTTTTTGAAACTTTTGCGATTTGCTTTTCAACGGAAGCAAGATCGGCAAGTGCAAGTTCAGTATTAATAACTTCAATGTCATCAAGCGGATTTACTTTTCCTGCAACGTGAATAGTATTTGGATCGTCAAAACATCTTACGACCTGAATTATCGCATCAACTTCTCTAATATTGTGTAAAAACTGGTTGCCAAGTCCTTCACCTTTACTTGCACCTTTAACAAGTCCTGCAATGTCTACAAACTCAATGGCTGTCGGTATAATCACATCGGTTTTGCAAAGCTTTGCGAGTATATCAAGCCTATCGTCAGGCACGTTAACAACTCCGACATTCGGTTCTATTGTACAAAACGGGTAATTTGCACTTTGTGCATTTTTTGCACTTGTTAAAGCGTTGAATAAAGTTGATTTTCCGACATTTGGAAGTCCTACTATTCCGGTTCTTAGCATGTTTATAATTCCTTTACTACATTGGCAGACAGACATTCTTTTTCGTAATGAAGTCTGTCGGTTAATTCATTAATTCTTCCCATAACATCTTTGAACATTGGGATTGATAAACTTTGTTTTCCGTCAGACAACGCGTTTTCAGGATCATGGTGAACTTCAATCATAACACCGTCAGCGCCGACTATCAATCCTGCTTTTGCCATAGGTTCGATAAGGTATCTTTGTCCTGTTCCATGGCTTGGGTCAACGATTATCGGAAGATGTGAGTATTTTTTGATAACGGGAATTGATGCAATATCCATTACATTGCGTGTGAATGCACTGTCAAAACTCCTAATTCCACGTTCACACAAGATTACATTCGGATTTCCGTTATACATAATATGTTCTGCTGCAAGCAAAAATTCTCTGATAGTGCTTGCAAGTCCACGTTTTAGAATAACCGGTTTATTACATTTGCCGACAGCGTGAAGAAGTTTAAAATTTTGGACATTTCGTGCACCGATTTGTAAAACATCAATGTAGTCGCACATCATATCCAAATCCGAAGCATCCATAACTTCCGAAACTGTTAATAATCCTGTTTCTTTTGCGGCATTTTTCATATATTTCAGAGCTTTTTCGCCATAACCTTGAAAGTCATAAGGTGAAGTTCTTGGTTTAAATGCGCCGCCTCTCAAGAATTGGCATCCCATTTCTTTTGCTGCATAAGCAACTTTCAAAAGCCCTTCATAATCTTCTTCAATTGAACAAGGTCCAACCATCGCAACAGGTTTGTTATTCCCGCCGATTTTTACACCGTTTGAAAATTCAATAACGGTATCTTCGCTCTTTAAATCGCGTGAAGCAAGCCTAAAAGGTTCTCTTATGATTTTAACCTCTTTTACACCGTCGAATGCGGCAATTCTTCCGGGGGTAACCGTTGTTTTGTCGCCCAATGCGTCAATAACTGTGTGCACTTCGCCACGATTAAATCTTATTTCAAATCCGTTTGATTTTAAAAATTCTATAACTTTTTGAACTTGAGCCTCAGGGGCTTTTGGTTCCATAATTATAATCATGTTTATCTCCTTATAAGACAAACATACCACAAACAGGATGTTTAAGCAATTTTGCTCAACATATCGACAGCCGGAAAATATTTTGGTAAAATTTGCAGACAATTGTTGAGTGCTTTGCGTGCATTGACAAAATCTTTTTTGTTGTAATAAATGAACGCAAGCAGGTAATGCAATTCAGGATCATTCCAAAAATAATTTTTTGCTTTTTCCAAGAAAAACATTGCTTGTTCTTCTAAATTGTTATTATAAAGGCATCTGCCTATAAACTTGTAAACTTCGGGGTTTATGGTGTACATAAAGTCGCAGTATCGTATAATTTTTTCTGCATATTCACCTTTAAAATAATGGATTAGGATGTTCAAATCAATTTCAAGAAAATTTCTGAGTTGGAAATAAGTCGGGTAATCTCTTACGTCCCCTTCTATCAAAGAAATCATAAATAAAGCCCAATTTGCTCTGATATCCTGTTCTTTTATAAGTTGAAAATTTTTCTTTGCTTCTTCAAGGTTTTCGTTAATCAAAAAATAATACGCATTTTCTAAAATATAGCCTTTATTTACGAAAAATCGCTGACAATCCTTGTCCGGATTAGTCAGCAATTTTTCTTTCGCATTTTTGTATTCTAAAACCATAAGTATTAATATCTGTTGTTATTGTTACCGTTAAAATCCAAATCAGACATCATTGAATTCATCATCATAGCCTGCATAAAACGCGGATCAATGTTTTCGCCGTTTTGAGCTTTGTTCATAAGCATCGGGAGCATGTTCATCATATTGTTACTATTATTACTGTTGTTTCCCAAAAGCATGCTCATCTCAGCCGTACGCGGATCCTGATATTGAGAAAGCTGATTATACGGGTTGTCTTGTTGTACGGTGATATTCAACCCAGCATCTTTTAGCGTTTTTACAGCTTGAAGAATTTCTTCATCAGATGCCATCGCAATTTTTTCGGTTTCTTCTATGGAAGATTGGTTATCAATGTTGTTATGTTTTGTATCAAATTCTCTGATTTTTTCAATATCTTTGTGTTCCAAATCTTCTTTTTTATTGATGGTTTCTTTGATGTTATTCAATTCTTTTTGTTTAACTTCATTGTTAAGTTCAGGTGACAATCCATTGCCGTACGGAGCATTGATAAATTTATCCAATGCATCTTGATTTTCCTCACTTCCGGCAGTTTGACATTTTGGACCTCCGGTCAGGCAATCTCTGCCTTTTTCTGCAAATTCGGTAAGGTATGAATTTGAATTCAGTGAAATGACTTTTTCATAAGCTTCTACGGCTTCGTCTTGCATATCAAGATGTGTGTATGACATAGCTATATAATAATAAGCTGCGGCATTTGAAGGCTCATTTTGCACAAGAGAAAATAATTCTTGTAAACAGCCTACGTAATTTCCGGCTTCATACTTTGAAGTTGCACTCATCATATTTGCATTCGGATAATAAATTGTCTCTTTATCAAATACAGAAGAAGTTGACTTTGCTTCCTCTTTTTGTCGTTCTTTCTTTTGTCCTTCAAGTCGTTTAGCGCGTTTGGAATTATCTGCACCGTATGCGCTAATCGAATTTAACATTAATGTAAAAGCTATTAATAAAACAATCTTCTTACTCATATCTTATTCCTTTTTATATTTTTTAATAAAATTTTCCGTTATGTCAAGTATATAATTATTTTGTTAAGAAATCATAGTATAAATATATGATTTATCTTAATGCAAATTTGCATCCGCAATAATTTTGTCTGTACAAATTCAATTCTTTTGAAATTTTGTTTGTTTTTAAAAATCCGTCCTTCTTTTTAAAATCTATCGCTAAATATTCTATACCCGTTTCTTGTGCAATTTGTTCACCTATTGCAGATAATTTCGCAAAATTTTTGTGTGGGCTTATCACAATTGAGGTTGTAAATTTGTCAATCCCGATTGATTTGGCAAATTCTGCCGTTTTTCTCAATCTTAATTCAAAGCATTTGTCGCATCTCAAACCTTTTTCCGGTTCGTTTTCAAATCCTTTTACAAAATCATAATATTTTTCAGGATTATATTCGCCCTCAATAAGTTCGCAATTTAAATGCCTGCACAACGTTTTTTGAGCTTCAAGTCGCCTTTGGTATTCGGCGTCAGGATAAATATTCGGATTATAAAAATATACGCAAACTTGATATCCCATATCTTGTAAATAAGATATGGGATATCCGGAGCATATTGCACAACAGGCATGAATAACTATTTTTTTGCCCACTCTATGTATTCCTTATAGGTCTTAATTCCAACATAAGCGTTATTATTAATCATGGTTGTCGGAGTTCCGTTAATACCTTTTTTGTAAGCTTCATCAATGTCAGCCTTGATTTGTTTTGAAGTTTCTACGCTGTTTGCATCTTCTTGAAGTTTTTCAAGGTCGAAATTTTTCCCTTTCAAAAGTTTCAAGATAGCTTCCTCTGTTTGAGGTTTGTTTTGAAAAAGAATGTCATTCATTTCCCAAAATTTTCCTTGCTTTTCTGCAGCAATTGCGTATTTTGCATCTATACAAGAGCCTTTATGGAACGGTGATTGTAAATATCCGTTACAATCTGTATCGAGCGGAAGGTTTTTGTGAACGATTTTAATATCTTTAACATCTTTTGCAAGTTTATGCATCATAATATTATGTGCATAACAAATCGGGCATTGGTAATCGGAATAAACGTAAATTATTTTCTTAGCGTTTTTGTTTCCAAGTACATTACCTTTGACTGCATATTTATTCTTTTTGGCTTTTGTAAATTCGATAAATTGCATTTGTCTTTTTACTTGTGGAGCAAATTTAAAAGAAGTTGCAGTGTAAGTTAAAAACCCGACGGCTACTGCCATAACAGCAATAAACGCAATTAAATATTTTCTGATTTTGATTGCATCAACAAAATCGGCAAAACTTTGTTTTATCGTACTGATAAAGTGTCCTTCAGAAGCAATCCAACCGATTGTCAGGTTTAGAATATAAGTAAATGCGCACAATATACATAATTTTTTAATTTCAAACAAACTTACGCAAAGTAAAATCATTGAAATTGTGAATGAAATCAATCCAAGTGCACCAATATACGAAAACGGATTTTTAAGCACCTCTAAGAATTTTAAATATTTAAAGTTTTTGAGTTTGTCAACAAATAACATCAACAAAATAAATGCATACAAGAACATTCCCCAATAAGCGAGAGGAACTCCCAAAAATTGGGCTTCTGTTGTTTTTGCTATGTTATCGCAATCAATAAAATCATTTACCGAACAAAAACTCGGCAGTGAATACGGGTCAAAATTTGCGTTATAATAAATTACTGCAAGTTTGATGGTTGTAATAATACCTATGAGAGCCAAAATAGCTACTAAAATCTTTTTCTTCATCTCTATCTTCTCCTATTATGTATATAATAATACAATTTTTAATCTTATAAATCAATAGCATAAAGATGAAGAAATATATCCGACGTTTGTATAATGTTTATGGGTGAAGTGAAAAGATGTCATTGCGAATATTACCTTCCTTGTAAAGGAGATGTGTAGCGGTGGATGGATTGTGAAGAAAGCCGTAACTTACAGAATTGTTACAAAATATTGAGATAAATATTTTTTGTTCTGAAATACTGTTGTGGTG
>CAYPDZ010000064.1:5986-8568 GCA_964409575.1 uncultured Muribaculaceae bacterium | reverse complement strand
TATTATATCATTTAGTGGCAATATTCGTCAATGTTTAAAATTATATCTTATTAGGAGAATTTTTCTCATCAAATTTAAAACAAAGGCGAAGTTTTGAACTTCGCCTCTTTATCTATTTTGTTTCTGAACTTTCAGATAGGTTTTTTAAGATTGTATATGATGCATCCCATCCGTTCAAGCCACCGGTTGCTTTATATTTTGAAATTTGTTTTGCACGTGTTGCTTTTAATTTTGCCTGTTCTTTGTTGAATTTCGCAAGTTTTTTTGCGTTTGAGTTTCTTTCATTCACTGTTGGTTGAACATATTCAACAAAGTTATTGTATTCTTTGCAGTTGTAACCGGCTTTGACTTTTGACGGATAATTGTATGTCAAATAATCATAAATATACATTGAGCGTTTAAAGTTATTTGGTTGGCTTTTGAGTGTATCAACTGTTGACCCAGGCATTTTGCCCAATACAACAATCATTGCAAGCGGATTGTAACCTGCTTGAATCATAAGGTCAGTTCCGGTTATATCTGCATTCATCTGGTCTTTTTCAGACATATTGTTCATTGCAAGCTCGTTCAAAATCAGTGCGTTATTCTGTGCGCTTTCACCTGATACACTTCCGGCAAGAGCTGATGTGATGTTTGATACAAACTTTTTCTTTGAAGCGTTTGCATTGATTATCGTACCTATTTCTTGAGAAATTACGGCAGCAACTTCATTGTCATTGCCGGTGTAGCCCAAAGCTTCTTTTTGGATGTAAATTTCATTGTTTGTGTTTGAAGTACTATTTGTAACAGCAGTTTCCGTTACAACAAATTTTGTATCCGTAGGCAAATTGTTTTTGGTAAGAATTTGTTTTCCTACAGTCGGAACTCTGTCGACTGCGCTCCAAGTTGCCGAAAATGCCGGAGCTGCAAGCATAAGTGCCATCAAAAATAATGCAAATTTTTTCATATTTTTCTCCTTATTTTAATCCGTAAATCTATATTTTATTAATGCAATTATTGCATGAATTCCATCACGCCACGTAATTTTTTTCCCTTCCGAAAATTCGCGTCCGTAGTACGAAACTGGCAATTCATAAAGTCTTGCACCTCTTTTTAATACTTTTGCGGTAATTTCCGGTTCAAAATCAAATTTGTTTGATTTAATTTCAATTCCTTTTAAAAATTCTGCCCTAAAGGCTTTATAGCAGGTTTCCATATCTGTTAAGGTTGAACCATACAAAATATTTGTCAAAAGAGATAAAAATTTATTTCCGAGCAAATGGTGGAACATAAACGAGCGTGACGGTTTTCCGCCGGACAATCTCGAACCGTAGCAGACATCTGCTTTGCCGTCCAAAATGAGTTTAATTAACGGTGCATAATCTACAGGATCATATTCCAAATCCGCGTCTTGAATTACGATTATATCGCCCGTTGCTTCTTTAAAACCGGTGCGAAGTGCGGCACCTTTACCTTGATTATAATCATGATAAAAAACTTTATAATTGTAATTTTTATATAAATCTCTTGTGCCGTCTGTAGAACAATCATCAACGAGAATAATCTCTTTTTCTAAGCCACAAAAGTCAGTATTTTCAACCTTTTTCAGAATTTGAGAAAGAGTATTTACCTCATTAAAGACAGGTATTAATATTGAAATCTTTTTCATCCCATAACCTTTTAAAAAATTATTTGTATTATTACAAAAAATATTGTACAATAAAAACATATAGTTGTAAATTAATGGAAAAAGAGAATATGATTACTTGTGATGTGGAAGTTATAAAAAAAGGCTTAGCCTTCTTGGAAGATAAAAATTATGATGGTGCGGTAGAATTGTTTGAGCAAACAAAAGAAAATTCCGATGACAGTGTTTCTGTGATATTAAGTTTGCTTGGTATGGCAAAATATTTGCAGGATAAAAATAGTATTGCAGAAGCTTTAAAATGTTTGAATGATGCAAGATATATGGCTCAATTTACAAAAAGTAATACTGCAAAAATTGTTAATGAATACGCACAAGGTACTGTTGATTTTGGCGAAGGTAATAATGATGTTGCGCTTATCCATTTTAACAATGCAAAAAATATCGCAATGAATCATGGTGATGAACTTTCAATTATGGGTTATGTTTTGACACGTGCAAAACAAATTCAAAACGGCATGGATTTTACTTTGCCGATAAAAAGTGATCCGCTTGTGTCGTTGGTAAAAATCGGACGTTCAATTACTGCCGTAACGGATATTGATGTACTTTTGAAAGTTATCGCCGAAGAAACTAAAATTGCAATTCAGGCAGACAGATGTACGGTATTTTTGCTTGATAAAGAAAAAAACGAACTCTGGAGTAAAGTTGCACTCGGTATGGATAGTCAGGAAATACGATTTCCGGCAGACAAAGGACTTGCGGGATATGTTGTACAAACCGGAGAACCTTTGAATATTGCAGATGCGTACAGTGATCCTCGTTTTAACCCTGATATTGATAAAAAAACGGGTTATGTGACTAAAACTATTCTTTGCATGCCGATTAAAAATAACAATCAAGAAATTATCGGTGCTTTTCAGGTTCTTAACAAACTTGGCGGAGTATTTAATAAAGG
>CAYPDZ010000064.1:0-5886 GCA_964409575.1 uncultured Muribaculaceae bacterium | reverse complement strand
ATTACGGAATTTGCCTGCTCACATCACGAAAAATATGACGGTTCAGGTTACTACAGACATTTGAAAGGTGAAGAAATCCCGTATGGCGGAAGAATTCTTGCGGTTGCGGATGTATTTGATGCGATTACTTCAAAACGCCACTACCGTGATAAAATGCCTATTCAAAATGTTATTGATATCTTGATTAGCGGAAAAGACAAACATTTTGACGGTAAACTCGTTGATGCGTTTTTAAATATTTCCGTTGATAAAATCGTAAGAGTATTTTTGACGGAAAATCACCATTCATTTAAAGATAAAGACCGTGAAATTTTAAGTCACTTTAATTTGAAAAATATTTATGATTTTATAACGGAAGAAAATAGTCAAAACAAACATATTGTAGAATTGTTTAATTTTTACTATTCAGGGAATATGGTAAATAAAGAGGGTTAATGAAAAAACTTTTTTGCACACTTTCAATAATTGCATTATTATCATCTCCTTGTTTTGCGGAAGGGTTTGATGCGATTGCGCCTGCAAACCCGCTTGCACCAATGCCAATTCAACCAAATACCATAGCCATGCCCGTTAAAAAGGCTGTTTTGACACACAATAGTTTACACAACCAGTATGCAATAGCATTTGACAGGTTTATGCAGAGTAACGTCAAATCAGCGTACGGGGATTTTAAAGTTCTTATTGAAACAATGGGAGAAAGCGATTACGGGTATGTTCAACTTGCACTGAGAATGGCAGATATCGGTTTCTTTAATCTATCTGATATGGCTGTTTCTAAAATTGATGATAAAGATTTGTCGAATTTTATCATTGAAGATATGAAACTTTATTACTTCCCATCAAAAAAACTTAAAAAAGATGACGAGATTTATCTTGGTGAAGTTTTTTCAAACATAATGTATAACGACCAGAGCCGTGAAGCTACTATGGAACTTGTAAAAAATACTGCTTTGCTTGAAAGTTCTGACTATGCAAATTATATAGCTTCGCTCGGATATTTAAAGTCAAATGATTTAATTGAAGCAGAAATTTATATTGACAACGCAATAAAACTCAATGCACAAAACCTTAATTATAAAAAACTAAAAGCAGAAATTTTATCACAAGGTAAAAAACCGCAAAATGCTTTAAAAATGGTTGATTATATAAAAGCACAACCGCTTTATTCTACAGATTTTACAAGAAAAGTTAATTCACTTGAGCAATTCGTTCTTTACAAATCAAAGAAAAATTATTCCGAAAAAATGTACCATCTCGGATATTACTACTATTATGAAAATGAATTTGCAAAATCTGTAAGAACTCTACAAGGAGCATTTTCAGCAAAGAAAAAACATAACAAAGATGTCAATGCTCTTTTAGCGAGAGTTTATTTTGCAATGAATGATTTTGAAAAAGCGCAAGATAATGCTCAAAAAGCACTTAAAATTGACAGTAATAATTTGCAGGCACTTTTGGTTCTAGGTGATTTAAATTACAGAGTAAGAGATTATAAAACAGCATTAAAATATTATAAGCATGCCGCAAATAACGACAAATCGTCTTTTGAAAGTTCGATAAAAATTGCACAAACTTATGAACAATTGGGCAAAGAAAAAAAGGCGTTTGATATCTATGAACGACTTTTAAAAACTTATAACAACTGTTACATTGCTTATTACAAAATTGCATTGAGCGACAAGTCAAAAGAAGTTGCATATCTAAAAAAGGCACTGGCGATAAACATTATGTTTAAAGATGCTTGGATTGATTTGGGCAGATGCGCAATTGAGCAACAAAATTTTAAAGATGCAAAAAATTATCTTGCAATTGCAAACTATATTGACGAAAATGATTTTAGATATTATTATTATCAAGGACTGCTTGCTAAAAAACAAGGTCAGGACAGTGTTTATTATTTCCAAAAATCATTAAATTTAAACCCTGATTATCAGCCGGCAAAAGAGGAACTGAAAATATGAAACAAAACATTTTGATTGTAGAAGATCACGAATTAACAAGATTTGGACTCAAAACGACTTTTGAGGGAGTGGATTATGTTGAAAATATTTATGAAGCTGATTCTGCCGAAAATGCAATCAAAATATTTAACAGTACTAAAATTGACGTTATTATAATGGATTTGGGTTTGCCAAATATGAACGGTATTGAAGCAACCCGCCATATCAAAAATTTGAATAAAGATGTTAAAGTTGTAATTTTGACATCACATAATGACGAAAAAGAAGTTTTGAACAGTTTGAAAGCCGGCGCAAATGCTTATTGTTCAAAAGAAATAAATCCAAAAAGATTAATTCAGGTTGTACAATCTGTTGCAGACGGTGCGGCTTGGTTTGATCCGAGTATTGCACATATTGTCCTGAAAGCCGGTGCAAATTCATCTTCTCTTGAAACTGAAAACAGAAGTAAAGATTACGATTTGACGGCTCGCGAAGCTCAGATTTTGAAACTTATGACAGAAGGGTACAGCAATATGGAAATCGCTCAAATTCTTGTCATAAGTATTAATACGACAAAAGCACATGTCGCAAACATTTTACAAAAACTTGAAGTTGATGACAGACTTCAAGCAGCTTTAAAAGCATTAAAGAATAAGATAGTTTAGAAATATGACAAACGTACTATTAGTTGATGATAATTCCAAATATCTTAAAGATGCTCTACCGTTTTACGGCTACGAAGTAGAGACGGCTTGCGACGGAATTCAGGCATTAAAAATGTTGGAAAAAGAAAAAGTATTTGACATTGTGCTTCTTGATGTTATGATGCCTAATATGGACGGGTGGCAAACATTAAAAGCAATTCGTTCAAGCAAAAATACCGAGCATTTACCTGTAATAATGCTTACGGCAGTAAACGAAGACCAAAAAATGGTTTCGGGATTGAAAAACGGAGCCGACGATTATATCGTAAAACCATTTATCTTACCTAATTTACTCGCAAGAATGGAAGCTGTTCTCAGACGTTCTGCGCGTCAAACAGAGCCCGTATGTAAAAAGAATAATTCTTTGACCCCTTTGACCGCCAAAGAAAAAGAGGTTTTGGAATTTGTGTCACAAGGACTTTCAAACAAAGAAATAGCTGACAAAATGTATGTAAGAGAAGTTACGGTAAAAACTCATTTAAACAGCATCTTTAAGAAGCTGAAAGTAACAAACAGAACTCAGGCAGTATTGCTTGCAAAACAGATTTAAGGAGAAAACTAGATGATAGATTATACAAAAGAAGAATTAGTAGAATTGTTAAAAAAACATCCCGAAAAATTTAATGAATGGAAAGTTGAACAGGAAGAAGTTGATTTGTCCGAAGTCGATTTCTCAGGCATCAATCTTTCAGAAATTGATTTTTCCGACGCTGATTTAAATTCAAGTTCTTTTGCCGATTGCAGTCTTTCTTTTGTTGATTTTTCAAACACAGATTTGACGTCAGTTGATTTCACAAGAGCCGGTGTTTTGGAATGCGATTTTACTGATGCACTTTTGACCGGCGCTGATTGCAGTTATGCGCAAATGACTTATTGTAATTTTTCTGATTGCGATATGGCAGGTTGTATTTTGTCAGAAACTGATTTGTCAAATTCTGATTTGACAGCTTCTGTCAACCTAAATTCATCAAGATATGACGAAGACACCGTATGGCCGGATGAAGATTTACTGCCGGAAGACTTTGACGGCATCGGACACAAAGACTTATCCTCACTCCAAGATGAAGAAGATGAAGTTTCATCTGACTGGTAAAATTTAAATTTAATAAAATATTTTACAAGAAATTTTATTTCTTTTTTGCTTTAAAATTTGTCTAATTTTTTTTATTGGACAAATTTTAATTGTAGACCATATAAAAAATATTTTAATTAATGTTTTTAAAGACGGATAATAATAGTCTTTATTATAAAAAGGTGATTTTTTAATACATTCTAAATAATACTCAGGTATTTCTTTTGGGTTTCTAAGCCAAATTTTGGGATTTTTTCCTGCATAATGTATTATAATCGGATTATTTTTTGCTTCTAATAATTTGTCTTTGCCGTATGCATTACATAACCAAGGATATTCTTTTGCCTTTGTAATATCGTTATTATCATATATATTTTCTAAAACACAATAATTAAAAGGAACATCTGTAATATTATCAGCACTCAAATTTAAAACATCTAATTCATACATTCTAAGTCTTGTTCCGTATTCTGAAATTATTTTAATAAAACGGTCTAAAAGATTTTTATTTCTCCAAACTTCCAAATTCGCAATCATAAATCCGTTCATATAAATATAGTCTTTTTTATTTTCGTCAAAATGTGAATGAATTCCATTTTTTTCATCTTGTCTTTCGGCTATAATACCTGCCCAATCATAATTACTTAAATTTTTATTAAAAACTTCAGATAAATCCCCGCGAAACAATACATCAACATCTGAATAAATTACCTTATCATATTCGGGCAACATTTTTGCCATAAATAATCTGTAATAAGCTTCAATACCGCTCCAGCCTGTCGGGGGGGGGGGCATCAAAGATTTCATCAAGTTTGATTTTAAGCCATTTAACTTTACAAATGGATTTAAATTTCTGTTTAGTTTGTTCTTTTAATCCACCGTGTAATACAATGATTTCGTATTCTGTATCAGGATTTTTATAATCCAATAAACTTTTTATTGCGATACTTGCTGGTAATGCATAATCATCATTAAATGTAAATACAACAGGAATTTTACTCATTTAATATGCTCCTAAAATTATCAAGTGATTTTTCATTTATTTTATCAACAGTTAATTTTAGATTTTTTTGCAGAGTTTCGTAATTCTCTTTGCTCATATCTAAAGCTTCTATCATTTTTTCAACAAAACTTTCATAGTTATTTGTGTAAATAATACTGTTATCGTCGTTAAAACCATAAGAATCAGCAAAAGTTTTTTCAACAATACATGGTTTTAAGAAACCGTATATTAATTGAAAAATCCCACTAACCCCGTTTGTCAAATATCTTTTGTGTTCTTCTTTTTGCGAATTGAGCATTGTTAAAATAAAATCAGCTTCATTTAATTTTTGAAATAATACCGAAAAATCTACTTTACCCATTATTTCAAAATATGGTTTTATTTCGTCGGATAAATTCTCAAATTCGCCGTTACCAATAATGGTTATTTTAAAATTTTTTCTGCCGGTTTTATGTAAAGTTTCTACTGTAG
Organism: uncultured Muribaculaceae bacterium; assembly: GCA_964409575.1. Lineage (GTDB taxonomy): Bacteria > Cyanobacteriota > Vampirovibrionia > Gastranaerophilales > Gastranaerophilaceae > Stercorousia. The sequence continues at coordinate 696 of CAYPDZ010000064.1, read as the reverse complement.
AAATTAATGAGGTGAAATCTTTTAGTCTGGCGGATAATCTGCCGACAGATATAAATTTTACAATGTCGCTATTAGTGTTCTTTTCAGCAGTGTAACCAAAATAATTTGGATTGACTGCGATATTGTCTAATTCTTGATTTTTTGCTGGATTTGCAAGTATTATTTGCAAATCTTCAGGGTACCAACTTAGCCTTTCAATATTATGTTGAATATAGATATTTTTCTTATATCCGTTTGGGAGTTTTTTGTGATAATTCCGAACATCTTTAGTTGAATTTCCACAAAATATTTTTTGTGAATTATAAATTATCCTTTCATATTTTGAAAAATCATATTTTTTGTAAATTTCGTTGAAAGTTTTTTCATTACATTCAAAAATTTGTACATTTTTAAGCTTAAAGTTTGAAAAAATTTTATTTGCGTTGTGTCTGGTCAAAACATCAACATTGTATCCTAAATCCACCAGATATTTGCAATAACCCGGAATTGTTTCAAAATGACAGTCGTTAATTTCAATTATCAAAACTGTTTTTGGTGCAATGCTGTGCTTTGTAAATTTTTCATATAATTCTTTGTCTAATTTTAATTTTAGTTTTATCTTAATTCCACAAATGTCGTATATAACGTGTTTTCTATCTCTTGCTGTTTTGAACATCTTTTACACCATGTATTCAACATTTTAAATAAATTGTTGAA
>CAYPDZ010000063.1:0-8776 GCA_964409575.1 uncultured Muribaculaceae bacterium | reverse complement strand
ACAAGCGCAATAATATGTTTTTGAGCCATATTAACATTATCGGATATGTTTAAAGTTTCGTCCAATTTGTCCATAGTTTAATTATACATTGAAAAAGGCTGGCTGGTTACGGTTTGCTGTCGCAAACCGGATAACCGAAGGTCAGGAAGACAAGCTAATTTCATGTAAATTGCCATCTCTCATGCTTCATTCATCACTTTTAAAAAGCTTGCTTCACAAGTAATCCCACCACCGCTACGCGGTTCCCCTCCCTTTACAAGGGAGGTAATGTTCGCAATGACGGGAATGAAGTATTCCCTCGCCCCTTGCGGGAGAGGGTAAGGGTGAGGGGTAACGACTCTGCGATTGCGGATCGCGCTACGCTTGTCCGCAATGACGAAACGCCCTTAGTGCCCCAGTATCTTAGTGCCCTAGTGCCTCTAAAAAAGCTGGATTGCTTCGCAAATAATCCCACCACCGCTACGCGGTTCCCCTCCCTTTACAAGGGAGGTAATGTTCGCAATGACGAAAAGACCTTAGTGCCTTAGTATCTTAGTGCCCTAGTGCCTTCTAAAAAAGCTGGCTTGCTTCACTCCCTCTCACGTAACGAACTTATTCACTTATTGCCCTATTTTCGGCACTTTTCACTACATCAACCCTAATTTGCTTTTTGAGCTCCTCGAGAGATGAAAATTTCTTTTCTGTGCGCAGCATTTTGTTAAAATTTACCGATATTTCCTCTCCGTAAATATCTCTGTCAAAATTCAAAATATGCACCTCTAAAATCGCATAAGAACCATCAACCGTCGGACGTATTCCAAAGTTTGCGACGGCTCTACCGTAGTTTGTGTCAACAGCGTAAACTCCGTACGGCAACTCAATCAATTCCGGCGGATAAACAATATTTGCTGTTTTAAACCCGATTGTTCTGCCTACTTGATTGCCTTTTATAATTTTCCCGCTAATTGAGAATTCAGAGCCAAGCATGCGGTTGGCTTTCTCGATTTTTCCGCTCGCTAAAAGTTGTCTGATTGCCGTACTGCTTATAATTTCATTGTCGAGCTTTTGCGGAGTAAGTTCAAAATATTCGTAGCCGTATTTTTTTGAGTTGTCTTGCAAAAACTTTACATCCCCTGACTTTTTGCACCCAAAATTATGGTTCCAGCCTGTAGAAATCGAAAGCGGAGTAAAATGATTTATCAATACATCTTTCAAATAATCTTGTGCTGTCAAGCCGGCAAGACTTTCAAAATCAAGCTCATAGAGGTAATCAACTCCGAGTTTTTCAATTCTTTGCTCGCGTTGTTTGCGTGTGAGAATATATTTTGGACAAACTCCCCAAAAATAACAGCAAGGGTGGTCTTTGAAAGTTATAACCGCAGATTTATTGCCGTTGTGTTTGGCAAAATCTACCGCGCTTTTTATTACCGCTTGATGCCCAAGATGAACTCCGTCAAAAAAACCGAGTGCAAGTGACAAATTTGGATTTTTATTAAGTTCGGTAAATATTTTCATAAGTCTGATAAAAATTATAGCAAAAAAATAGTTTCTGAGTTTTAGTATGAAAAAAGGAAAAATTGATGCAAGTACAACAAGTAAGTTTTCAAGGAAACAACCCAAAGCGTGGCGTAAGAACTATCGGACAGCTTATGAACAGGCTTTATAAGAGCGCATGCCGTGAGGGCTTAGACTCCGATATGATACAAATCTCATCAAAAATGAAGGATGGAGCGGAAGTTACAGGAGTCGCAACTTTTGATAGAGGACATTTTGTAAATCTTTCTTTCCCTTATGAGTATGCTCATTATAGAAGTGAATTCTGTGCAAATATTATCCAAAAGTTTAATGAGGTTGTGACAAAAGGAAAAGCATGTAAATAAAAAAAAGACCAATTGGTCTTTTTTCTACCCCTCACCCAATTTTCTAGGTTCACAATGTTCACCAAGAAAATTTACCCTCTCCCGGCAAGGGGCGAGGGTAAACTCTTTTATTTATGTACCGTGCTTTTCAAATGAAGTTCTCGCAACTGTTGTAATGAAGCTTCACCCGGAGCATCACTCATAAGGTCTTTTGCACCAGAGTTTTTCGGGAACGCAATAACGTCTCTGATGCTTTCAGTTCTGCAAAGCAATGCAACAAGTCTGTCAAGACCAATCGCAAGCCCTGCATGCGGTGGAGTTCCGTATTGCAATGCGTTAACCATAAATCCGAATTTTTCTTTCGCTTCATCCTCTGTCAAGCCCAAAGCTTTAAAGATTGCGGATTGAACTTCTGATGAGTGAATTCTAACAGAGCCGCCGCCAAGTTCAGTTCCGTTATAAACGATATCATAAGCGATAGACTTTACATTGCCCAAATCACCGCTTTTGAGCTTGTCTAAATCCTCGATACAGGGGGAAGTGAACGGGTGGTGCATTGCCATAAATCTGCCTTCCTCATCACTCCATTCAAACATTGGGAAGTCTACTACCCATAACAAATTGTGTTTGCTTTCGTCAATCAAATCAAGACGTTTACCAAAATAAAGTCTTAATCTGCCCATGATGTCATAAACAAGTTTTGGCTTATCGGCAACAAAGAAAATAATGTCGCCGCTTTGAGCTTGAGCGCGTTCTTGAATTTGTTTTGCTTGTGCTTCTGTAACAAATTTCAAAACTGGCGATTTTGCGGTGCCGTCTTCGTTATAAATAATATTTGCAAGAGCTTTTGCACCGAATGAAACTGCAAGTTTTGTAATATCATCAATATCTTTTCTTGAAAATTTTGCTCCGCCCGGAATTCTTATACCGCGTACGATACCGCCGTTTTCAAGCGTGTTTTTAACAATTTGGAATTCCGATTGCAAAATGATATCGCCGATATCAAACAATTCCAAGCCAAAACGTGTATCGGGCTTGTCAGAACCAAATCTGTCCATAGCTTCTTGCCAAGGCATTTGGATAAACGGGGTCTGAACTTCAACGCCTGCTGCCTTGAATGTATCTACAATTAAGCCTTCAACAGTATTGATTACATCTTGTTGTTCTACAAATGACATCTCAAGGTCAATTTGAGTAAATTCGGGTTGTCTGTCAGCACGCAAGTCCTCATCGCGGAAGCATTTTGCAATTTGGTAATATCTTTCAATGCCACCAACCATCAACAGTTGTTTGAAAATTTGCGGAGATTGAGGCAATGCGTAGAATTTACCTTCCTGAACACGTGATGGTACGAGGTAATCTCTTGCACCTTCCGGAGTTGTTTTAATCAAAATCGGAGTTTCAACTTCCAAAAAGTCTTGATTATTCAAGTAATTTCTTGCAGCCTGACAAATTTTATGACGCAAAGTCAAGTTGTGCAACATGCTTTCGCGTCTTATGTCCAAGTATCTGTACTTCAAGCGTACATCTTCCGAAACGTTTTCGTCATCCAAAACGAACGGCAAAGTTTTAGCTTCTGAAAGGATTTCAACCGATGTCGGATACATTTCAACCTGACCTGTCGGATATTTTTCATTATAAGTTTCTTCAGGTCTTTTTGAAACTTTACCTTTAACCGTAATTACGTATTCGGATTTAACTTTTTCAAAAATTTTGTGCACTTCGGGGTTAATTTGCGGGTTAGCTACGAGTTGGAAAAACCCTGTTCTGTCCCTCAATTCTACAAATAAAATACCGCCTAAATCACGGATAGTAGAAGCCCATCCGGATAACGTTACTTCCTCATTCAAATTGCTAAGATTAAGTTCTCCGCAATTGTGGTCTTTAAGTCTTGTTTTAATCATTCTATCTTCCTTTTCTTATTTTTATATGGAGTTACCACAATCTTATCAAAAACATAGAAAAAAATAAATAATATTGTTAAATTATATAGCAATATAACAACTATAACTAAGTAACATAAATAAGAAAATAAGCATTGTTTTAATAAATGAGTTCGTAAATCGGGGAGGCACTTTAACCGCATTTAAAATAACGAATAATAGTGGTATTACCTGAATAAAGTACCTAGGTTGAACTCCGTAGATTTCATTTGAACCGTATGGGGTATAAATGAAAAACAGTAAAGTACAAGTCATAATTGTGTATAAAAGTAAAATAACAAATGCCCACAATCTTTGTACAGGTTTTATTTCAACTTCTGCCGGAATAAAAATTAATGCCGCAGCATACATTATCAAAGAAAGTATTACTAAACTTTTATCCACAGCAATCCAGCCCATAAATCCTATACATCCGTATGCCCATCCGTAGATAGAGGTTATTATTGTTTTGAATAAAATAAACAAGTAGGAAATAGGGTTATGTAATATGAAAGATTTGTTCATTGCAGGATTTACGGTATCAGGAATTGCTCCATGATTAAGTGATGACCATAAACATAAAAGTGAAACTCCAAGAAAAGTTAGCACTGTTAAAACTATATATTTATGCTTTTTTGTATTAACAAGAGGAAGCAAAAAGAGTGGCGATAAAGCACCTTTGCAAAATGCTCCAACTGCTGTCAAAAAAGTTAAAATTGTTCCGTCTTTTCTGTATGAAATATCTTTTTCACCATAAATCAGCCTAAACATATATGCAAAAAACAGAAAAGAAAAAGCATTACTGAAAGAATCTGCAGAGTATGTCACCCCCAAAAATAATGATGCCGGCATTAATGCTGTGAATACAAATAACCATTTAAATACCGGTGTAATTCTTATGGCTGAGGCAATGAGTATTGTCCAAACTAAAAAATTAAAAATTCTACCCGCATAAAAAGACTTAAATAACTTTAAACCTAAAGCAGAAAATGCATATAGTACCGGAGAATAACCCGCAACCCAACTTTCTTTATTCGTTGCAAACAGAATACCCTTTGAAACTTCTACTGCTCTTTGAAAATGTTCTCCTCCATCTAAAACAGACCATATTGGTAATACATTAAATAGTAAAATAAAGCCAAAAATAAGTGCATATATAATAAATACGAATTCCGGTTTCTTCAAAATCTTTTCCATATTTTTTCCCAAAAAAGAAATAGGGTAAAAACCCTATTTCTTATCAAACATCTGTTTAATGCCGTCGACTGATGACAAAATTCCTGTCGCTTCGTAAGGCATGTAAACTACTTTATTATTTTCTCCGCTTGTGATTGCTGTCATTGTTTCAAGATATTTCATCGCAATCAAGTATTTGTCAGGCTGTCCTTTGTCAGCCAACGCGTTGATAATTCTTTGAATAGCCTCTTTTTCCGCATCAGCTTCAATTACACGAGCTTGTGCAATACCTTCTGCACGCAAAATTTCTGCCTGTTTTGCACCCTCTGCCGAGCGAATTGCGGCTTCTTTTTCACCCTCAGCTTTTCTGATAGCGGCTTCTTTCAAGCCTTCTGCTTCTGTAATCGTAGCTTTCTTTTCACGGTCTGCTTTCATCAGCTTGTCCATTGAAGCTTGGATGTCAGCAGGCGGAAAAATATCTTGGATTTCAACACGGTTAACTTTTACACCCCATTTGTTTGTTGCTTCGTCAAGTGTTGTTCTCAATTCGTCGTTAATTTTTCCACGAGAAGTCAATGTTTCTTGCAAATCCATTTGACCAACCAAATTTCTCAATGTGGTTTGAGTCAATTTTTCAATAGCTTCCGGCAAGTTTTCAATCTCGTAAACTGCACTTTTTGAGTCGACAATTTGAAAATAAATCAACGCATTGATTGTAATCGAAACGTTATCTTTTGTGATTACGTTCTGGCGCGGAAAATCGTACATTTGTTCACGCAAATCAATTCTGTCAACCGCTTTGAGGTAATAATATCCGGTACCGTCAAAATTCTTTTGAGAGATTTTTTTCAAGATACCGCGAGGAGCTTCCAAAATCGGAAAAATAAAATTAGGACCCGCTCTCAATGTCTTTTCGTAACGTCCCATTCTCTCTATAATAACTTCTTGCTGCTGTTGAACTATGATTATGCCTTTAAAAACATAGACCAAAAGTCCAACCAATAAAATTAACAATAAAATATCCATTCTTTTATCCTTTCTGCCGACTCTGGTCGGACATTTTTATATTCTTTCTACAGTCAATATTAAACTGTCATAACCGACGATTTTTACTTCTGTTCCGACAGGAATTTCGTCATCGTTTTGGGTGCGAGCTTCCCATCTTTCGTCATAAATCGTGATTGCACCGTTAAATTTGTTAACAGGTTCGATAACTTTTACAATTTTGCCGATGTATTTGTTTTCCATGCCTGTTTCTTGCAGTTTGCATTCGCGATTTTTTAGCAAAATCGGGCGCAATAACAGAATAAACAACAATGACAAAACAACATATACGATAGTCAGAGTTGTCCAACCGGTTATAAATAGCGAAACAACCGCTGTAACAAACCCTGCAAATGCAAGATTTAAGAAAAACATTGACGGCAAAACCATTTCAAGAATTAAACAAATTAATCCTACAACCGCAAAAATTTCCCACATTGTCATATAAAACTCTCCTTTTGGCTCAATTATAGCATGATTTTTCATGTCGGTCAATTTTGTTGTAAAATGTTCTTATGATAAATTTCAACAGTTCAATGCTTAAAAATTGGGTAGAAAAAAATCGCGACTTTTTGACAGGTGCGAGAATTCAAAAAATTCAGCAACCCACAAGACGTGACTTCATTTTTGCAATCCGAAATAACGGTGAAACCCGAAAACTTTACATAAATATCAATCCGCAATATTATCACGTTTGTTTTATGAGCAAAGAAAATGAAGCAAAGCGCCTGATAGAAATTCCGCAAAAACCGCCAATGTTTTGCATGCTCTTGAGAAAATATCTTGAAAATGCTGTTATTGCACACATAAATCAACCGCAATATGAAAGAATTTTGGAGTTTTATATAGAAACTTATAATGAGTTGTCTGAAAAAATTTATCTATGTCTGACGATTGAATTGATGGGCAAGTATTCCAACGTGATTTTGTATAATTACGACACAAATATAATTCTTGGCTGTGCGCACAACGTCGGTGCCGAAAAAAGCCGAGAACGTGAGATGGCAGGCGGTTTGCCTTACGTTTATCCTCTCGGTTGTCCAAAAGCTTGGTACAACGGCGAAAGCGTCGAACATATTGACGATTATTATGCGCAAATTATTTATGAGGATAAAATTAAAAAAATAAAATCATCCTGCATCCAAATAATTAACCGCAAACTTAAAAAAGACGAAACATCATTAAAAAAAATGCAAGCCGGCAAAGACAAAAATTACGTCAAATACCGTCTTTACGGCGATTTAATCATGGCAAATCTTTATAATTGCAAAGATTATTCAAAATCTGTGACTTTATTTGATTATGAAAATGATAAAGAAATAACAATTGAACTTGATGAAACAAAAACCTTGAAAGATAACGCCAATAGGTTTTATAAGCTTTATAATAAAGGCAAAACCGCTTCTGAAAAGATTTTGGAACTTTCAAAGACTCTGCGGGAAAATATCGAATATTACGAACAAATTTTGTACTCGTTAGAGTTGGCATCAAATATTGATGAACTTTTGGAGATTAAATCAGAAATTGAACCTGAGATTGTACAAAAATCGGTTACAAAATCCATGTTTGAGCCGATTGAAATTGATGGTTTTAAGGTTTATGTAGGCAAAAACAACAGGCAAAATGATTTGATTGTTTCAAAAATTTCGCGAGATGAGGATTATTGGTTTCATACAAAAGATTGTGCGGGCTCACATGTTTTGTTAAAGTGCGAAAACCCTTCTGACAAGTTAATTTTGAAGTGTGCACAGCTTGCTAAACAGTATTCAAAGGGGAGTTTGTCGTCAAAAGTCGGCGTGATTTACACAAAACGGAAATACCTCAAAAAGCCACCCAAAGCCAATTTGGGCTACGTGACCTATAAAAATGAACAGGAGATTGTGGTTTAGTGAGGGTTGTAGAGTGCAATTTGTTGGTGAACTTCGCTCGTGAAACGGACTTATTCACTTATTCACTTAAATCTAATTTTTTTTGTGTTAAAATAATCCTACAGGAGAGTAATGATGATTAAAGATTATTTTATAAACAAAATTGAAACTGCGATAGAAAACGCGATTAAAGATAATAAATTAGGCGCAATGACTGAATATACAAAAGGCTCACTCGTCGTTGAACGCCCCAAAAATGCTGATTTTGGCGATTATGCCGTGAATATTTCTTCACTTGCAAGGTTTGCAAAAATTGCACCGCCTCAAATCGCAAACGCCATTGTAGAATTTGTTGACAAAGATGATAACGAATACTCGGTTATTGGCGGATTTATTAATTTTAAAGCAGGTCACAAACTTTTATCCAACCTCGTGGAAGAAATTTTTAAAAAGACAAAAGACTTTGGAAAACCTGAAAACGTCAAATGTGAAAAGATTTTGCTTGAATACATCTCCGCAAACCCTACAGGACCTTTTCATATCGGTCATGGCAGATGGGCTTCTATGGGTTCTGTGTTGGCAAACCTCTTGAAATTCTACGGACACGAGGTTTATCAAGAATTCTACATCAACGATGCCGGTTCACAAATTCAAAAACTTGGAAATTCTCTTGCAATAAGAATTCGCCAAGAACTCGGCGAAAATGTAGATTTTCCGACTGACGAAGTTGAGAGAAAGAATTTCTACCCCGGAGATTATTTGATACCGGTTGCGAAAAAGTTTATTGAAAACAAAGATGAGATACTTCGGGATACATCCCTCAGTATGACAGATTTTTGTCATTTTGAGCAAAGCGAAAAATCTCTTAAAGTCCTTTGTGATTTTGCTAAAAAAGAAATGGAAGATTTGCAAAAAGCTTTGCTCGACA
>CAYPDZ010000062.1:0-8797 GCA_964409575.1 uncultured Muribaculaceae bacterium | reverse complement strand
TTTAACGATTTCTTTTTTAACTTCAACTGCTGATTTTACATAATCCTCATAATTTGATTGAGGTGTAACGATTAATTTTTTTCTATCAGTTGATGTTAATTTATAACCGTTAGTAAACTCAACACCTTGAGATTGGCAAGCGCCACAGAATGTACATTTGCCCATATCAATAGAATTTGATTTCAATGCACCTGTCGGACAAACGCTTTCATCACAATTGAGTCCCTCTTTTAATACGGGAAAACCTCTAAATTGCTCTCTCATAGGAGCGTTTTGAATATCTTTTATAAACTGATTTCCTTGAAAAATTCTTGATTTTAATGTATCAAACATAGTTATTATTCCTTATAAATCATTTCCACAATATGATAAATTGTGGCTCTTGTTGCACAACGGGAAGTCAGAAACTCCGTTGTTTCTAACAGCTAAAGCTAAACCGTACCAATTATTGAATGACGGATCTTTAATTTTGTATCTGCTCAAATTTCCGTTGTTGTCAGTCAATGCGATATGAACGACTTCGCCCCTCCAGCCTTCTACAATAGAAATTGCAAAAGCATCTTTTGCCATTTCTCCGCCTTGTACCAAAATTGGTTCATTATTGATTTGTGTAAGTTTTGCAAAACATTTTCTTATAATAGAGAACGACTGCAAAATTTCTTTGTATCTCAATTTAAATCTGGCATTTACATCATTTGTAGCTTTAAACGCTTTTTTGTGAATACCTAATTCCTCATTCCATTTATCAGGAAAATCAAATCGAGAATCAACATCAACTCCGCAAGCACGTCCTGCCATACCGACTAAACCTGCTTCCAACGCACGTTCTGTGCTAACTGTACCTGTTTTTTCCAATCTTGACATAACTGTCGAGTTTTTAAGCATTGTATTTGTCATACGTTCAACATCTTTTTCAACTTTTGCAAAAGTTTTTAAAGCTTTTTCAATCTTTTCTTGAGAAATATCATAGTTTACACCGCCGACAGTAACCATACCGCGTCCAAAACGACTTCCGCAAAATTCAAGCATAGTGTTAATCACAAGCGTTCTGATAGCACCAAACACAGATGCTCCCATAAGATACGCGATGTCACCTGCGATTGCACCCAAATCGCCAATATGAATTGCAGCTCTCTCCATCTCTAAGCAAGCTTTTCTAATCAATTGAGCCTTGTCAGAAATCTGAATATTTCTTAAAGTTTCCATAATCTGCGAATAAGCTGTATTATAAGCGATTACACTATCACCGCAAATTGATTCGGCAAGTTGATTTGACGGAGATTTAATCATCAAATCCTCAACACCTCTATGCTGATAACCAAGCATAATTTCGAGGTGGTAAACAGTTTCTCCGTTACACATAAATCTAAAATGACCAGGTTCAATTACACCTGCATGAATTGGCCCCACCGCAACTTGGTGAACTTCGTCACCTGTCATTTCAAAGAATTTATAATCATCCTGATTTTTTCGAACAGGCTTCAACCAAGGGTGATTAAGCGGTTCTATTCCAAACTGTTCATAAAATTCTCTTTCATAAATGTGAAAAGCAGGAATTGCATTTGTTATGCACTCATAAGATTTTTCGTCACTTTCAAATATTGCAGACGAAACAAGAAGTTCCGGCGCATCCTCCAACACAACGAACAATCTTACTCTGCCCTCACCACAATCTTTTCCAAAAAATGCAACAGGGCGTTTGTTTTCTTTTATAATTTCATCTCGCAGTTCCCCGATTTTCAAAACGGGAATATCTGAAATATTTATTTTTGAATTATTAGTTATTTTAATCATTTCTCGGTCCTCTTTGACAAATTAAAATCCAGCCATCGCCAATTTTATTATGTTATTCAAAAACGGCGGAATGTACACACCCAACACAAATACCAACACAAGCATTACAAACTGCGGAATGTACATACAAACATTTACTTTGTGTCTGTTTTCCTCAATCACTTTTGCCTTGTCATCACTAACATTGCCAAACGAAGTTTTTACGACGACTTTGCCCAATCCGTAAAGAATAATTGTCAAAAGTAATACAAACAAAGCACAAAGTACAAATCTATGTTCAACAACCATTTGTTTAATCATTAAAAACTCACTGATAAATAGCATTGATGTCGGAAATGCACAAATTGCAAGGAATGAACTAATCCACAACCAGCCGGTTTTTCCGTCAGCTTTTATAAGCCCGTTTACGGACTTAATTCTTTTTGTGCCGTAAAGTTCCAAAACATTGCCTGATGTCAAGAAAAATGATGCTTTTGCAAGCGAGTGACCTATCAAATGAAGGATTACCGCATAAAGAGCAACTCCACCAAGTGCAGTTCCAATCGCAAGAATTCCCATATTTTCAATAGAGGAATATGCAAGCATTCTTTTGTAATTTTTTATATGATAAACAAATACCGCTGTCACAAACAATGACAAAAAGCCCATTACCAAAAGCATTAACCTTGCATAATCGGCACATCCCGCAATGTCTAATATTTTAAATACTCTTACAATTACAAGAAATGCTGAATTTAACAAACAAGCTGAAAGTAAAGCCGAAATTGGTGACGGAGCTTCTGAATGAGCATCAGGTAGCCAAAAATGAATAGGAGCCAAGCCCATTTTTGCTCCAAACCCAAAAAGCATAAATACAAATGCAATTTTGAGCCAATTCAAATCAAATTGTGATGCGTGGCTGTAAAGTTCAGCAAAGCTCAAAGAGTTTACCGCACCCGTTGAAATGTTCAAAAGGATAATTCCGACAAATGCCAACGCAATCCCGATTGAACAAATAAATACATATTTCCAAGCCGCTTCAATAGAATGTTTAGTCTTGTTGAAATAAATCAAATATGCACTTGATAAGGTAGTTGCCTCAACCAAAACCCACGCCAAACCTAAATCAGTACTCAATATAGTTCCGGTCATTGAAAGTACAAAAATCAAAATCATAAACGAATAATGACTGATTTTTTTATCGGGAAAGTCAATATTTTTGACATAACCCGTGTTGTAAATTGCAACCATTAAAAATACCAAAGACAACACTATCAAAAATATCAAATTTGTATTATCTACAGTAAAATACGGTATAGTCTTATCTCCAAACCCGAGCGTAAACAATACGGTAATTACAAAATGTACAACCGCATACAAAGTAACAAGAAATGTATTAAATTTTCTGTTCTTAATCAAAAGTGATAATATACATGCAATTATCGGAAATATTAAAAGTGTACTAATCATTGTTTTCATAATCCTTTAAATCTGATAAATTAGAAACTTCAAGGTCATTAAATTCCTTGTTAATAACATTGACGAACAATCCGAGAATATAAACGGCAATAAATACGTCAAGCAAAACACCCATATTTACCAATATAGGCATCTCTTTTGCAACAGAAAGCGACAACAAAAATATACCGTTTTCCATTGTAATAAATTCAATTACGTTTGAAATAATTTTGTGTTTAATCGTAATTAACCACAAACTTATAATAATCGTTGCAACTGAAACTCCGAAAAACATCGGTGAAATCAATTTTAACGAAGAAACAAAATATTCCGAAGCTAAAAATCCTGCAAGTAAAATCACACTTGAAATTACAAGACAGTAAAAATGCGGAATATTTGCAGCAACATCACGGTTAGAATGAGTTTTTTTCAACACTCTGTACAAAAACCAAGGTATAACAATAGCTTTGACAACAAGTGTTTCAACCGTCAAAAACGCAAAGTTGAATTTATCCATGTGTTCCATACCGCAACAGCAAATAAGGAACAACAACACACCTTGAGCAATCAACAGTCTGATATGTGCAACAATTCTGCTTGTTGCGGATAAATATAACATTGTAAGTCCGAAAAGTATTATAAATCCGTTTACCATTCTCTAACCTCCAAACATCCTTGCAACAACAAGTGCAAGAACAACTAACGCAAATGAACTCATTAAAAATACGAACTCAAATACGTGCGACATTCTAAATCTTGCCATAGCCGATTCAACAGTACCGATTACAACAGAAATTAAGAGCATTATCAAAAGATAAGCCAAAACTGCCATCCAATCAGCCAATCCTTGAGGAATAACAATATAAGCAATCAATGATGACAATAAAAGCATCTTGATTGAATTTGCCCAAGTAAAGAAAGCCAAATCACTTCCTGAATTATCCAAAATCATAACTTCATGTATCATTGTTAATTCAAGGTGAGTTGCAGGGTCGTCGACCGGAACTCTCGAACCTTCAATCAAAATCATAATAAATAATACAACAACTGCAAAAATTTGGATTAATACACCGTAACTTCCTGCACTTGCCAAAATATTTTGTAACGCATCAAATGTATAATTTCCGCTCAATACCATAATTGATGCAATCAGCATAAAAAACGCAGGTTCAACAATCGTAGTAAAACAAGCTTCACGAGATGCACCCATTCCCTCAAACGAACTTCCTGTGTCCATAGCGGAAATCAGTGCGAAAAATTTTCCCAAACTCAACGTATAAGCAAAGATTATAAGTCCAGCCGCAACATTTATCAAAGCACTTCCACAAGCCAACGGAACAAACATAGATGCAAATAAAACTGACGCAAGCTGTACAACCGGCGCAATTTTAAATATACCTGACGTAGTTTTACTTATAACAAAATCTTTTTTCAAAAGTTTTACAAAATCATACAAAGGCTGAAATATAGAAGCACCCTTTCTTCCGCCCCAGAAAGCTTTTGTTTTCTTTATCACACCCGCCATCAAAAACGGTACTATTAAAAGTATTATCAAATTTATTATAATCATATTAACAAGCTCCCGATTATTACAATTACTAGGAATATTAAACCGTATTTAATATAAGATTGAATATTACCGCTCTGAAGTCCTTCAAACTTAGACAAGAACCACTCATCAGTTTTTAAAACCGGCTCAATTACATAAGCTTCTTCAATATCTTCAACATGCAAGCTAAAATGTGCACTTTGCGGGAATAATTTTCTCGGTTTTTCTACGTCAAAAACTTTCTTAAACAACGGTTTTAACATTGACAAAAACGGACTTGCATAAGATGATGCCGTATATTGCATGTGGTTGTTACCTCTGTTATAACCGCATCCCCAAGTTTCATGCATATCAATTTTGCCGTTTGTAAGTTTTATTTTAACAAGTATAAGAATTGCGAGAAATATTAAAAACGCCAACGCATACAAAGTAATCACACCCATTACAGACAATGTCGGAAATACATTATATTGTCCGATAGAGGTTATAACACTGACAGGTGCAAGCATAAATACAAATGCAAACACCGGCAACACACCTATAACAAGTGATGCCAATGCCAAAAATCCCATAGGCAAAATCATTGAATATTCACAATCTCTGGTAACTTTTTGTGCCGAAGAACTTCTCTGCATTCCTAAGAAAATTACGCTGAACGCTTTTGTAAAACAAAGAACAGCCATAGTTCCGATTAGTGCCAAACCGGCAATTGCAAACAAAATCAAAATTACTGATGAGAAATTGTGAATTGCCAAACCTTTAAACATACCGAGATATATCAAAAATTCACTTACTAATCCGTTAAACGGAGGCAATCCGCAAATCGCAACTGACCCGATAAGGAATAATACAGCAGTTTTAGGCATAGATTTAATCAAACCACCCAACAATTCAACATTTCTTGTATGAGTTTTTAAATATACACAACCTGCCCCCATAAATAAAAGTTCTTTAAATATAGAGTGGTTCAAAATATGAAGTATACCACCGGCAAATCCGAGCATCGCAACAACTGGATGATTATATGCCATACCAAGCATGCCAACGCCTATGCCCATGCCGATAATTCCGATATTTTCAATACTATGATACGCAAGAAGTCGTTTCAAATCGTGCTGAGAAATTGCATACAACACGCCATACAAAGCCGAAACTGTCGAAATAATCAAAACAGCATAAGCAATTGATTTTGACGGAGTATCCATAAGTGCAAGTATTCTCAAAATCCCGTAAATACCGGTTTTTATCATAACACCTGACATAATCGCACTGACATGAGAAGGTGCGGCAGGGTGAGCATCAGGCAACCAGTTATGGAACGGTACAAAACCTGCTTTAGTTCCAAATCCGATAAATGCCAGAATAAATATAATATTTGCAAAATGAACGTTATTGCTTAAAACGTTTCTAAACTCACTAAAATCAAAGCTTCCAGCTTTAATTGATAAAAGTGCAAACGCAATCATTATAAAAAGAACCGAAATATGCATAAATACTAAATACTTAATTCCGGCTTTCAAAACATCTTTTTTTTCATTTTCAAAAATAACAAGAAAAAATGAACTCAACGACATTATTTCCCAGCAAATCAAAAACATAAACGCATTCTGACAAGTCACAACCGCCAACATTGATGCAAACAACACCGGCAAAAATACCAGATGCGCATTAATATTTTTCCCTTTTTCAACATAAGGTCTTAAATACCCTATTGAATAAATTACGGTAATCAAACTCATCACTGAAATCACTACGACAAAAAATGCCGAAAGCGGGTCAATGACAAAGTTTACATCACCAAATAACGGGTTAAAATTGAAAGTTTGTGACAAATCCTCTGCACCTGCCAAAAGTCTAACCGCAGGTACAAAACAAAAACCCGATGCGATAGCCGTAAACACAGTCAACGCAATAGTTTTAAATCTATTTGGAAATCTGCCTGCAACAAATCCGCAGAGCAATAAAATAATTATGCCAATGAAAAAGCTATTCATATATAATCTCGTCCCTCAGCTAATGTAAATAACAATTCTGTTTTAAATCTAACAAGCAAATTTGTCAAGTGTAAATTTTACAATTAATTAAAGCACCCTTAAAGGCAGACACACCAATAGTTTCTCCAATGTGCCAATTGGTGTAACTAATGCCTCCGGCGGGTCTTCCAGACAGGGGCACTTTGTACCGACAAAGTGCCGCAAAACTCGCCACACGCTTCGTTCACTAATAATCTGTACGGCTCACCAAAAGGTGTGTAAACTCGCTTAGCTCAAACAATACACACCTTTGTCATCTGTTCACCTACAATTATTTTTCACTCCGCTATCGTGGCAGAATAATATAGCAATCCGAAACGAACTTATTCACCTGTTCACCTATTCACTTATTCACTTATTATTCAAAAATTTCCTCTTGCATTTAAAATTTCACGATATAAAATATCAAGCGGAAAACCCCATTAAATTTTTTTAGAGGAGATGAAAAATGACAATTACTCAAAATTTAGATACAAAAGATTGTATCAACCCCACTGATGTGGCACATGAACTTACAGAACAAGTAATGCCTGCAAAGGCAAACTTCAGAAAATCAAAGACATTTGTTCTTGCAATTGCTGCCGGTGCATTAATCGCATTTGGTGCACAAGTTTCATTGACTGTAATGACAGGAACAGAACAGGTAAGCTGGGGACTTGCAAAACTCGTCGGAGCTATGACATTTGCAACAGGCTTGATGATGGTAGTTTTGACAGGTGCAGAACTTTTTACCGGTAACGTTATGATGTCTTTTGCCGTTATTGAAAAGAAAACCAGTTTTGCAAAACTTTTAAGAAACTGGTCTATCGTATATCTTGGAAACCTTGTCGGTTCAATAATTTTGGCAACATTAATTTATTTTTCGGGATGCTCTCACAATTCACATGAAGCATTGGGCGTTATGGGCTTAACAACAGCTTATACAAAAGCTTCATTACCGCTTGTGGAAGCATTTACTAGAGGTATTTTGTGTAACTGGTTAGTTTGTCTTGCAATTTGGATGGCATCATCTTCAAGACACGTAATCGGTAAAATTTTTGCAATATTTTTCCCGATTATGACATTCGTTGCATCAGGCTATGAACACAGTATCGCAAACATGTACTTTTTAACCAACGGTTTATTCCTTAAACACACACCGGCAGTTGTTGCAGCTTCAGGATTAACAGCAGACCAGCTTTCCGCTCTAAACTTGAAAACTTGCATCTTTGGAAACCTTATCCCCGTAACCCTGGGTAACATGGTCGGAGCTTTGGTTTTCGTAGTACTATTATTCTGGACAGCATATTTAAGAGATGATCACAACAATTAAAAAGATACTGTTAATATTATTGCTAATTTCTTCCTCGGTTTATGCCGAGGATGAAATTTTGCTAGGTGCTACGCACGTAGACACATTAGACACTGAACAAACTTTACAAGAAATTTTGCTGGAAAAAACACCATTATTTGAAAGTGAGGCAACAGTTGTAGAGGAAGTAACAGACGAACCTGAAAATATAGACAGTTCTGTTCATCATCATACAAAATTTTATGATGAGTTATCAAAAAACGCTCATCAGGTTTATAATTTACAAATCGAAAATACCAATGTTCCGTCATGCCTTTTAGAAGAACCGTTTACTCATAATTTTGAAAAAGGTCCGCTTGAAAGCATGCACCTTTGGGGCGTTATCCAAATGAACAATAGCACAGAAATTATGGATAATGACACAGACAACAATTTCAGAGTCGGACTCATCAATGCAATCGTTGACGGAAAATTCAGAGGTGGTAAAGAAGATTTTAGAATTATGTTTGACCCTACGCCGACACATGCAAGAGGATTTTTTCAACAATTTATACAAGATTTGTATGTAGAAACACATCGAATTCCGCATCATACGGTACTTGTCGGGAATTCTCGTCCGGGAGTCGGAATTGAAGGTGCGCAATCACCTTACACATTGCCGCTTGCAAACCGTTCTCAGATATCAAGAAACCT
>CAYPDZ010000061.1:0-8904 GCA_964409575.1 uncultured Muribaculaceae bacterium | reverse complement strand
TATAATGACACATAAAAATACCTATTTTGATGCAAAACGACTTTTTTCAAGATTAGCTGTTTGTATAAATTTTTTAGCTTCATTAACAGGGATTGCAAAGCCAATACCGATATTTGAAATATTATTGTCCGGATTATAAATTGATTGCGAAATCCCGATAACTTCACCTTGAGAATTTAAAAGTGGACCACCCGAACACCCAGGATTTATTGCAGCGTCAGTTTGAATTCTACCTTTTGCATAATCAATCCTTGATACAATTCCTGATGTCAAAGTTCCGGCAAAACCAAACGGATTACCAATTGCGAGCACCTTTTGCCCCACTTTTACCTGCTCTGAATCCCCGAATGAAATCGTTTTCAATTGTTGTTTCGGATTAATTTTTAAAAGAGCCAAATCCTTATTTTTACCCATCATTGCAAGTATAGAAGCTTTATAAACTTTACCATTATAGGTCGTAACTTCAATATTTTTGGCACCCTCAACGACATGAGAGCCCGTCAAAATCACACCATCACCTCGCACAACACAACCAGTTCCTGCCGAGAAACCATCTGTCAGATTTGCATCAATTGCAACAATTGCCGGATTTATTTTTTCATAAACACTAATATTAACCAGCTCATCAGCACTGTAATTCTGTGCAGAAACGGGCATTACAAATATGAATATATAAATAAAAAACTGTATTATTCTTTTTTGCATATTTACACCTTTTGTTATAATTATGCTTGATTTCTAACATTAATCATCATCCTTAAAAAAAATTTTTAGATTAGTTATTGTAATTATTACAATTTTAATGTATAATTCAGAAAAAACTCGTAAATATGAAAGGAAATTATTATGAGCAGAATTGATTTATTTAAACAACATTTGACAGAAAAAAGAGCGGTAAAAGTTATCGCAGGTATCGACAATTTTGATATCGAAAACATTAAAAAAGTAGTTACATCAGCAGAAACTGCAGGTGCTTCAGCGGTTGATATCTGTGCAAAACCTGAAATTATTTCAGAAATCAGAGAAATGACTGATATGCCGATTTTTGTATCATCAATTCATCCGTCAGAATTGGTAAAAGCGGTAGAACTCGGTGCTGATGCTATTGAACTTGGCAACTTTGATGTTCTTTATAAAAAAGGAATGTCTTTCACTGCTGAACAAGTTGTTTCTTTAGTTAGAGAAACTATTGATATGTTAGGCGATATGAGAACATTCTTCTCAGTTACAATTCCTGGAGAATTGGCTATTGCAGAACAAATCGAATTGGCTAGAAAATTAGAAACTATGGGTATTGACTTAATTCAAACAGAAGGTCATTATTCATCAAATTCACAAGCTGACGGCGTTAGAGGTTTGATGGAAAGAGCTGAATTGACACTTTCTAACACAATTGAACTTTCAAGAAACATTGATTTGCCAATTATGACAGCTACAGCAATCAACCCGACAACAGCTCCGTTTGCATTTGCAGCAGGTGCTTCAGCTATCGGATGCGGTTCTTGCATCAACAAAATGGATTCAACATTGTCAATGATGGCAACTGCAAAAAGTCTTGTTGAAATCGCTTCAAGAAACGCTACTAAAGTTGTTGAATTAGTTTAGATATACAACAAATAATCCAAAAATTTAAAAGCTCCCTAAATTAGGGAGCTTTTTTACCATGGATAGTCATCTTTGATTTGCCAACCATCAGCTATTATTTTTGCAGCACAAACCATTCCTCCGTAAAGAGCCTCTTTATTACATGAACTTCTAGTATTTTTATCCGTCAATTTTTCTTGTGTCCAATCATATCCTTTTGGAACAACACTACCCTTGCCGTCAATATCAAATATAAATAAATCTTTTCCCGCAACATTAGGCTTGTTATTACTGCCGTTAACATCTATAAATATAACTCCTTTAGAATATGGATATTTATCTAATCCTATGCAAGTACCATCCTTAAGTTTGATTGATGCTGTTACCTTTGCAGCAAATGGATCAGAAATATGAACTTTATCTAGCCATAAATATTGAACACGATTAGCTGTTTTTGCATTTTGTAAAGTGCTTTCAGAATCATAACACATAGCATATCTCCATTGATCTTGTGTAGGATAAACTTTAGCGCCATCAAGATAAGGTAAGAAATAAACTTTTAACACTTCTTCAGTTCCTTGTTCCCATTCTGCCCAATTTCTTATTGAAACACCTGATTCATATTCCGCACGCTTTATGGTTTGCGTCAACACAGAGTATGCTTTTTTTAACCTGTTTAATGCAACATGTTTTTGGTGTTTTTCAATCAAAGAAGGTATAGCCATCGCTGCAACAACGCCGATGACGCCTAATGTTATTAAGACTTCGGCTAGAGTGAAGGCAATTTTTTTTGAAGTGAATAAGTGAATAGGTAAATAAGTGAATAAGTTCTTTACGATTTGCTGCGTAAACGTTTTACCCTCTCCCGCCCTACGGGCACCCTCTCCCAAGAGAGGGAACAGCGTAAATATTCTCTCTCCTTGGGAGAGAGCGGAATTGCTTAATGAGCGTGAGCGAATTTTAGCAATTCGAGAGAGGGTCTTTTCACCCTCAAAAATCCGTTCAACTTCTTGACTAAATAACTTAACTACATCACATGCCTGTGATGCACGACTGGCAAGGCTTAGAGCCCCCCCCCCCCGAAGTCAAATGCGCACTGCGCTTGTGTTTTAACTGTTTCTAACATACTAATCTCCTTTTCTTATGTATACGTATAGTTTTTCTTATTATAATTTATATTCAAAAATTTTTCAACCGTATAAAAAAGTTTATGCTAGAATATAAACATAGTTAAAACGAGAGGATAAAAATATGTCAGGACACTCAAAGTGGTCAACAATTAAACACAAAAAAGCAAAAGTAGACTCACAACGCGCAGTTGTATTCCAAAAATATTCAAGAGAATTAATCGTATCGGCAAGACTTGGCGGTGCAGATCCCGCAGGTAATTTCCGCCTTAGAACAGCAATCGAAAAAGCAAAAGCTGCAGGACTTCCAAACGACAATATTAAACGTGCAATCGAAAAAGGTGCAGGTGCCGGTTCTGCCGACAATTACGAAGAATTAATTTACGAAGGTTACGCAGCAGGCGGTGTTGCAGTTGTAGTCGAAGCAATGACAGACAACAGAAACAGGACTGCAGGCGACATCAGAAGTTATTTCACAAAATACAATGGCAGTTTGGGGGCAACTGGCTGTGTCGGTTGGATGTTCGACCAACGCGGGGTGTTAACTTTCTCAAACGACGTTGATTTTGACAAGCTTTTTGAAGCTGCAATCACGCTCGACGCACTCGATGTAATTGAAGAAGAAGACACTTACAAAGTTTTAACAACGCCGGAAAACTTCCAATCTGTCGTTGAAGGTTTGGAAGCAGAAGGGTTTAAGGCAGAAACATCCGAGCTTTCAAGATTGCCTCAAAACACAATAGAAGTAACAGACGAAGCCGTTGCAGGACAAATCCTAAAACTTTTGGACAAACTGGAAGAACACGACGATGTTCAAAATGTTTACGCAAACTTTGATATTTCAGATGAACTTATACAGAAACTGGAAGCATGATAGACAATCTTAAACAAATTTTTTCATTTTTAAACAACGCTTACAACGCTCAAGGTATTGTAAGCGTTCTTGAAGAAGTTTTTCCGCTCAACGCAATATATATTTATGACCAAACAACGGCATCATTGAGAGATTTTTCAAAAAGCTGGATGTTCATAAAATCCAAAGAGTTGACGGAAATCTTTGAGAATTTCGACAATGAAAAATATGTTACAGCCAAAACAAAATCTTATTATGCGATGTATAATAACGAAAAAATTATCGGAATGCTTGAATTTTCAGAACATCTTCATGGCAAATTGTTAGAATTTCTTGAACTTTCAGGATTTTGCATTTCTTTAAAAATCCAAAACATTATATTAAGTGAAAGAATGCAGAAAAATATTGACTTCCATGACTCAATGAAAAACATTGCCAAAATCATCGAAACTCAATACGAAACGAATTATATTGTGCCGATTATCGGAGAAATGATTGACAAATTCGTATCAGACCACCTTGTTTATATATTTATAAACAATGAACTTGTTTGGCCGTCATCTTGCAAAGACCCGAAAATATTTGAACTTATCAAATGTTTAAACAACAAATCAGAATACATTTTGACTCCTGACAAAAAAATCGGACTTTTCCCTATGATTAGCGAAAACAAGCTTCTCGGGTGCATTGTAACCAAAAGCACAGATAATATTTTGAGCGAAAAAGAGATTGAATATCTTGAACAGCTTTCAAACCAATCTGCAACAACATTAAACAGAGCAAATGTTTATGCAGAAATTTTGAAACACGCAACGCTTGATGCTCTGACAGGATTTTACAACCGCAGACAGCTTGAGGAACGTATCAAACAAGAAACTTCAAGTGCAAAACGTCAACACAGAAATCTTTGCGCAATAATGACAGATATTGATTATTTCAAAAAAGTTAATGACACTTACGGTCATGCCACGGGCGATTTGGTCTTAAAAACAGTTTCAAGAGAGATTAAAAACCAACTTCGTGACTATGACGTTGCGGGACGTTACGGCGGTGAGGAATTTGTAATACTTCTCCCGTTCACCAAACTTGAGGAAGCTCAAATGGTCGGAGAACGTTTGAGAAAAGCTGTTGCTTCCAAAAAAATTGATATTTCTAAACTTTGTCCAGACAAAGAAAATATTAGTGTTACAATAAGCCTTGGTGTCGCAGAATACAAAGGCGAAAAAGATTTTATAGAAAACGCAGATAAAGCTTTATACAAAGCAAAAGAAAGCGGGAGAAACAAGGTGGTTGTATATGAAAGTAACATGTAAAACTTTAGACGACACAAAACATTTGGCACAAAAATTTGCAACTCTTATTAAAGACGGTTGTTTTATTAATCTCTACGGAGAAATCGGTGCGGGAAAAACCGCATTTGTAAAACTCGTTGCAGATGCACTTGATGTAAAAGAAAAAGTTACAAGTCCGAGTTTTGTAATCCTTAACGAATACCATACCGGCTCAATTCCTATCTATCACTTTGATTTGTACCGATTGGAAAACGAAGGAATAAAAACAATTTATGATGAATTAAGAGAATATTCGGAAGGCAAACAGGTTACATTCGTTGAGTGGGCTGAATTTAATCAGGATGAAGCACCTTTCAACCACATAAAAATAAACGTCACTTATACTGATGAAGATTACAGAGTTTACGAATTTATTTCATGCGGAAAAGACGAAATTATTAAAAATTTAACCTCCCTTTACAAGGGAGGTGTCACGAACGTGACGGAGGGTTTATGATAACATTAGCATTTGATACTTGTTTAGATAAAATGTACGCGGTTTTGAAAAAAGACGGCAAAGTTTTGGCTTCACGCGTTGTGGAAAATCACGATAATAAATATCATTCAGCATATTTGATTTCTACGTTACGTGAAATTATGACAGAAAACGGGATTAAACCGCAAGATATTGACTTGATTGCAACAAACATCGGTCCGGGGAGTTTTACCGGAATACGCGCTTGTGTAACCGTCGCTCGTGTAATGGCTCAACAATTAAATTGCAAGGCTGTCGGAATTTCGTCGCTCGAAATCCTTGCGCATACATGTCCTCCCCTAGAGGGAGAACCGAAATCTACGATTTCGAGGAGGGGAGTTTTAGTCGCACTCGATGCCCGTAAAAATTCCGCATATCTTTATAAAGACGGAGAAATTAAGGGTGCAATTCCGCTTGATGAAATAAAAACAGAGGGTTATACAGTGCTTACTGATGATAAGTTGCAACCGATTTTAGGTGGAACATCATATCAAAAGATTAATTTGCCGCTTGGTGAAACTCTTGCCGATTTAGCGGAAAGCTTATTTTTACGTCATTGCGGACAAACGAAGTGCGATCCGCAATCGCAAAATCGTAAAAATTATGCGATGCCGGATCAAGTCCGGCATGACGAATTCAATAAATATGGTGATTGGCGCAAACTCAAACCGCTCTACATCCAACCGCCACCTGCAATGTAGTTTTACCAAGGATAATCATTTTAGCCATCTTGAATTAAAAATTCATGAATTAATAAATATTGAAATATAATTGCAAATTTGTATATAAGTCCAAAAATTTGGGAATAATATACATGCGATGGATAAGAAAATAGTAAAAAAAGAAAATATTTCTTTCAAATGCAAGGAAATTCCGCTCACTCGGCGAGAGTTAAAAAACTTGTTTAATTTTCATATTCCATGCCCGTGTTGCGGATTGGAGATGCTGCATCCTGACATTTACACAAAACTCCTTGAAAACGAAAACCTCTCAGGCAACGCAATAGATGTAATACCAATTATTGAACCGTTTGAAAGCATTATGCATCCTGTTGAAAGACAAGTGTTTAATATGTTTAAAAGCCTCTCGGTTAAATATCCGGATAAAAATTTTAAAGATCTTTTATTGATGAAAAAAGACGTCCACGAGCTTGCATTGGTAAAAATCCAAAGTTCAATATTCAACAAAATCAGCTTTTACAGGCGAATTTTACCTAAAAAAACAGCACGTGCACTCAGAAAACTTATAATAAAAACAAACGACATAATTTTTGACCCCGAACCTCATAAACCGTTTAGCCGTCGTATTTTTATTCATAAATTGAAAAACATCTGTAAAAATATAGAAAACAAAAAAATCAGAGAAGAAATTATCAAAATTGCGCGCAGATTACCTCGTTCAAGCGATGAAGTCTGTGCGTTTGTCGTAAAAAACACAAGAAAAAGTTCAAAAATCATAGCCCTAAACCTTGTCCACCCATCTGTCGGCACATTTGAACATTTGCAACCTAAATGCATGAACGGAGAAAATAATTCACTGAATTTTGCATTAGAATGCACATACTGCAACAATTCCAGACATCATTTTCCATTAAAAGTCCAAATAGAAGAAAACCCTTACATGCCGGAAAATGCTCAAATCCAGATAGATAGATTAATTTCATTGTGCAAACAAGGTTTATGTAAAAAAGAATATATCGAAAACCTCAAAAATATATTTTATTATCACTCAGAAGGCTTGATAGATTTGGATATCAGCAAATTGTAACTATTTATTCACAAGATAGCAAAAAAAAGTTATCACAGACGTTATTTGAATATGCGCATAACTCCGATGATATTTAATTTTGCATTGAGCAATTTTAAGAATAATCAGTATGATTATTCTCAATACAGGCATCCTTTATTGAGAGCGCTTAATCAGGACTGTTTTACCAAAACAATAACATTTTCAGGAAAAGAAGAAGAACTAAAATATGTTTCACCATCAAGAGAACAGCTTGAAAAATTATATAAACATAACCTTACATGTTTGTGTTGTGGACGAGTGATGCTTGATCCGGAAGAAATAAAGCAGTTAAAAGCTTCAAAAGCTTTAAATGGTAATTCTGCTAGCGTTGTAAAAGTTCTTGAAAAATATAAAGACAACATGCACTCCGTTGAAAAAGAAGTTTTTGAAATACTAAAAGAACAATCAGAACTTCACCCAAATAAAAATTTCAGAGAAATATTACAATTAATCAAGCCTGAATATGAAGAAAAACTTATCCAAACTCAATTCGGTATATTTAAATTAATTGACAAAGCTTCAGAAAACATTAATCCGGAGCAGAAAAAACAGATAAAAGAATTAATCAATGAAGAAAGAAATTGTATTTTAAATGGAGATAACCAGTTTAGAAGAAAACGTTTCGTTAACCGATTTGAAAAAATATTCAAAGATTCCAGAAATTCCGCAACAAAAGAGCATCTTATCAAACTTGCCAACAAACTCCCTACATCTTACGAAGATAAAAACGCGTTTATAGTAAAATACAGTAACAGAAAGCCGGAAGATATTGCTTTTAGGCTGTTAAGCTATTCTCTCTGTACAATAGAACACGTAAAACCCAAAAATAAAGAAGGTCAAAATCATCTTTTTAATTACATACCTGAATGCATGCGTTGCAACAGTTTTAGACAAGACAGACCGATGATTCAGCAACTGGAAGAACATCCTGAAATGTTTTATAATGCGCAAACACTTATAGATAAACTTATTGATTTTGCAAACGACGGCAAACTCAGCAAATGGTATATCATGAAAATAACCGAACGCGTGAGAAAAGAATCAGACAACATGCTGAATTTAGATATATCCCGTCTAAATATGAACTCAAAAATGCAAAAAATCCATCAAAGACAAGAAATTGAGCTGGACGAAGACCAAAAACATTTGAACAAATTAAAAACAAAAATTGAAACAAAAAGATTAACCAAAAAAGGCAAAAAACTTTTGACTATCAAAAAGATGCATAAAATAATAAGTCAACATAAAAAAGAAGAAACAAACAGAAGATAATTATTAACAAATGTAAAATTTAACTCCAAAATCCTAAACTTTTACTCCAAATCTGCCGATAAGTATATCAAAGGATTAAAATCATGGCAGACACAAACGCATCATTTAACAGACCATATAAACCGTTCGGAATGAACGTAAAAGTACCTGAAATCGGAGAACGAACTCTAAAACAAGCAGGTGAAACTCTTGGCAATATCGTAAAATCACCAACTGAACCTCTATTTAAATTTTTAGAGGAAAATGAAGAAGTATTCAGCGGAGATTTAACTTATAAAATTAATAAAATAAATGCCGAAAGTTTCACAATCGGTTCTGCAATGCGTATGGAAGATGAAAAAATGAACGGCAGACCATCTTCATTTGATATGCATTTTTAGCAGAGGTGTAAATTTTTGTCGTTGTCCGAGGACAACTTCTTGACAAAAATCGCGAAATCGTAAATAATGGTTTTGGAAAGATTGGAGGTATTTA
>CAYPDZ010000060.1:0-8974 GCA_964409575.1 uncultured Muribaculaceae bacterium | reverse complement strand
ACAAGCTTGAATATGTGAAACAATAACTACCAAAGGGGGGCAGATTTGCCCCCTTTGGATTGTATATATTGACAAATGCGAAAATATAATTTAAAGTTGAAATTATGAAAAGATTGATTTTGATTTTATGTTTATTAGCACAGCCGGTTGTGGCTAAAACGATTGCGGTTCAAGCATTGGATGATTTTTCGACTCAAAATCCGCCGTTAAACTATTCTGTAAAAGTTTTGGAAGAATTGGAACTTGATGAACAGGTTACCTTAAAAGAAAATGACGTTTTAAAAGGTAAAATTGTTGATATTAAAGATCCCAAACGCCTAAAACGCAATGCTACTTTTACCTTTGTACCGGAAGTTTTGAATTCAAACGGTGAAATAGTACAATTAAAAGGCTACTATCCGGCAAAATATACAACTAAATTAGACAAAAAACAACTTGCTAAAAGTGCGGCGCTAGGTGTCGGAAGTTATTTTGTAAAAGGCTTGTCGATGGGTTACAACGCGATTGAGGGTGCTGTTAAAAATGAAGAAGACAACCGGCTGAAATCCGGTGCTGTTTCTTTATATGAAAATTCACCACTTTCTTACGTTGAAAAAGGTGAAGATATTGAAATTGAAAAAGAACAAATTTTCTTTTTGAATTTTAAGGTTAAGGATGCGGATGATTTACCGAATTACGAATATCAAGAACTTGATTGACGGAATTTATATACTTGGTTTGCGCTAAATCTTGTTAGCGGTCTTAGCCCTAGAATGACAGGATTTCAATATTTATGGTCTTGTATATAAATCGCATAATTCCCCGTGTTGACGGAATCGGAAAATTATGTTATTATCCTATTGTTACAATTGGAGACTTTTGATATGAAAAAGATATTAGCGATATTTGCGTTATTGATAGGATTTACGGCAATCCCTACGTTTGCTAAAACAACACCCGTTCAGGTTTTGCAGGATTTTTCGCTCTCAAATCCGCCACAGACTTTATTGGTTAGAATTTTATCAAACGTAAGACTTAATAAAGAAACAATGCTTCATGAGGGTTTTTATGTATTGGGACAAATTCAAACTTCCGGTAACGGATTTGTGTTTATTCCCGTAAAATACCAAAATGTTCACAACGAAGTTTTTGATATTACAGGCAACTATCCTGCAAAATTTGTAGAAGTGCTTGAAGGTGGTGCACAAGGAAGCATTCCGAAAGACGCAAAAGTTTTGTTGGATTTTGTGATTGAACCCGAAGCTGTTGATAATTCTATCGGCGAAAGATTTCAGGATGTTGATTCATCAAACGGAATTTCTGCAATCGTAAACAAATCCGATATGGTAATTTATGATAATGAAATTCCTCAAACAATGAAAGATTTCCCGGGGATTAAATTGAATTCGTTTGATAACGGTAGTAATTTTAATATTCCAAAAAAATTGATTATTCAGTCAGAAAAGAAAAATAGTAATATAAACTACTTGAAAAAATAAATTTTTAAAAATATATAAAAGTGGCAGTTGACTAAGCTTCGACTGCCACTTTTAATTCACCGTTACCTGAAAGAATAATTTCAGTGTCTTTTCCATTTTGTGAAATAATAAGTTTAGTTTTTTGAATGTTGTTTTCTACAAAACGAGATATTTCTTTGATTTTTAAGTCGTTCATGCAATAATCCTTTTTCATCATAATACCATATTTGGGAGTTTTTTCAACCCTCTGTGGAATTAAAACCGAAACAAAATTTTTTTTGCCAATTTGGATAATTTAAAAATGATAAAACAATAAAAAAGACCGATTTAAAAATCGGTCTTTTTTACACCCTCCTCGAAATCAAAGATTTCGGTCCTCCCCTTAAGGGAGGACATAAAATTTTGTTAGCCTTTAATTTGGCTCATTACTTCGTCAGCAAAGTTTTCTTGACGTTTTTCAAGACCTTCACCAAGCATATATCTTGTGAAAGCTTTTACTGTCAATTTGCCATCAATCAATTGACCAACAGTTATGTCAGGGTTTTTAATGAACGGTTGTTCTAATAGAACTTTACCTGCCATAAGTTTGTTTACTCTGCCTTCAACGATTTTTGCTCTGATTTGTTCAGGCTTTTTCAACAAGTCTTCTTTACCCATTTCGATTTCTGTTTCGTGATCGATTACAGATTGAGGGATTTCTGCTCTTGTAATAAATTCGGGGGCAGATGATGCGATGTGCAAACAAATATCGTTCAATAATTCTGCATCATTTTTATCTGCTTGAACCAATACACCGATTTTGCCGTTGTGAACGTAAGATGCTGTAGCACCTTCGTAACGTACAAATCTTCTGAAAGTGATTTTTTCGCCGATAGAAGCGATTTTTTCTTTAATAACTTCAGAAATAACTTTTCCGCATTTTTTGCAAGTAGAAGCCAACAAAGCATCAACATCTGCAGGGTTTTCAGATGCAACAACTTCTGCAAGACCTGCTGTTAATTCTTTGAATTCTTCATTTTTCGCAACGAAGTCTGTTTCGCAGTTAACTTCAACCATAGCACCTGCATTGTCAAGAATAGCTGTTGCTACCAAACCTTCAGCAGCAATCCTGCCCATTTTTTTATCAGCAGAAGCCATACCTTTTTGGCGAAGTACGTCCATTGCTTTTTCCATATCACCGTCAGTTTCAACAAGAGCTTTTTTTGCATCCATCATGCCTGCGCCTGTTTTATCACGGAGTTCTTTTACCATTTGAGCTGTAATGTTCATTATATCTCCTTTTAATTGAGTGAATAAGTAAATAAGTTAACAGGTGAATAAGTTCTTTACATAAAGCAACATTGGTAAATAATACCGACAACTTTTTTGAAACGAACTTATTCTCTTATTCACTTATTCTCCTATTTACTTTTATTCAACGATTTCTTCTGCTTTTTCCACAGCTTCAACAACGCCTGCGTCTTCAGCTTTGATAGCTTCAACTTTTTTTGCGTTAACGTTAGCTTCTCTCAATTGTTTACCTTCCAAAACAGCATCAGCCAATTTTGATGTAATCAATTTGATAGAACGAATTGCGTCATCGTTTCCGGGGATGATGTAATTAATTCCATCCGGATCAGCGTTTGTATCAGCCAAGCAAATTACAGGGATGTCAAGTTTGTTAGCTTCAAGGATAGCGATATCTTCTTTTTTCTGGTCAACGATAAAGATTAAATCAGGTAATCCTCTCATTTCTTTAATACCGCCTAGAGTTTTGCTTAATTTACCTAATTCTCTGTTTAATTTAGCAATTTCTTTTTTAGGTAATTTTTCAGCGTGACCTGAATTGATAAATTCTTCAAGTTCTCTAAGTTTGTTAACACGTCCTCTGATTGTTTCAAAGTTTGTTAACATACCGCCTAACCATCTTCTGTTGATGTAATAAGCGCCTGATCTTAAAGCTTCTTCTGCTACAACTTCAGCAGCTTGTTTTTTTGTTCCTACGAACAAGATATTTTTACCTTTGCTTGCGTATTCTCTTACAACATCATAAGCTTTATCAAGCAAATCAGTTGTTTTGCGCAAGTCTAATACGTAAATACCGTTTCTTGCACCGTAAATATACGGTTTCATTTTAGGGTTCCATCTTTGTGTTTGGTGTCCGAAATGTACACCTGCTTCTAAAAGTTCAATCATAGATGCTACTGGCATCGGTTTTCTCCTTTTGTTTTAACTTATTGTACTACGGGCTAAACTGCCCCATCCGTGGCATTATACCTAAAGGGAATTCCCTTTTTGCTATCCTCGGACTAGGGTAAAACCTATCGGGCTAGAGTAACCGATATTATTGTAATACAAACATGCGTCCATGCAAATATTAATGATTAAGAAATGTAACAAATTGGACGACTTGTGAAATCGGAGTTTTTTAAATTTGTTTATATATGTACGGATAGTAAAAAAGAGGACGAGAGAGATGGCAATTTCAAACATTCACGAAACATTGTTACTTTACACAAAACAAAAATCATTGATTAACGATAAATTATCTGAAAATATGATGAATTTATTGAATTCTTCAAAGCAAACGGCTGAAGAACAGGCTAAATATAACGATAAGGTGGATGATGTATATTACAACTACTACGAAGATGATCCTGATACTTACGAACTTTTGACCGAGCAATATGAACAAGAACACGAGTTAGTATTGGCTAATTTGAATTCTTGGGAAGAAGAACTCGAACTTGAAAAGAATAATTTGGAAACTCAGTTGAATGAAATTAATTCTTTTGAAAGTTCTTGGACAAAACTTCTCCAGACAAATATCAAAGGAGATTTCTCTTACGGTGGAGTTTCTCAATAAAGATTTTAAAAAGTGCTCTTTTCAGAGCACTTTTTTATTATATAATTATTATTATGTTAAAGAGCGGAGAAAAATTAGGTGCATTTATTGTTCCGACGGGTGTCGGGGCAACGATTGGCGGGTTTGCCGGTGATGCTTCATCATACGCAAGAAAATTTGCCCAAAAATCAAAACTTATTGTTAATCCGAATGTTGTTAATGCAGGTGGATTTTCAGGGATTACGAAAGACATGTTTTATGTTGAGGGGTATTCTCTGGATGAATTTTTTAAAGGCAATTTGAATTTAACTCCGTCTGAAAACAATAAAATCGGTATTGTTTTTGATAAGGCAATTCCAAAAGATGTTTTGAATGTGCATATAAATACGGTTAATGCTGTTAAATGCGTATATGGTGTTGATGTAAAAGATTATGCGATTACAGATGAAGAAATTGGGGTAGAATTTAATCTTGATGAGTGTGGAGTTTCTACCGGTAGTGTCAAAAATCCCGAAACTATGCTTGAAGCTTCTGAAAAACTTTTAGCAAAAGGTTGTAATGCAATTGCACTTGTGTGCTTGTTTGATGATCCGGAAGGTGATAATGAGGATTATGCAAACGGATTTGGAGTTGATCCTGTAGGTGGCGTGGAAGCTGTTTTGTCGCATTATATTTCAAAAGAATTAAAAGTCCCTTGTGCACACTCACCCGCATTTGTGGATTATCAAATATACCCGGACTTAGTTGATGGAAAATCCGCTTCTGAATACATTACACCAACATTTTTGCCTTGTATTTTATTGGGTTTAAGCCAAGCACCGT
This sequence comes from uncultured Muribaculaceae bacterium, assembly GCA_964409575.1. Taxonomy (GTDB): domain Bacteria; phylum Cyanobacteriota; class Vampirovibrionia; order Gastranaerophilales; family Gastranaerophilaceae; genus Stercorousia. Next base: position 3,871 of record CAYPDZ010000060.1, on the reverse strand, counting down.
TGTTATCGAAAAACGGCGAAATAAGTATAGATGATTTGGATTACCTTGTAATGCCTTATGATGCGTTGGGTTCAACTCCCGTTTTTGAAGCATTGAAACGCGGTATTCCAATTTTTGCCATTAAAGAAAATACAACTGCATTGGATATTTCACCTGAGAAAATTGATAACAGAATTGTTGTAAAGAAAAGTTACCAAGAACTACTTTGTAACAAAATGTAAATATGAATTTAAAATAGCCAAAACCCTTGCTATAATTGCTCATAGCATAGCATAGCATAGCATAGCCGAACTATGCCCATAGCAATCCTTTCGCCAAATTCGTTTTTACAAATGAGTAAGGGAAAACCATTTTACGGGAAAAAAAGAAAGGATTTTTAACTATGACTATTAGTGGACCAGCCTCTAATGAGGCTTATTTGTGGCGTCAAATTCCTAATCAGGGATTTAACTTGTATGGAAAAGGTATTATTGGACCCGGAAGCAGGGAAAGTTTGGACAGAGCTGTAAATTTGCATGCAGGTGATGGAAAAACAACTACTCAAATTGAAGTTTTATCAAAACCAACACATATTAATAACCGTTGGGGCGGTTACGGTACCGATTATCTCATGCAGCGAGGTGACCTTCGAATGACGTATGGACCTCAATCGGTAGATTGGATGGATGCCAGATGGCAGAAATATGCAAAATCAAAAGGACTTACTCAATTGGTAGATCAAGCAGGCAGTGTCGATGTTGCATTGATGGAAAGTACACACCGAGAGGCAATTCCAATTGGTAACGGACAATTTAAACCCGGAGAATATTTAACAGGCAAATTACGAACACCAGGGACAAGTATTACAGCGATTAAAGATGCAAATATAGGAATTACAATTCCGACAGAAGATATGACGCATGTCTTAACTTCAGAGGCTAAAGCTACTGGTGCAGCTCCAACAAGACTGAAGCCAGGTATGGTAATTGCTCACGATGCACTTGGAGTTTATACACCGCCTTTGAAAACTGTGTTAAAGAAAAATCAACCGGTTGATGCGGCAGGAAAAGCTGTTCATGCAAAACTTACAAAGTTTGCAAGAATTCAAAATTTAGCACAAACTTATGCAAAAGAAGGACATATCTCTCCTCAATCTGCGGAAAGGTTTATTGGTAAAGCATGGCAATTCGTGATGAAATTTGGTAAATGTATCAGATAAAATTTGAGGCATCTGTAAGGATGCCTCTTTTTATAAATTTATCAATTTAGGAAGTTCTTTGAGCTGATAAATTTTTGAGCTTGTAGCGATTTTACGAGTGTTGAGAATGGCTTTTAAACATATATAATGACTTATCATCCTAGCGTCTTATCGACTTTTATTCTGAAGTATTACATAATGCTTGCGGAGAATTGTCTTGAAAAAACTGTACTTAATAATTTTGATTTTAATATTAGTATTTTGTTCGGGGTTTAACGTTACAATCTCGTATCAGCCTGATACGGAAAAAATCGAATTGCTTTTCAAGTCAATTTTGCCGCAAAGATGTGGAGTTACATACACAATAGTTCCACGCGGGTTAATTATAAGTTTTGACGAAAAATGTTTTTTTAATAAAGGCGAAGTAAGGATTAAGGAAAGTTCACTTGACATATTGGATTTGATTGCGGAAGTGCTTTTTAGACTTCCGAATTATTGTGTTATAGAAAATCACACGGAAGAAAATAGTTTTGATGCAAATTGGGAGTTATCGTTGGCAAGAGCATCAAATTTGGCTGAATACATGATTAAATGCAAAAAACTCCCTATAGAAAAAGTTTTTGCGCTCGGATACGGCGAAATCATGCCGTTCAAAGACAATGTCGCACCAAAGGACGGTATGAATAACAGAATAGACTTTGTAATAATCGAATACGAAGCTAAGCGATGATGCTTTTGCTTAATCTTGCTGTTCTGTTTTCGCTCAAAATGTTTTTTAATTTCATAATACCTTGAGCATGAAGCTGACAAATTCTTGATTCCGACATGTTTATCGTTTCGCCGATTTCTTTGAGTGTCATGTTTTCTTGATAATAAAGAACCATGATAATTCTTTCGCGCTCCGGTAATCTTAACAATGCTTTTTCAAGTTCTTGTTTAACATTTTTTTCTTCAGCTTGCTCTTGAGGGTTAAGTTTATTTGTATCCTCAATTGTATCAATGATTTCTACACTATCATCATTTGCACCCTTTTTGTCATAAATGGATGTCATGGTCGCATCTTCGGAGAGCAGTTGAACTACTTTTTCCGGTTCCATGTCCATATATTGTGCAACTTCTTGAGTAGTCGGCATTCTGCCTAACTCTTGTTTTAAATGTTCTTGAGCTGATTTAATATCTTTAATTTTCTTTCTTATGCTTCTTGGCAAAAAGTCTTGTGCTCTTATTTTGTCTAAAATTGCACCTCGAATTCTGATAAGTGCATAAGTTTCAAAGCGAGTATTTTTTTGAGGTGAATATCTTTCGATAGCGTTTATTAACCCTTCAACGCCGTAGCCTGCAATATCTTCTATGGAGATAGTAGAAGGCAAAGTTACTTTTACACGTCCGACGACGTATCTAATAAGGTAAATGTATTGAACAATTAGCACATCACGGGCAGATTTATTAGTCTTGTCGTTCAGATAGCTCTCCCACAGTGCGGTGAGTTCTTCTTCCGACATTCTTTTGATATTATTATATGATGTAAAATCAAAACTTTGACTCATAAACTTCCCAAATATTGTTCTTACATGTATATTCTATACTATATAGGTTTTACTACATCATTTAAAAAGAGGAATTGTCGTTAAATTACTAAAGTGTATAGCGTAGCAGGCTGTCCTCCAATCTTGCAAGGATAAGCCTTTGTTATTATTCTATTGTCATCCTGAACTTGTTTCAGGATCTAATATCTAAAAAGTTTTAACAAAATTTACCAAACATAAGATGCTGAAATAAATTCAGCATGACAGTTTTATATCCTCCAGTTGCGTGCAGGCTCAGCCTGCTACGGGCTCGCACTAAACGGCACCGTTCACAATCAAAGCGAAAAGCGCGGTTTCCGCTTATGATTGTTCAACTGTCGAAATACTTCGTATTTCTCCTGCCTCTGCTCGCCCTAAAAAAAACGGGCTCTCTGATGACAGATTACCCGCTATTTCATTTTCTGAAACAAAAAGGATTTACATTAAAATTTTCCTCAAATCTCCTCTTAATACTCAATGCCCTGTCTAGCCATAACACCCATATCAAAATAGTGTTTGATTGGCTTCATCTCTGTAACAAGATGTGCCATAGCCTTTAATTCAGGGTGAGCGTAACGTCCGGTAAGAACGATTTCAAGGTTTTCCGGTTTGTTAAGCAATGCTTCTTTAACATCAGAAACCTTAATCATGTTCATAGCCGTACAGATGTTAATTTCATCCAAAATAATTAACTGATATTCTCCCGAGTTAATAGCTTTTTTTGCAAATTCCCAACCCTTTTTAGCTTCTTTAAAGTCTTCCATGCAAACGTTATGAGAATAACAAACTCTATCCATACCAAACTGAACTACATCAAGATTTGGTAAGAACTTGGAAGATGCGGCAAGTTCGCCGTATGAAGTTGCACTGTCACCTTTGGTAAACTGGATAATAAGGACTTTCCAACCATGTCCGAGAGCTCTGAGAGCCAAGCCTAAAGATGCTGTAGTTTTACCTTTGCCGTCACCTGTATAGATTTGTATGTAACCATGTTCTAACACTAATCACTACCTCCAAAAAAGTTCCTCTATCCTTATTTTAACGTATTGACCAAAGGGTTTAATCGTTCTAAGGGTTGATAAATTCCTAGAGCAAAGGATTTAATTCCCGCTCCCAAGTTTTTGTATAT
>CAYPDZ010000059.1:0-9095 GCA_964409575.1 uncultured Muribaculaceae bacterium | reverse complement strand
CGATTTTCGTTTCCTGCTACTTGATCAATCTCGTTTAAAAATCTTTCGGGCATTGATATTAGTACTCTTGCCATATTGTTTACTCCTTTTTATTGTAATCCCCTTGTATTTATATAAAGTAAATTATTACTGAAAAATTGCGTAAAAAGTATATATTTTTTATGAATTTATTAACAAAACTTAATGAAATTCTCTCAAATTCGCCGTACATAATAGTTTTCGTCTTCTTTTAATTGTTGTTTAATTTGTGAAAATTTATCAAATTTTGATAAAATTTTTGCTGTTTTTTCTCTGATTGTGTAATCTGCGATATCTTTTGTTTGTTCAAGTATTTCAAAAAGTGTGTTTTCAGGTATTTTTTCTGTAAAATTGAATATTGTTTCCAAATACCAATACAATTTAAAAATTTCTTTATTTACCTTATATTTGCCGTCTTGCGGGTCAAAAGTTTTGGCAAATTTTGCAAGTTTGAGGGTTTTTGCGATGAGTTTTTGACAAAATTCCGTACAAAATTCGTCATAATCTTTGAGCCAAACAAGTGCGGAAATAGTGTTTCTACAGATGTTACCGTTAATATCAATAATTGCTTCAATAAATATATCAACAAAATCTGTGAAAAATTCGGGATTTTCACTGACAAATTCAGGTAGCCTGAAAGATACGGCTTCTCTGATTTTGCCGTCACAGCCTGTTAGATTTTGCATAAATATCTTAGCGTCGGATTTTGAGTACAGATGTTCAAGTTTTAGGGCAGAAGCCTGTTTTTCTGCAACCGTTCCGTTTTTTAAAAATTCTATTAAATCTTCATGCGAATAATCATTTGTATATATATTTAAAGCTGTATTAAAATCTTGGTTCAAGTTTTGCATTTTGCCTCGTTATATTCGTAATATAACATAAAATGTAATGATTTTCGAATGGAAAATAGTTTTAATGTATGATATAAATTAAAATAAAGGTATTATAATAAAGTGAGGAGATGTCCAATGAAAGAAATTTTATCATTTTTTAAAGATATTTTTATGCTCTCAGATATGAGTTCAGATTTGAAAGTGGGTTTGTCGCAACTCAAAGAAGAAAAAGAAGTTGAAGCTCAACGACCTGTTAAGGTTTCAAAAGAGGTTAAACTTTCTGATTTAATGAGGAAAAGTGCTTAGCAAACGCATCCGCGAAAGCTATATTAGTACTCAATTCCTTTTCTTGCAATAACTCCCGTATCCCAATAGTGTTTAACGGGTTTGATTTCAGAAACAAGATGGGCAATGTCAATGATTTTTGGGTTTGCGTTTCTGCCTGTCAGAACGATTTCCATTTCCTCTGGTTTTGCTAAAAGAGTTTTTACGACATCATCAACATCAATAATGCCTAAATCTATTGCGATATTTGCTTCATCAAGAATTATGAGGTTGTATTTGTCGTTTTTTATTGCATCTTTAGCAAGTTCCCAACCCTTTTTGATTTCTTCTTTGTCGGCTTCTGTTTGATTGTCGGAATAAACAATTCTGTCCAAACCTGCTTGAACGATTGTCAGATTTTGAGCGATTTCGGGTGACAGATTTCTGAAGGAATTGAGTTCACCGTAATCATCTCCGCCTTTTGTAAACATTATAATCAAAACTTTCCAGCATCTGCCCAATGCACGCATTGCAAGTCCTAATGACGCGGTAGTTTTACCTTTACCGTTGCCTGTATAAACTTGAATGTATCCGTGCTTTGCCCAATTTGGGTTGTATAAGTTATCGCATTTCATGACCCCTCCTCGGAAATACAGTTTCCGATCCTCCCTCAAGGGGAGGATATTTCCTTTTTTTATTATATATTAAAAATATGGATAATAAAACAGACCTTAGGGTAAGAGCCAAAAGCATTAGAAAAACTCTTGATATTGCTCGTTTGAGTAGCTTGGCGTGTGAAAAAGTTCAAGAACTCGCAATTTATAAGGATGCGAAAAATGTTTTGATTTTCTATCCGTTGCGGTATGAAATTAATCTTTTGCCACTTTTGGAAGATGATAAAAATTTTTATTTACCTAAAGTCTGTGAAAATGAGCTTTTGGTTTGTCCGTATTCTGATAATCTTGTTAAATCGGAATTGAATATTTGTGAGCCTTGTTCAAATCCTGTCGGTACGGATATGATAGACCTTGCGATTGTACCGGCTTTGATGGCAGATGAGGACGGTTACAGGCTTGGTTATGGTGGTGGGTTTTATGATAGATTTTTGTCTGCAAATCCTCATATCAAAACTATTGTGCCAATTGCGAAAGAACTTTTGACAGAAAAATTGCCTCGTGATGAATTTGATGTAAAAGTTGATTATATATTGCATGTGTAAAAAGGGCAGTCAAAACTGACTGCCCTATACAGGTTAGTTAAGGATAGGATGTTAAAGTTTATACGTATTCAGGTTTCCAACGCTTAACTTCTTCGCTTTCCGCCTGTTTGCAAGAATCGTATTCTTGATCAAGAAGTTTCAGTTGCGTTTCAATTTTTTGTTTTTCTGCCTGAATTTGTTTTTCTTGTTCGTTCAAGAGCTTTTGTTCTTGTTTTCCCATTCTTTCACGCTCTTGATCGTACATATTTTTGAAAATCCATTGTTGATACATCTGTTGATATTGCTGATTTGGCATTTGTGCCATTTGTTGCGCAATCATTGGTTGCATCATTGCCATTTTTTGTTGAGCACCGAACAACGCACCGTTATGGGCGTATTGCATGTACATTAACTGGCGACCAAACATTGAACAAGGTGTATTCATCATATCGCTCATAGAGACCGACCCGTCCGCTATGTTGGATGCATACTGTTGCAGATCCGACAGCTTTCTGGTGATTTCCATCAGGCGATAGTTCAAATCACTTCGTTGCCTGTTAATGTCTAATTTTCGGTATGCGAAAATTAATAGAGACATTGTTTTACTCCTACCAAATTTTTAACTAACCTTTAACCTTTACATATATATAAAAACATGCAACCCTTAGGAATTGCATGTTTTTACGCCTTTTGTTAAGATTTGTTAATGATTATTTATGTTCTCTCGTGACAACTTTGTCTATAAGCCCGTATTCTAAAGCTTCTTGAGCTGTTAAGAAGTGATCGCGTTCACAGTCCTCTTTTACTTTTTCGTAAGGCTGACCTGAATTTTCTGCCATAATGCTTATTAACATGTGTTTCATTCTCAAGATTTCCTTTGCTTCAAGTTCAATATCAGTTGCTTGACCTTGAGCACCGCCTAGCGGTTGGTGAATCATTACGCGAGCGTTTGGAAGTGCCAACCTTTTACCTTTTGCACCGGAGCAAAGTAAGAATGCACCCATTGAAGCTGCATCGCCAAGACAAATGGTAGATACGTCAGATTTAATCAACTGCATTGTATCGTAAATTGCCATACCGGCAGTAATTACACCTCCGGGGCTGTTTATATAAAGCATAATATCTTTTTCTGAATTTTCGCTGTCTAACAGTAACAATTGAGCTACGACAGAATTTGCGACTTCGTCATTAATTTCCGTTCCCAAAAAAATAATTCTTTCTCTTAATAATCTTGAAAAAATATCAAAAGAGCGTTCTCCACGAGAAGAAGCTTCTATAACTGTTGGTACATAACCCATTATTTTCATGTAAGTTTGTTGATCCATTTTATTCTCCTAATTATTTTCCTCTACTTTTTCTTCTGTCGGTTCTTCTTTAAGAATTTCCAATTTAGTAATTCTTGCACCGTCAAGTTCTTTTACAATAAACGTAAAGTTGTTAAATTTGACTGTATCGTTTACTTCTGCAAGACGTCCCAAAATTTTCAAAACAAGTCCGCCGATTGTATCAATATCTTCGTCGTCAATTTCATTTTCGTCAATATTGAAAAATTCGGCGAATTCGTCAAGTCGCATAATTGAATTTGCGATATAAGTATTTGGTGCAATTTCTTTGATGTCGCTTTCTTCTTCCTCGTCAAATTCATCCTGCACTTCACCAAAAATTTCTTCCAAAACATCTTCAAGTGTAATGAGTCCTGATGTTCCGCCAAATTCGTCAACAACAATAGCCATTTGACCTTTGCGTTTTTTAAATTCAAGAACGAGGTTGTCCATTGTCATAGTTTCTGGTACAAGAAGAATACTGCGTTGAATTTTTTCAATCGGACAAGTTTCATCTTTTATAGAAAGTGAATATAAATCCTTAACGTGTACAAGACCCGTGATATGGTCAATATCTTCTTCGTAAACAGGATATCTTGTATACTGATTTTCCGCAGCGAGTTTATATAATTCTTCCATTGGCATATCAATCGGAATACAAACCATGTCTGTTCTCGGTATCATAACCTGTTTTGCCGTTAAATCAGAAAATTTAAACACATTATGAAGCATGTCTTTTTCTGTTTCGTTTAATACTCCGCCGTCATAACTTGCGTTAACAAGCATATCAAGTTCTTCTGTGGAGTGTACAAGTGAACCTTTGTGAGAATGCGGAATGTTTAACATTTTTAAAACAAGGTTTCCGAAACCGTTCAAAAGCCAGATGAACGGATTGAATATAAATGTTAAAACCTGCATTGGTCTTGCTACCAAAAGAGCTGTTTTTTCTGTGTATTCAAGTGCAATGGATTTTGGAATAAGTTCACCGATTACTACATGGAAGAAAGTAATCAAGGCAAATGCTATTGATGCTGATAATGTGTGAGTTGCAACGGTCTTGGAGATTCCGGGGAGAAATACAAACATTGGTTCAATAATTCTTGCAAGTGTGCCTTCTCCGACCCAACCTAAGCCGATACTGGAAATTGTAACACCCAATTGTACTGCCGCAATAAATTTGTCCAAATCCTTCAAAGCTTCCATTGCAATTTTTGCGTTAAAATTGCCCTCGTTGACAAGCTGTTCAATGCGGGTTTTTCTAACCTTTACCATTGCGAATTCTGAAGCGACAAAGAACCCGTTTGAGAATAGCAAAAACGCTATTACAAACAAATTTAGATATATATTGCCCGTCTCATCCATTATGTTTCCTCATATATTGATTACAATTATAATATTAACTGTAAAAAAAAGCAATCCTACTTTTTAGTGATTTCAACTTCTTTTAGTTCAGTGTAAACCATTGGAGAAAATTCTTTTGTTGTAGAAATGCTTATAACCTTATAAACAGGTTTTTCGCTCAATAAAGTTGGTGAAGTTATATGATATACACCGTTTCTCATAACTTCATAGTTTGTGTGCAAATGTCCTGTAATTATAGTAATCACGTTGTCATGTTTATCCAAAATGTTTAAGTATTCATCTTTTTTGTAAACCATATGCGAAGTTAATTCTTTATTCATTATGAGCGGAAAATGCTGGAATATTACGACTTTATCGTTTTTGTGTTTTGTAAGCTGCTTATCAAGCCACTCGAGAGTATCTTTTTTGTAATATCCGTTTGAACCCGGAACTATTTCTTTTGCACCGTCAACAACAATGAATACAAATCCATTCTTTTTAAATACGTAATTCGGAGTTTTGTATTTGTATAAGAAGTTGTTATCTTTTACAATTTCAAGATATTGAACTTTAGAAAGTCCGTTGTTTTTGAATACATCGTGATTACCTATTACCAAATAATAAGGTACATCCAATTTGTTGACTATTTTGACAAATTCCGGTAGATATTCAGCGTTCGGAGAGTCGATATTGTCACCGGTAAATATTACAAATGAAATTCCTTTTTCATTATTTATGTTTTTTACGGTTGCTTTTAAAATCTCGGCTCTGTGTTCATCATTTGTCTTAAAATGTGAATCTGTAACCTGTACAAATTTTACAGCTTCTGCAAAAACAGATGTTTGAATTAATAAAAGTGATAACAAAGTTATAATGTTCTTTTTCATTTTTACCCTCTGGACAAATTATAACATAAATTATATTATTATAATATGAGATTAGATAAATTCTTAAAGGTTTCAAGATTAATAAAACGCCGAACAGTTGCCAATGAGGTTTCCGAGATGGGCAGAGTGTTCGTTAACGGAAATCCTGCAAAGCCTGCAAAACAGCTTAAAGAAGGCGATATTATAATAATTGAATATGCAAATAGGCAAGTTTGCGCGAAAGTTTTGAAAGTTCCGACCGGAAATGTTAGTGTTCAAGAAGCATCTACACTTTATGAAGTCGTAGAAAATTGACTTTTTGTAAATTTTCATTAAACCTCATACAAACGGATGATTTTTATCTGATTTGTTGAATGTTAGTGTAAATTATCCGACTATATCATAAAAAAGAGGTAGTAAATGAAAATTAACGGCGGTATCAGATATTGCGAAAAAGGTTTGACGACATCACTCAGAGCGATGCATGTTCAAAGTGAGCTCATTGGGATGTATAATGAGAATGTCGGCGGATTTGACAAAATTGGTTATCAGCGTCAAGAACCGGTCGTATCTTCATTTACGGAATTTTTAGGAGTGCACGGACTTTCAAAAACAACCGATGATAAAGTCGGACGTATTCAGATGTCAGAAAATCCGCTTGATTTAGCTTTAGCAAATAAAGGGTATTTTCAAATTCAAACAGATGATGGTGTAAAACTTACCCGTGACGGCAGATTTAAACTCGACAAACAAGGTAATCTTTTAACACTTGAGGACGATAAAGTTCTTTCAAGTGCAGGTGTTCCAATACAACTTTCTGTTGTGCCCGAGCAACTCCAAGATATTAAGATTAATTCAAAAGGGCTTGTGTCAGTCTTGAACCGTAAAACAAACAAATTTGAAAACAGTGGTTATCTTGGTGTTGTAGATACAAACGGTGTTGTTGTTATGGAACCTCAAGTAAAACAGGGTTACAACGAATATTCAAACGTTTCGCTTCAAGATGAATTTATGTGTATGATGCCTATCATCAGAAATTTTGAGGCAAACAGACAAATCTTTATGATACAAAACCAAAATTTACAAAAAGTAATTTCCCAACTGGGACAAGCATAAGAGGTATAATTTATGTATAGCATGCAAGGTATAGTAAGAAAAAGTGTAAATAACTCAATCAGTCAGTTTGAAAGATTGGGGTATGTTGCAAACAATCTTGCCAATATGAATACAAGAGGATACAAAACAGTCAGCTTTGAACAGATGCTTAAAGAGGACGGTTATTTAACGGGTGCTGTAAGAACTGATTATAAACAGGGGTCAATTCAAGTGACAAGCAATCCTTATGACGTCGCAATTAACGGAAACGGTTTTATTCCGGTTGTTTCACCGGAGGGTGAAGTAGCATATACACGTGACGGTGCGTTTAGACAGGGAAAAAACGGGTATTTGGAAACAAGTGACGGATGGCTTGTAGGTGAAGGTATTAAAATTCCCGCAAATTGCTACAAATTTGAGATAAAGTCAAATGGTGAAGTATACACTTACGATAAAGCAAATACAGAACCTAAAAAAATCGGTACAATTCCTTTGGTAAGGTTTGCTTCGCAAGAAAATCTTGAACAAGCCGGCATGAATAAACTCGTTCCGACAGAGGACTCCGGCGAACCGCAATTGGTTAAGGAACATGATTGTTTCTGCCAAAATAACTTGGAAAACTCAAATACAAATGTTTACGCGTCAACAACAGAAATGCTCAGATTGAATGCATCTATGCTTGCGAGTATGAAGATGATGAAAGTTGTTGATGATATGTATAACAAAGCGATAAATATTCGCGAATGATGATGTAAATTCAGCATGACTTTATAGTCAGAAAGGTTAAAAAATGTATTCTACATTAGACAGCATGGGTAAAGTTTCATTAATGATGGATTTGATATCGCAAAGACAACGAGCTTTGGGGTCAAACCTCGCGAATGTTGATACGCCGGGGTATGTTCGTCGTGATATTAATTTTGGGGATTATTTGAATACATTGAATAATCCTTTGGAAACACAATTATCTGAGCGTTTGGGACCGTCAGGGGTAATAGAAGAAAGACGTTATGAAGAAATTGACCCTGCAAATGAGTTGATGGAACTTCAACAAAATTCGCTTCTTTACTCAATGGCAACAAGAAGAATGTCTAATATAATTACAGAAATGAAAACAGTTATAAATGTAGGTAAGTAGGAGCGTGTTGCGCCGCACAACTAGGTTTTTGAACTATGGAAGGAACGAAAAAATGAGTATAATGGAATCAATGAATATCGGATCAAATGCCTTAAAAGCACATGGTTTAAGGTTAGATATTCACGCAAAAAACATTGCAAATGTTGATACACCAAATTATGTCAGACGTATACCCGTTTTGAATGCTACAGAAGATATTTCTTTTCACGGTTTGATGAACACAATGAAAGAAGATGTTTTTGGAGTCGGAACTTTACCGTATTTGCAAGGCGGTGTAGTATTTAACGGCTGTATAGAAGACCCTACGTTGGGTGATAAGATTTATCGTCCCGGACATCCCGATGCAGATGCAAACGGCTACATAAGAGCCTCAAATGTAAATCCTGCGGTAGATATGGCTGATGCTATTCTTGCACAACGTGCTTATGAAGCTAACCTAGCATTGATTAATATTACAAAAGCCATGGCTCAAAAAGCCATCGAAATCGGTAGATAGATTTAATCATCTATCATTTTGTGAGAGGGAGTGAAGCAATCCAGCTTATTAAAAATGAATAAGTGAATAAGTAAATAAGTGAATAAGTTCTTTACGGTTTGCTGCGCAAACGAAATAAATTCCCTCTCCTATGGGAGAGGGTTAGGGTGAGGGGTAATGATTTTGCGATTGCGGATCGCGCTACGCTTGTCCGCAATGACGGAAAGGAACTATCCCCTCTACCTCTGGGAGAGGGTGCCCGTAGGGCGGGAGAGGGTAATTCATCGTTTGCGCAGCAAACCGTAAAGAACTTATTCACTTCAAAAAAAGTTGCTTTCACTCTAGCCGAGGTCTTAATAACCCTCGGCATTATCGGTGTCGTTGCGGCAATGACCATGCCCACATTGATTGCAAACCATCAACAAAAAGTTTTAAACACAAAAGTTAAAAAAACTTATTCAAATATTCAAAATGCCTTTTTAGCTGTTCAAAACGATTACGGAACGATTGGTGACAATTCGGTTTTATTTGATGCATCTTCAAGT
>CAYPDZ010000058.1:3829-9543 GCA_964409575.1 uncultured Muribaculaceae bacterium | reverse complement strand
CGGTAAAATTGAATTTGCATAAACCTTTTGGCAAAATTTTTGATAATCTTTCGCATAATTTTATTGCTTGTTCGTGCGTAAAGTTTGCAAAAATCACGTGTTCAAGTTTATCAGCCTGCTTTTTTAATTCTTGTGTAATATGCGGATTGCAATGCCCGAGAAGGTTGCACCACCAAGAACTTATGACATCATAGTATTTTTTGCCTTCGGTGTCATAAAGATAGACGCCTTCTCCATGGTCGATTGCGATAGGTTTTAATTCCTCGTAATCTTTCATTTGTGAGCATGGGTGCCAAATGTATTCTAAATCTTTTTCAGCTAATGTTTTCATTTTTTACCTCATAATTTGTCGTAAAGTCATTGCGAACGAATGTGAATCCAGCCTTTGTTTTACCTTTAATAAGCTGGATTACCCAGCTAGTAGCTGGCTCGTAATGACATTGTATCTAATAGCTCTGATAAATTTTTGATTTCTGTATCACCAGTTTTTACTGTTGCAATGACTTTAATTCCTGTAAGTTTTTCAATCATTTTTTTGTTATCAACGTGCATAAAATCTGTTTCGTCGTAATTGTTCAGGATAATTCCGCGGACATTAATCCCGTGGTTTTTTGCATATTCTACGGTCAAAACCGTTGAATTTATTGTACCTAAGCTTGCCGAAGCAACAATAATAATATCAAGTCCCAATGCTTTTATAACATCAGGCAAAAGCAAATCATCGCTGAACGGACAAACAATTCCGCCGGCTCCTTCTACTACCACAAAATCAAAATCTTTTTTTATGCGTTCAAAATCGACTTTAATTTTGTCAAGTTTTATCGGGTTGTTTTCCATTTGAGAGGCGAGATGTGGTGATACTGCGGGTTTGAATTTGTAAGACACATAATCGCCTTTTTTAATTCCTGCAGTTTGAGTTACATATTCGCAATCGTTCAAACCTAAGGTATCTGCACCGCTGAGTGCGGGTTTGTAATATCCGCAATTAACTCCTTGTTCTCGCAGCTTTTTTACAATGAGTGCGGAAACATAAGTTTTTCCGACATCTGTGCCTGTTGCTGTTATAAATATCCCTCTTTGCATTTTTATTCCCCTCTAAAAAAAACTACTCCCTCCCTTAATAGGGAGGGTTGGGGTGGGTTATAATATTTAAATTTGTTACCCCACCTGACCTCCCCTAATCAGGGGAGGAACAACTTATTCTAAAGCGATCCGCCGCCGCCGTCGCGGAAGTAATCGTAGTGTCTGATATCGTCATAGTTGTTGACGTATTCAGCTTCAACCTGTTTTTGGAATTGTGTTTGTGGTGCCACTGGTTGTGCTTTTGTACTTCTTGAAGCCAATAGCGCGTCAATATTTGGTGATAGTGTCATTTCAAAGTGGAAACGACCCATTTTGCTTTTGTTTTCGTGGTAGTTACGAATTAATGGGAAGCCCCAGTATAATCTTGCACTCAAATCAGCAGGTAATTGAATTCTTAAACCCATACCGAGTGATGCTGCAAAGTAACTGCCATCCAGATAATCTTCACTTGCCGCGGGGAAAATACCTGCAGTATCAGCAAATACCGCACCTTTTACGTATTTACCGATAAACGGAACTTTTTCACCTGTTCTTGGGCTTGTTATTTGCCTTGGTAATAACGGGAACATCAATTCGCCACTGATAAAGTAGCCGTTTTTACCAATCATCAAACCTTCGTTGTAACCTCTTACAGTTACCAAACCACCTGTTTGCATTTGGTCAAGGTAAGGTATTTGTTTGTCTCCTGGGACGATTTGGTAGTTACTTCTCAAATGACCGATTACACCGTGTGAAAAGTCATGCAATCTTGTAATGCTACCGCTGTATTTAAAGTAGTTGTTATCTCTTTCACTGTTGAAAATTGGGAATGAATAGTAAGCATTTTGGCTCAAATACCAAATACCGTATTTGGTATCTTTTCTTGCCATTAATGCAACTTCTGCAGATGTTATGTTATCAACCTGATCAGGGAGTTCGTAATGTATAGGATTGATAATATCCATTGCGGTTCTTGCTCTCTTGTAGTTGATACCTGCATAAGATTTCAATTCAAAACCGGGTTTTCTAACTAACGGTTGAGAGTAATACAATGAATATTGGTAAGCTCTGCTTCGGATATCAAAAAAGTCTACATAAGGACCGTATTTAACATCAGCAAATGTTGATGAAAACATAAAGCCTACACGACCGTCTTTTTTGTTAACAGGGAAATTGTAATCAAAGAACGGGCTCTGTGCACCTCTTGAAAAATATGAACCTAAAGACATTCTGTCACGGTGACCTGTCAAGCTGTCTGCATACAACATTGCACCGCCTCTGATGCTACCGGTGTTGTAACGACCAGCGTTATCCATTACACCCATCAAGTGGAACGGAAAATTTTCGTCTGCTACAAGTTCAATATCAGTAGTTCCGGGTTTTTCACCGGCTTTTAAGTTTGCTGACAATTTAATGCCTTCATTATATCTGTTAAAATCAAGTACATCTTTTTCAAGTTCAACGATATCAAAAAGTTCACCTTCTTTTTCGGGCAATCTTCGTGTAATATAACCGTCTTTCGTCCATTTGTTCTGCTGAACAGTGATGTTACCGATTTTACTTTCGGTCAATGCAATATAGATATTGCCGTTTTGAACAGTTTGTTCCGGTAAAAACGCTCTTGCCGTAACAAAGCCTTTTTCTGCATATAAATTGTTAATATCATCGATTACATTTTGAATATCTTGGATGAAAACATTACGTCCGACAAGCGGTTCTACTAGTTTGTTTATTTCCTCTTTTGTTAAAATTTCTGATGGTGCAACTTCAATAGAGTTTACGTAAACACCTTTTGTATCAAGTTCTTCAACTGTTGCACGTTGAAAAGCGTTGTTAGGGTTGTTGTTTTGGATAACCTGATTACCTTCATTTGGGTTTGCATCAGTTCTTCTGCGGTTTTCATACTGTTGATAGTCTTCGTTATGTTGTTTTTGCTGATATCTGTCTTTCAAAAAGTTAGTATCGTGCATCTGGTTCATTCCGGCTTGAGAATCAACCTGTTGTCTCATCGATGCGTCCATTGCACTCGGGAAACTCCCGTATATATCAGCTCTTGCAGGGGCAAATGAAGCAGCCAATGCCAAGCAGAAAACTGCACTCAAAATACTTTTCTTGGAATTTATCTTTTTCATTTATTCACCTTTGAAATTTGTAATTACAATTTATTTAAAGTACGGTCAAATTTTTTTTTGCGCTTAGGAGCCGAAATTATAAATCTTTTTTAATTTTTATTAAGCTACTGCAATAAAAACCAAACTTTTACAAAAATACAATTTGACCTAGCATTATTATATATGATATGATTGCGTTTGTAAAGACGTAACGCGAAAAATACGTTTTTTGAAGTAGCATAAAAGGAGAAAATATGAATAATAAATTTAAATTTTTGGTTGTCGGAATTTTAGCTTTTGCAGTCGGTTTTGTACTGAATAATATTGCGGTGTCTGACGTGCCGTCAAAAATAGCAGTTGTTGATGTTTCTGATGTTGTAAATTCATCATCACAAGTTCAGGCTCTGAAAAAAGAACAACAGGCTAAAGCTAAAGAACTTATGACTTTTATTGAAAAAGCGAGAAAAGATGTTGCGGCAACTACCGATATAAAGAAAAAAGAAGCGCTTGAAGCTAAATACAACAAAGAATTAACCAATAAAAAAGTCGCTATGGACAAAAATTATGCCACGAAATTAGAAGCCATTGATAAATCAATTTCTGACCAAATCGCAGCTCAAGCTAAAGCCGGCGGATATGACGTAGTTCTTGCCAAAGGTGTAGTGCTCTATGGCGGTTCAGATATAACAGATGCTGTGAAAAAAGCTGTTAAATAAGATTTTTATATTACAAAAAGGCTCCCAAATGGGAGCCTTTTCGCTGTCATTTTCACCAAGAGTGATGAAAGGAGCTATCTCTCGGGAAATGACATGTTATTAAACATCCTTATAAGAACCTGAGAATTTGTCCTTATAAAGAGTATGGAGGATTTCGTGTGCTTTATGGGAATTTGGAGCTTCAAAGTATTCATCATAAAGTTTTTTGATTGATGGATTTGAATGAGATTTTCTAACACCAAGTTCCGCATCTTCTTTGTAAAGTCCTTCTGCACGTTTACCTTTAATTTTGCTGTCATCACAGCTTCTCGGTTGTCCACCACCGTTGATACATCCGCCGGGGCACGCCATAACTTCAAGCATTGCAAATTGTGCTTTACCTGATTTGATTTCTTGAATTGACTTTTCAGCTTCTTTAAGCGTTGAAACAACTCGTACAACGAGTTTTGTACCTTTCAAATCAAGTTCAATGTCGCGACATCTGTTAAATGTTCCGCGCATTTCTTTGATATCAACGTTTTCAAGAGGTTCACCTGTCGCAAATTCATAAGCTGTTCTCACAGCAGCTTCCGCAACACCGCCTGATGCACCGAAAATTGTTCCGGCACCTGTGTATTCGCCAAATGGATTGTCATTTGGTTCGGGTTCGAGCGCATTGAAATCAATTCCGGCTTCTTTTATCATTCTGCCGAGTTCTTGAGTTGTCAAAACGAAATCTGTGTCAGGTAATTCCGGACGTTTGCACTCGTATTTTTTAGCAGTACAAGGCATAATACCGACAATTACAAGGTTTTCTCTTGAAATCCCGAGTTTTTCCGGTACAAATTTTGCCAAGACTGGCGACAACATACTCATTGGAGATTTACAGCTAGACAAGTGATGAAGCATATCAGGGTGCTGTTCTTCCAAATATTTTACCCAAGCCGGACAGCAAGAAGTAAATATCGGTAAGTTTTGGCCAGATTTTAATCTGCCTAAAAATTCGGTAGCTTCTTCCATAATAGTCAAGTCTGCCGAGAAGTTTGTATCAAAGATTAAATCAAATCCAATTCTCCTTAATGCCGCATTCATCTTACCGATAGAGTTTTCGCCGGCTGGAAGTCCGAACATTTCACCTATTGCAACACGTGTTGCAGGCGCCATTTGAACTACAACCTTTTTATCTTTATTTGTAACATCAGCCCAAACTTTTTCAACATCAGATTTTATTGTCAAGGCACCTGTCGGGCAAACTGCAGCACATTGACCGCAATTTACGCAATCAACTTGCCCCAAAGGTCTGCCGTTCATTGGCTGAACAACAGTTTTTGACCCTCTGTTTGCAAATCCTAAAACTGAATGTCCTTGAAATTCTGTACAAGCTCTGACACAAGCGCCGCACAAAATACATTTGTTCGGGTCGCGTACTATTGACGGAGAACTGTCATCAATTGGCAAGTATTCGTCCAAACTCTTGTCAGGATAACGAATTTCTCTAATTCCGTATTCTTCTGCATACTGTTGAAGTTCGCAGTTACCGGATTTGTCACAGGTTAGACAATTTCTGTCGTGGTTTGCAAGAAGTAATTCCAGAACAGTTTTTCTAATTCTCCTTGTTTTATCTGTGTTTAAGTGGATTTTCAAGCCTGCTTCCGGCGGCATTGTGCAAGAGGATTGAATACCTCTGCCTTCAACCTCCACAACGCACATTCTGCATGCGCCAAATGATGTTAAATCGGGACGGTAGCAAAAAGTCGGAACGTTCATCCCTGCTTTTCTGATTACTTCAAGCAAGTTTGGTTCATTTGTAAATTCAACTTCTTTACCGTCTATGAATAGTGTTTTT
>CAYPDZ010000058.1:0-3729 GCA_964409575.1 uncultured Muribaculaceae bacterium | reverse complement strand
CTTATTCACATATTTCCTTTTATTCCAATACTATCGCCTTAAACGGACAATTTGTCAAACAAGCCTCGCACTTAATACATTTATCTTGATTAATGTGGTGAGGATTTTTAACTGTTCCGTCAATTGCACCAACAGGACATGTCCTTGCACATTTTGTACAACCTTTGCATAAAGCTTCGTTGATAACGATTTTTTTCATAGCCGTACAAACACCTGCAGGACATTTTTTATCCTTGATGTGTGAAATATATTCATCTCTAAAGTATTTCAAAGTTGAAAGTACCGGATTTGGAGCGGTTTTGCCTAATCCGCATAAAGAACCATCTTTAACAGATTGTGCAAGTTCTTCCAAAAGATCCAAATCCTCCATTGTACCTTTGCCTGCAACAATTTTTTCAAGAATTTTTAACATATTCTTTGTGCCTTCACGACACGGAACACATTTTCCGCAACTTTCGTTTTGGGTAAAATTCATGAAAAATCTTGCAACTTCAACGATACAAGTTTTGTCACTCATAACAACGAGTCCGCCGGAACCGACCATTGCACCTGCTTTTATGAGGTTGTCGTAATCCATCGGGATATCAAGATGTTCTTCAGTTAAACATCCGCCTGACGGACCACCGATTTGAACAGCTTTGAATTTTTTGCCATCACGCATTCCGCCACCGATATCAAAAACAATTTCTCGTAATGTTGTACCCATTGGTACTTCAATCAAACCGGTATTGTTTACATCACCCGTTAATGCGAAAGTCTTTGTACCTTTTGAAGTTTCCGTACCCATTGATGCAAACCAGTCTGCACCATTAAGAACAATGACAGGTACGTTAGCAAGAGTTTCAACGTTGTTAATCAGTGTAGGTCTGCCAAACAAACCTTTGTTTGCAGGAAATGGCGGTTTTGGTCTTGGCATTCCGCGTTCACCTTCAATAGACGCGATTAACGCAGTTTCTTCACCGCAAACAAAAGCTCCTGCGCCTTCTTTGATATGCAAATCAAGTGAGAAATCGCTTCCCATAATGTTTTTACCCAAGAAGTGTTTTTCTTCTGCATCTTTAATAGCTTTTTTTAAACGTTTGATAGCAAGCGGATATTCTGCTCGAACATAGATATAGCCTTCGTCAGCACCGATTGCAAACGCTGCAATTGCCATACCTTCAAGCAATTTGTGCGGATCGCCTTCCATAACGGATCTGTCCATAAACGCTCCGGGGTCGCCCTCGTCACCGTTACATACAATGTAAGATTTTCCACCTTTGTTTGCAGCAGTAAATCTCCATTTTCTACCGGTTGGAAAACCACCGCCACCTCTGCCGCGCAATCCTGATTTTTCGATTGTGTCAATTACAGCATCTGGGTCGTTTTCTTCAATAACTTTTGCTAAAGCTTCGTAACCTCTGACGGCAATTGCTTCCTCAATACTTTCTGCGTTGATATTTCCGCAGTTTGCCAATGCTGTACGAGTTTGTTTTGCGTAGAAATTGATGTGCTCGTCATCCATTACGTGTTCATGGGTTTTAGGGTCGACATACAAAAGTCTTTCAACGGGTTTGCCGTTTTTGATATGGCTTTCATAAATTTCCTCAACATCTTTTTCTTTTACTTTTACGTAGGTTACGTGTTTATCAGGAATTACAACGAGTACACCCTGTTCGCAAAAACCGTGGCATCCTGTCGGCACGATTGTCATTTTGTCGTAATCGGAAAGTACGGCAACATTTGCTCCGAGTTCTCTGAATTTGTCAATAACCTTCAAAGCACCGTTTGCAACACAACCCGTTCCGGCACAAACCAATACTCTCAAGCCTTGTTGAGTTATGTGTTCTTGAGCAAGTTTTTGTTCTTCTTGTATATTAATATTCAAACTTATTTTCTCCATTTATACCTCCGTTTTCATCAATGTATCAAGCACTATTGTAATAGCATCTGATGTCATTTGAGGATAAACTTTATCATTTATAACAACAACCGGCGCAAGTCCGCATGCTCCAAGACAGCTTACCGTTTCAAGCGAGAATAAGCCGTTTTCGCTTGTCAACTGACCTTCCGGCATATTGAGTTTTGCTCTGATTGCGTTCAATACAGGCATTGAACCTCTAACGTGGCATGCCGTACCGTCACAGACTTTAATTTCATACTTACCTTTCGGCTCTAATGAAAATTGTGCGTAGAAAGTAGCTACACCAAAGACTGTTGCAGGCGAAAGCCCTTCGATTTTAGTACCGATATAAATCATGGCATCTTCAGGCAGATACCGGTAAACCTCCTGAACTTTTTGTAAAATCGCAATCAGGTTGGATTTTTTTGCACCATAAGACGCTATAATCTCATCCAACTTTGATACATCGATTTTATGAGGGTTTTCTACACTCATTTGTCGAACTCCTATTAAATTATCTGATTAACCCCGATTGTACTTCCTTAAAAGACCAAATCTATACAATCTTAACTAGATTATTGCACAAATTAGCAATTTAATCAAGTTATTTTTTACCTTGAAGTTTATTTGTAAGGTTTTCAATGTTTCTGTATAAATATCTCAAAAAGGTATCTTCGTATTCATGTTTTGTCAAACGTGTTTGTTGAATTCCGTCATGTGGATAATCTATAACAATATAATCATTTTCAACGTGAGGGTATGTTCTGTCTGTGCGTGCATCTAAAACCTTGTTTTTACATTTCCCTGTTAACAGATCCGTAACTTCAAGCATTAACTTTCTACTCGTACTGTTAGGTAATTCCGGAACTCTTTCAACATCATATACATCAATTACAACCCCTTTATCTGCTGCATAATTTGCAATTGTTTTTCTGGCTTTGTTGATTTGAGTAAATGCATCATTATATTTTCGATTGCTATGTATTTTAACGTATTTATTAATAAATTTTTGTTCTTTATTATATTTTCTATAGTCTAAAAAATTTGTAATTCGGTTTTTAATTGATGGAATTTTCATGAGCGTTACTCCTTTGCGATTATTGTAACTCTCAAAAAAAAAATTTTTGCTATTTTATAAATTTTTATTACAAAAATCTTTTATAGGGCATTCTTCACATTTTGGTTTAATAGGCTTGCAAACATTTTGCCCGTGCGTAACCAGTAGCGTATTCACATCAAGCCAATATTTTTTAGGAAGTTTTTCGCGCAAGGCAAACTCTGTTTCTTCCGGAGTTTTGGTTTTTACGTAACCTAAACGGTTACAAATCCTATGAACATGCACATCTACACAAATCGCAGGGATATTGTAACCTTTAGCCAGTACAAGATTTGCGGTCTTTCTGCCGACCCCGTTAAATTTTATCAAATCCTCAATTGTATCGGGCACTTTGTTTTCAAGTTTTTCCACAATGATTTTTGATAGCTCAATAATTTGTCGAGCTTTGTTCTTGTAAAAACCGACAGGATAAATAGCTTTTTCAAGTTTTTCAACATTACAATAGGCAAAATCTTTTGGTTCTTTGCCGATTTCGAGCATTCTTAAGGTTGCAGGATATGTTGTCAAATCGTTTGTGCGTAGGCTTAGAATGCAGGCTATCAAAACCAAATACGGGTTTTGAAATTCTTCCATAAGTTGAACGAATTCTCTGCGAGGTTGTTTTGCTTCAATAAGTTTTTCGATAATTTTATCTATATCCGGCATGGTATTATTATATATCAAAAGGTTGAAAAGTTGAGAAATACATGTTATAATAAGAAAGTTATTACAATAAGAGAGAATACGGAGG
>CAYPDZ010000057.1:3132-9545 GCA_964409575.1 uncultured Muribaculaceae bacterium | reverse complement strand
CATCCATTGAAATTAAAGGTATACCTGCATCATGTGCCAGTTTTTCAACCTTTATATCATAATTTATCGCACATGTTTTTACACCGCATTTTAGTGCACACAAAATCGCATGAAAGCGCATTGCTATCAAATATTCAAGCTTTGAAATACGTTCTATAATATCATTGGTCACAATTTCTGTTTTCATTTTAGGATTAAGCGTTTTTAACAGCGTTTCAAACTTTTTACACAACTCAAAATCCTGCACCTCTTGCAATGAAAATATCTCTACTTTTTTATCAGCAAACTTTGTTGAAACAAACATTGCCAATTTTTGCAAAAGATTATAATTCATTGTTTTAAAATCTCTAAGCTGAATTCCGACAATAGGTTGAGTTTCTGCACATTTTATATTAAGAGAATAAATCGGATCACAAACAAGTTTCGCATCAATATTCCATTTTTTTAAAAGTGATAAACTGTTTTCATCACGAACAGTCACCAATGAGCACAATTTTAATAAATTTTTCACAATAATTTGAGCAAATTTATTGTTTATCGGTCCAATACCTTGAGCAAAAATAATAACTTTTTTATTAAAAAGAATACCGAGAGCAATTATCAAAGAATAATAAACAAGACTCTTGAAACTTGTTACATCTTGCAAAAGGCTGCCACCGCCTGAAAAAAGAACATCAGTATTTTTTATTGTTTCAATGACATTTTTCAAATCAAAACTTTTGACAGATTTTACGTTGTAAGCCGCGATTGTAAATTCAGGGTCACTGGAAAACACAGTAACGTCATGCTCTTTCAAATGCTCGGTTAGAACTGACAAAATAGCTTCATCACCAAAATTTTTAAAACCATAATAACCTGATATACAAACTTTAGCCATTGTCTCCTCTGTAAATTGAATAAACTTCATCTTTATAAGGAATTGATTTAATCGCCCCAATACCTTTAGCCTGCAAACCTGCAACAATAGAGGCAAATTTAACAGCTTCAAAATGCGTAAATCCGTGAGTTAAAGCATGTAAAAAACCGCCGTTAAATGCATCACCGGAACATGTAGTGTCGACATATTCCGTTGTATAAAAATCCGTAAAAATAATGTTACCGTTATAACCCGTATAATAACCTTTTCTGTCACTGGATTTTAAAACGATTGTCGAAATACCCATATCCCAGAGCTTTTTGATAATATTTTCCGGCGACTCAAGCTCTAAAATATTAATTGCATCATGCTTTGTGCTCATAAACAAAACATCGACATAACCACTCAACCGTGAAAAATTTTCTTTCGCTTCTTCTGCTGTAGTAATCGTAGAATAATAATTTGGATCGTACGCAGTCAAGACATCATTTTCTTTTGCAATCTTAAATGCCTTTTCTACCGCTTCATTTGCAGATGCCGAAAGTGATTGCGTAATTCCTGAAGTGTACAGCACATTGGAATTTTTAATATAATTTTCATCAATGTCATCAATTGATAATTTAGACGGTGCAATTTTTTTCCTGTAATAAACAATTTCTTTTTCGTCTAACGTAGGACGTGCTATAACATACATTCCGTTTGTTTCGTTAGAAAGTTTTACTTGCGAAATATCAAGCCCTTCATTTTGCCAACTATCTAACAAAAAATCTTTAAACGGATCATTCCCGACACGCGTGATAAAACCGACTTTAGAACCCATTCTGAGGGCTGCTGTCGCTGTCGCAAGTGCATCCCCGCCGTAATATTTGTATAGACATCCGGCTGATGCCATTTTTGCATTGGTTGAGAGTTCAACCAAACTTTCACCGATAGTAACTATATCTAATTTTTCGTCCATGTCAACCCTTTAAACTTTCAAGAACACTTTTTGCACGCTTTGTAATTTCAGTATAAGAATATCCGTCATACAAATCTCTGCCAACACCTACTGCTTTTGCACCCACATCAATATATGAACGAACTTCTTCAAGTTTAACATTACCCAACGGCACTATATTCAAAAACGGCATAGGGCGTAACAAATCTTCAACATACATCACTCCTCCCATTGCAGTAATCGGATAAATTTTTATTAACGGTATACGAGCTTTCCATGCGGTATAAGCTTCATTAGCCGTGGAAGTACCGGCGATAAACGGAATTTGTTTATTTTTTGATAACTTTACCAAATTCATTGAAAATATAGGCGATGACAAAATTTGTGCACCTGATTTAATTGCCGCATCAGCCTGCATCGACGTGATAATACCGCCGGCACAAACTTTTGCATGTTCTGAAACATCCTTAATTACCTTGTAAATCTTTGTATTTTCAACATTAATTTCTAATACCTTAATTCCACCGTCAATAAGAGCTTTTGCAATGTCTACAGCTTTTTGCGGGTCTTTATTTCTTATAATCGGGTAAATTTTTTCTTCCGATAAAAGTTTAATTAAATTTTCGCTCATATACTATCCTTTTTTTGAAATTTATTATATCATAAAATAAAGGGATATGAAAAATGAAAATATTTAAGGGAAAAGCTTTCTTTTTTAAATCGATATTATTACATATATTTTTAACTTTTATAATTGCATTGGTATCAATTTGCTATTGGGAAAATCCTGTTTATGATACGTTTATTAATTCAACAACTAATTCAAACGGCTCAGAGAACATTTCGCTTGTGGTAATTGACGATAAATCCTTGGATACATACAGATGGCCTTGGATGCGTTCACTATACGCAGAAATTTTTGAATACTTCAAAGAGAATACTAATGCGCGGGTGGTAATATTTGACACAATTTTGAGCGGACTCGACGAAAAAAATCCGACATCCGACAAACAATTTTTTGCAACAATAAAAGATATGCCAAACTATATTGGTGGTTTCGCAGCTGCAACTACAAAATACGATAATGAAAATATTGGTGAAAATTTTGACAAAAAATTCCAAAACAAATTTTCAATAAATATTACTGACAAACGTTCAGACAAAAATTCAAACAGCATATACAAAAGTCTTTCACTAATGCCTGATGAATATTTTAATGCACTTAAAAATACAGCCTCGGTAAATCTAGAAAGAGATATAACTGATGGCGTTGTACGCTCGTCAAACGATTTAATAAACTATAAAAATACTTATTACCCGTCAATATCCTTAAGCTCGTATTTGTTTATTAACCAAACCAACGATATAACTCTGACCGATAATTATATCCTTGTCGATAAAACCGGCTTAAAAATTCCGACATACACCGGTATGGGCAATATTAAACATTATATAAAGTTTTACAATCTTTTGCCAAATTCAAATTACTCACATAAAAAATATTCCGCAATTGATATTATCACATCACAAAGACAACTAAAACAGGGACAAATACCAATTATAAATCCACACGAATTTGACAACAAAATTGTTATTGTCGGGGCAAACGGATTGGGAGCAGAAGATGTATTAGAAACATCGGTTTCGGTAAATCACCCCGGAGTAGATATTCACGCAACAATAATTGATAATTTTTTAAAAAACGAATTCATGGTAAATCTGCCTGACGGTCTAAATTTGTTTATCATAATAGCATTATGTATAGCGACATTCGCAATAATTAGATATTTGGCATTTATTCCGTCATTGATAACCTTAATTGTTCTTGCGGCTTTGTATATCGTATTTTGTGTTATTTGTTTTAAAAATAATTTAATACCGCTCACAATTACTCCGCTTGCAGTACAGCTTAGCACAATGATTTTTGGTTATTCATACAGATTTATTCTTGAAGGCAAAAATAAAGAGAAAATCAAAAACGCTATGGGCAAATACCTGTCACAAGACATTATGAAAAATGTTGTTCAAAATATTGATGATATTAAACTAGGCGGTAAAAAAGCTAATGTAACTGTTCTTTTTGCCGATATCAGAGGGTTTACGAGTATGTCTGAAAAAATGACTGCAGAAGAAGTTTCTGTCATTTTGAACGAATATTTTTCTGAAATTGAGCCGATTATCACCAAATACAACGGAGTTATAAACAAATTTATCGGAGATGCTGTTATGGCAATCTTTGGTGAGCCAATTCAAGATATAAACCATCCGCAAAATGCAGTTAAATGTGCAAATGCTATGCTTAAAAAAGTCGAAGAACTTCAAGAAAAATGGCTTTTTGAAGGCAAGCCTAAAATAGAAATCGGAATTGGTATTAATACAGGTGAGGCATTTGTCGGCAATATCGGTTCTGAAAAACGTCTTGAATACACGGTTATCGGTGATATGGTAAACCTCGCAAGCAGAATTGAGAGCTATAACAAGGTCTACAAAACTAATTTATTAATAAGCAGTTCAACTTACGCTTCCGTGAGTGATATCGTGAATGTTATAAGGATTGCAGACGTAACAATCAGAGGTAAAGCTAAAAAAATGGATATCTATGAAGTTTTGGGACTAAGTAACCATGATTGATAATATCGACCAACTAAAAAAAGCTATTGAAATTGAAATTCAATATAAATACATAGATATTCATGGGAAAAAACAGCCTTTTTCAAAGTTTATTACAAATGAAGCTCAAAAATATTACAAGCTTTCAAAAAAAAATCCGAAATGGGCAGTAATTGTAGAAGCATTTGAACATTACCCGTTTGCAAGTGTAAACGAACGCAGACGGAGCATTGACCATTTAATCAAAGTTTTAAAATCAGAAACTAAGCCTACACAACCAATTCAGCAAGATAAACACAGATCTGCAAGTGAAACAGATGTCATGTACATCAAAGGTGTCGGACCAAAAATTGCCTACAAATTGAACAAACTCGGAATTTATACAGCAAAAGACTTAATCATGTATTTTCCGAGAAAACACATCGATTATTCGTCAAGAACGCTTATCCGAGATTTAAAAGAAGGCGAAAATACTACAGTTTTTGGCTATATCAAATCAATCTCCGCATTCAATTCTAAAAACAAACTTTCAGTCGTAAAAGTTACTGTTGCAGATGAAAGCGGAACGCTCAATTTAAGCTTTTTTCAAGCAAAATCAAACCGTTTTATGCTGGAGAGAACCAAATCGCAATTTCCACAAAACGCGGGTATAATGATTTCGGGCACCGTTAAACTAAACAATTATGACAAAAAATTAACCTTTGATAAACCGACTTATTCAATTATGACGGGAGAATTTCTTGAGGATAAAAATTCTAACTTGAATTTGGCAAGAATTGTACCGATTTATCAGGTTTGTGAAGATTTGAATATAAAAGCGCTCAGACGGGCAATTTTCAACGCAATTCAAACACACAAAAACGAAATAGAAAATATCTTGCCTAATTTTATTCGCGAAAAATACGGGATTTTGGACAAAAAAGAAGCTGTTGAACAAATTCATTTTCCGGAAAGTATGGAACTTCTCGAGCAGGCTCGTTTTTCATTGATTTTTGAAGAACTTTTCTTAATGCAGTTGAAGCTTGTCAGACTAAGAGAGCAAAATTCCGAAAATCATTCAGCACTGGCTTTGAAAGTTCAAGAAAAAGGATTAGTACGACGCTTTATTGATAACTTGCCGTTTGAACTCACTGGTGGGCAAAAGCGTGCTATAAATGAGATTTTGAACGACTTAAACTCCGATATTCCGATGGCTAGACTTCTTCAGGGGGATGTAGGTAGCGGAAAAACCGTTGTCGCAACAATAATGCTTCTTGCAGGAGTTGAAAACGGCTATCAGGGCGCAATTATGGCACCAACAGAAATTCTTGCACAACAACATTATAACAACCTGCAAAAATGGCTGACTCCAATGGGTTTGAATGTCGGATTATTTTTAGGCAGTCAGGGCAAACGAGTTCGTGAAAAATTCAGAACGGATTTACGCAACGGGCAGATGAACATAGCAGTCGGCACACACGCACTTATTCAAGAGGATGTTGATTTTAACAATCTCGGAGCAATCGTTGTTGATGAACAGCATAGATTTGGCGTGCGACAGCGAAATATTTTAAAGAAAAAATCACAAAACCCGCAAATGCTTACAATGACAGCGACTCCGATACCACGTACACTTGCACTCACGGTTCATGGCGACTTGGATTTAACAATTATTGACGAACTTCCAAAAGGCAGAAAACCGATTAAAACGTCACTTGTAACCTCGCATAGAGGAGTTTATGAACTTATTCAGCGCGAAATTGAAGCAGGGCGTCAGGCTTATGTTGTTTATCCTCTGATTGAGGAAAGTGAAACTCTTTCTGCAAAAGCAGCGACGATAGAAGCAGAACGACTTCAAACAGCAGTTTTTCCGCAATTTAAAATCGGGTTATTACATGGAAAACTAAAAAATGATGAAAAAGAACAGGTAATGGCAGATTTCAAAGACAAAAAATATGATATTTTGGTATCAACAACCGTTGTTGAAGTCGGCGTTGATGTTCCAAATGCCACGGTAATGCTTATTGAAAA
>CAYPDZ010000057.1:0-3032 GCA_964409575.1 uncultured Muribaculaceae bacterium | reverse complement strand
GCCTATTTGACAAGTCCTGCATTATCAATAAACCCGCTGTAACCGTTTTTTGCCAGCTCATCGGCAGTATAAACTTTTCTAATCAGCCCGTCGCGAGGATTTTTCTTTCTCCTCCTGCTGTCTGAGGTGTATTCATTTGCATTGCCTTCAATAACGGTTACTGTATTTTTATCCAGATCAACCGATTCAACAATGCCTATATGTGATATTACCTTACCCGTATATGCACTGTCAGACTTCCATATAATGAAATCACCCGATTTCATGTTTCCTGACTGTATTTGTTTGGTAATAGCTCCCTTACGTTTTAATATTTCCTGCTTCTTATTCGCAGTTGTAAATTTATTTATAGGTATTGATTTATATTTACCTCTATTTTTCCCCCATTGAATAAAACCTGATACGGTAGGTCTGAATTCAGCGCCAATATCCATACCTGCTTCTTTTGCCAGTATTGAAACTGTTAATGCGCACCATGCTGAGTTTTTATAATAGTTAGCTGCAGGTTCTCCAAGTTTTTTAAGAAAATTATAATGTGCAGTGGTATCTTCCCACACATGGTCAACATATTTCCTTGCATTTTCAACTAATAATGTATCAGAACGGTTTGTATTTGTTGGACGTAAAGCGCTAAAGGTTGATGTGTTGGTTAATTTAGGTGGTATATATTTTTTCTCTACTCTGGTATTATCACTCGGACAAGTAAATTTGTTGATAGAGTTTTGGCTGCACATTTTTTACCTCCGATTTATATATCGGCATATTATAAAAATATCTTTAATAATTGTTAAATTTTGTGTATCTGCGAAGCGCAAAAGAAAAAGTTGCCATTTTAATAAGTGGCAACATTAAATAAACACGAGGATATTAAGAGAGAGAGAGTATAAATAAGACCTTTTCTTTAATCTTTTTCATCCTGACACAATGCAGAACTTTTGATTATATCGCTTTAATATCCAATTTTAAACTTTGAAATTTCCCGTATGTTTTTGAGATTTCCCTTACTCTTATATAAAGTATTTCTATTTTAAAAAATTGTCTTTTTCATTTTAAATATTACAATTTTGTTACATTTGCAAAATTTTTATAAAAAATGATATAATTTTTGTAGAGGAGAGTTATGGAAAATACATTTGATATTGAATCTTTTTTAAGAAAAGCGGTCGCAATAGGCGCATCCGATGTTCATTTACAGACAAATGAGCATCCTGTACTACGAATTGATGGAAAAATCGTAAAGGTTGATTTACCTATATTATCAGAAAATGATTTAGCAAATATTTACGAAACTTTGTTACCAAAACATTTTTTGGATAAGTTTCATGACGTTTTTGATTTGGATTTTGCATATGAAATTCAAGGTTGTTCTCGTTTCAGAGTTAATTTGAGCAGACAACTTGGCAAGTGTGCACTTGTTATCAGGACAATTCCTTATAACATCAAAAAAATTGCAAGTTTGAATTTGCCAGAGTCTATTGAACAGTTTGCAACTTTGAATAACGGACTTATATTGATTACAGGACCGACTGGGTCTGGAAAATCTACAACAGTAGCATCTTTGATTGATTTTGTTAATGCAAATTACCCAAAACATATTATTACAATTGAAGATCCTGTTGAATTTATTTTTACTAACAAAAAATCTATTGTTTCACAAAGACAGGTTCAGATTGATACGGCAAGTTTTCCTGCCGGAATTAAATACGCTTTGAGACAAGATCCGGATGTTATATTTATCGGAGAAATCAGGGATAGAGAAACTATTACTGCTGTATTAAAAGCTGCTGAAACCGGTCACCTTGTATTCGCGACAATCCACACAAACGATGCAATTCAAACAGTTAACAGAATTGTAAACATGTTTGAACCGTCAGATAGGGATTTTGTAAGATTACAGTTGGCAGCAGTTTTGAGAGGAACTGTTTCTCAAAAACTTGTACCTTTGGCAAAAGAATCAGGACGTCGTCCGGCATGTGAAGTTCTTGTTGTAACCCCTACAGTTAAAGATTTTATTGAAAAAGATAAGCTGGAGGATATTTACGAACTCGTTAAGAAAGGTTCGTTCAATAACATGATTACGATGAACTCGTCGTTATATAACCTTTGTGCACAGGAATTCATTACAGAAGAAGTTGCTATGGCATATTCCGATAACAAAACTGAATTACAGCAAATGTTCAGAGGGGTATTCCACGGGACTTTTGGCGGCAATGTATGAACAATTTCGTAACTGATGCGATAAACCTGAAAGCTTACAACTTGAGTGAAGCTGATAAAATTGTTGTCATGTATTCAAAAGATAAAGGGCTTATCAGAGGGGTTGCAAAAGGTGTCAAAAAGCCCAAAAGTAAACTCGGCGCAAGGATGGATTTACTTGTTGCAAATAAGTTAATGCTTTATAAAGGTAAAAATCTCGACAGAATTTGTCAGGCTGAAGCGTTGAATACTTTTCACAAAACGCGTCAGAATATGGATAAAATTTTTTATTCCATGTATGTGACAGAAGTTGTAAATAATTTTGGAGTTGAGGATGACCCTTGTTCAAAAGAGATTTATGACATTCTTTACAAGGCATTGGATAAAATTTCAAATGCCACCGATACTGTGGAAATTTTGTTAGCGGTTATTAAATTTCAATTAAAAATGATGCAGATTTCAGGGTTTGGAATTGAGTTAGACTGTTGCCTTTGTTGTGGTGAACCGATAAAAGATGAAAATATGTATTTTTCACCACAAATGGGAGGGGTAGTTTGTCCTCATTGTAACAAAAAGTCAAAACTTAAAACAGTTTTACATCACAAGTTGAGAGATTTTTTAAACGCATGCCTGCAATATGATTTTGATTATGTGTCAGAGTATGACAGAAAGGCAAACGAAAAAGTTTGTCAGGTTTGCTTTGAACTTTTGAAAGAATATATTAATATACATTCTTCAAAAAATTTCAATTCTACTGATATTTTGCAGGAGATTAGGTAACTACCATGGATAGTCGTCTTTAATCTGCCATCCGTCATTGATAATTTTTGCAGCAC
>CAYPDZ010000056.1:0-10113 GCA_964409575.1 uncultured Muribaculaceae bacterium | reverse complement strand
CCCCCCCCCCCGAAGCTAAAGGCGCACTGTGATTGCTTTTTTAGGTTTTTAAAATTTTCCATTTTTAGCTCCTATTTTTCATAACTACATTGTCATTTTAACATATTTTTCACACGTTTGCAACTGTTGTGACTTGTAAAATTTACAATTGCTATCTGCAAAAGTCGATAAGACGGGAAGTTCGTTTCGGTGCTTACGCACAATATATAATTTCGTTTGCGCAAGCAAACCGTTATGAACTTATTCACTTATTTACCTATTCACTTATTAACTTCTAATAAGATTGCTTCGCTCGCTGATGGCGGGAACAAGACTCGCAATGACGGGAAAACCTTAGTGCCTTCTAAATGTATAGCCTTCACCCTCGCCGAAGTCTTAATAACTTTGGGCATCATCGGCGTAGTTGCGGCGATGACCATGCCGACATTGATTGCAAACCACAAAGCAAAAGTGCTTGAAACAGAATTCAAAAAGGGTGTATCCGTTATTTCACAAGCTTTAAATATGTATCAAGCACATAACGGCGAGCCATTAAAACCTGGTGATATGGAAGATTGGGAAGAATTAAGAGATAAGTTTGTGTTGAAATACTTTAAAGTCATAAAGGATTGCGGGCGCGGTTATATCAATGGTTCTTGTTTGGTTAACAATGGTTGGGGCATTGAAGGAAATTCGACGACATACACTACACTGACCGGTGATACCCTAAATTTACACCCCTTTGACGATGGACAATATATATTACAAGATGGTAGTATATTACTTTTTGAATATTCAGGATCAACGATGGATGAAAACGGAAAAATTGAAAAATTTTATATATCTATTGATATCAACGGAATTGCAAAGAAACCAAACCGTCTTGGACAAGATTTGTTCACATTTCAAGTAGACAAAAATGGTAAACTATTACCAATGGGTGCATCTGGTACAACCTACACTAATCATACTAGATACTGTTCGACAACATCTAATGATAATTTAAACGGAATAAGTTGTGCCGAGAAAGCATTGTCCGACCCCGATTATTTTAAAAAATTATCAAAATAGCATTAAGATTTGTAAAAATTTCCAAAGGGGTAACAAATTTTGGGATTTACATGTTTATAAACAATGAGTAAATCAAGAAAGGATATTTAATATGAATGTTACTCCTACGCAAAACAACTCTCAATCTTTTGGGATGGCTTACCGTATGAAAGGTGATGCATCAAAAAGGATTGCGGAAGAGATATTGGAATTCAGTTTTCCTAAAATAGGACAAGATTATTTTGTTAACAACCTTGCAAAACCATTGAAGAAACTAACTACAGAAGTTGTTGCTGATGGCGAAAAAGTGTTCATTGAGCATCCCGTTACTAAACAGAAATTTGAAGTATTGGATCATAGACCTTGGCAAACAAAAAACTCAAACTGTAAAGAAATTCATTATCCGTTAAGTCTGGTTAAAAATGCTAAACTTGATGGAATTGGTGCGATATATGTACCACATACTGTTCAATATCCGGAGTCGCAAAATATTGGAAAACCAGCTTGGGATGCAGCTTTTGTCTATAAAGGCATGATGCGCAAACACATAGTAGCTCTTGAAGTTGCAAAAGATTTTGACAGAATTGCCGCCGCAAAAGCACAAGAAGCCACTGCAAAAACCAAACACAAGACGGAAACTAATCAAATAGCATCAAAACTTCAAGAATTATTCGGATAAAAAGAGGTGCTAAGCACCTTTTTTTGTCTGCTTGAATTAACGACAATAATAACTGCGAGTAGTTTCCAGTCCTTCAGTGCACCAATCCCTAGTAAATGAAACCCCATTTGAATCGCAGTAGAAGCTCACAAAGTGACCTTCTTTATTCCAAATTCCAGGCGCACTTTGAGACACCATAGGACCAGGTTCCTCCTGAGCCTTCAAATCTTGACACTGTTGTCCATCACAAGCGGACAAGTTATCTATTGAGCATCCACCTTCTTCCAATTCCGAACAAACATTCGCAATATTGCCAATACCTGAAATACGGAATTTAAGCATATCTTTACATACTGTATTCGGCGCTTTCGTACCATTTGTATCTGCATAGATGGAGAAAGTTTCGTTTCCGTCGTCAATTTCTACACCATAGCTCATACCATCTGCAGTTCTAAACAAATATGGAACAGCATCCCAGCTAAAAGGTGATGGTTCTGTTTTATCCTCTATGGCATATTCTTGTGGCAACACGTTACTTGACAAACCGCTTGTACTATCATCTACAACCTTAAACGCACTCTTGTGCCATGGTGAGAAGCATGCCGCATTACGGGCACAATCCATTATAGGAAGGTTAGAAACTCTAAAAACAGATTCACGTGCCATCATCTGTCTATAACCGTTTATTAAAGATGACTGTGCCTTTTTCAATGCTGCTTCCAAAGATTTATCTCTGACATTTGCGATAATTACGGGCATAGTCATCGCTGCAACAACACCGATGATACCCAAGGTTATTAAGACTTCGGCGAGGGTGAATGCTGCGCATCGCGTTAAACGGCACCGCTCACAATCAAAACGAAAAGCGGATTGTCGGCAAAGGGTGTTGCTGTTTTGCGTAGCAAAACACAAAAACCCGTTTATAGCCGACAACCAAGCTGCGCGGTTTCCGTTTATGATTGTTCGTCTCTCGCTATCGCTCGTGCCTCTGCTCGGCTTGGTGAATGCTGCTTTTTTAGAAGGCACTAGGGCACTAAGGGCGTTTCGTCATTGCAAACGCTCCCTCCCTTTTCAAGACTCTGCCGAGCAAACGATTGAGTATCGTTTGCGAGAGGTGGTTGGGGTGGGTTCCCGTCATTGCGGACAAGCGTAGCGCGATCCGCAATCGCAATGTCGTCGCCTTTGGACAGACCCTGCGATCCCGTGTCAAGCACGGGATGACGATATAAACTTACTATTTTCCCTACTAACTCTAAACCTCCTAAAATCCCGCAAACCATTACTACATCAGCTTTTCGGGGGGGGGCACTGAACCGCTTTAAATAAAAACATCTTTTATACCTCCGTATTTTTTCTATACATTTTCATTATAACATGTTTTTTCAACTATGCAACTCTTTGTTGCTTGTAAAATTTACAAATATTAAACCTATGGAATTTTTTCTCAATGAAAAATAATGTAAAACTTTTATAAGGATAATTTATTTCATGATATAATAACTACATAAACAATTATTGGAGAGTAAAATTATGTGTGGAATAGTCGGATATGTAGGTAACAGATCTGTTGTTGATATACTATTAGACGGTTTGGAACAGCTTGAATACAGAGGATATGATTCCTCGGGTATTGCTGTTATGTGTGATGACAGTATTAGAGTTTATAAAGCTATCGGCAAATTGCAAAACTTGAGAAGTGAACTCAGAGGTCATGAAGCTGAATTTACTGCATCAACAATGGGTATAGGTCACATCAGATGGGCTACACACGGTGCTCCGACTGCACTAAATGCTCATCCGCACACTTGCAATTGCGGCAATCTCGTTATTGTACACAATGGAATTATTGAAAATTACAAAGAACTGAGAGAGGAACTTTCTGCAACAGGTTGCGTTTTTCGCTCACAAACAGATACGGAAGCCGTTGCACATCTTGTTGCAAGAAAATATGCCGAATGTAAAGATTTGACAGAAGCTGTCCACCTTGCATCACAAGAAATTGAAGGAGCTTACGCGCTCTGTGTTATGCACAATGACTGTAAAAATAAACTCATAATCACAAAACGCAATGCACCTTTGCTCGTTGGTATTGGCGAGGGTGAATACTTTGCAGCATCAGATGTTCCGGCAATTATTAAACACACTAAAAAGGCTGTTTATTTGACAGATAATCAAATCGCAACATTAACACCGGATGGCATGTCAATTATTAACGAAAACGGCGATAAAATTGAACCAAAAGTTGAAGTTTTACCATGGGAGCCGGTTGCGTTGAGCAAAATGGGTTACAAACATTTTATGCTTAAGGAAATTCATGAACAGCCGGATGTTATTCGCAACATTTTGGTGGGCAGACTTCATGCTCCTGATGAACACATTATTCTTAATGAAGTCAAATTAACAAAAGAGTCACTGAGAAAATTAAACAGAATTCAAATTATCGCATGCGGAACATCTTTGCATGCCGCAATGATTGGCAAATATTTAATCGAAAGTTTTTGCGGAATTGCCGTTGATGTTGAAGCTTCAAGTGAATACATTTACAGAAAAACTGTTACAGACGAAAATACGCTTGTTATCGGAGTTTCACAATCAGGCGAAACAGCTGACACGTTAACCGCAATAAAACAGGCAAAAGCTCGCGGTTCACATATTTTGATTATAACAAACCGTCCTGATAGCGCAATGGCGCGCGAAGCAGACAGTTTAATTCCTGTAAATGCAGGTATTGAGGTTTCTGTTGCGGCAACAAAATCTTATATTGCACAATTGATGGCATTTTATCTGCTTTCATTGTATATGGCGGAGATAAAAGACAGTGTAGCAGCGTCGACACTAACATCGTTGAAAGCGGAATTGATGGTGTTACCACAAAAAATCGAGCAAATTCTCGCACACAAAGAGGATATTCAACGTGTTGCAAGAACTTATGCAGGTACAAAAGATTTTATCTATGTTGCACGTGGAATAAATTTTGCAACTGCATTGGAAGGCGCGTTGAAATTAAAAGAAATCAGCTATATCAATGCAACCGGCTATCCGGCAGGAGAGTTGAAGCACGGACCTATTGCAATGCTTGACGAAACAATGCCTGTATTGTCAATTTTGATGAACGGCTCGGTTTATGAAAAACTCCTTTCTAACAGTGAAGAAGCAAAAGCGAGAAATGCCAGAATGATTGCGCTTACGAACTCCAAAGACGAAAAATTGAAAGATTTATTTGAACATATTATGTATGTACCGGATGTTCAAGAGTTGTTCTCACCGATAATTTCAATTATACCTTTGCAGTTGCTTGCTTATTACATAGCTGAATTTTTGGGCAAAGATGTAGATCAGCCGAGAAATCTTGCAAAATCAGTAACGGTTGAATAATGATTAAATCAGAAATTGTTAAAATAAAAAAAATAAAAGGTTTTGATAATTTATATATTGAACAGGAACTAAAAAATTCGGGTTTTGATCTTGTTCGTTGGGCAATTGTCAAGATTGATGACGATTTTTTAACGGTCAGTGTTTCATATATTAACACATCTTCACACATTATTTGATTTTAAAAGTTGTCTGGTGTACACTCTTTATTAATGTGCCGGGTCGGAATTAAAAACCTTACCGGCTTAGAGTTTGTCATTCTGAGGGGGATACCCCCGAAGAATCTCATGTGTGGTGAGATCTTTCGTTAACGCTCAAGATGACAACTAAAAACAAATTAAGGAGAAAAAGATGACACCAAGAAACTTTTTATTTACTTCCGAATCAGTTACGGAAGGACACCCCGACAAAGTTTGCGATCAAATTTCTGATGCAATTTTGGACGAGTTTTTGACAAAATACCCTCAATCAAGAGTAGCTGCAGAAACAACAGTTACTACAGGTATGGCTCTTGTTTGCGGTGAAATTACTGCTGATTGCTATGTTGATATTCCGTCAGTTGTTCGCAACACTATCAAAAATATCGGCTATATCGGCGAAGAAGGCGGCGGTTTTGATTACAAAACTTGTGCGGTTTTAACAAGTATTGACGAACAGTCTTGCGATATCGCAGGTGGAGTTAATAAAGCTTTTGAAACAAGAAGTGACAACGCTGATACATCAGTTTCAGAAACTGAAAATATCGGTGCAGGTGACCAAGGTATTATGTTTGGTTATGCTTGTAACGAAACTCCGGAATTGATGCCATTACCTATCAGTTTGGCTCACAAATTGTCATATAGACTTGCTCAAGTTAGAAAACAAGGTCTTTTGAACTATTTAAGACCGGATGGAAAATCTCAGGTTACTGTTGAATACATTGATGGAAAACCTTCCAGAATTCATACTGTTTTGATTTCTACTCAACACGATCCTGAAATCAATGGAATTTCTGATAATTCAAAAGTTCAAGAAATTATCAGAAACGATATTAAAAGATTAGTTATTGACTATGTATTTGAAAGCGAAGCAATTAAACTAGACAGCGAAACAAAAATTCTTGTTAACCCGTCAGGACGTTTCGTAGTAGGCGGACCTCAAGGCGATGCAGGATTGACAGGACGTAAGATTATTGTTGATACTTATGGCGGTTACTCTCGTCACGGCGGCGGTGCTTTCTCGGGAAAAGACCCCACAAAAGTTGACAGATCAGCAGCTTATGCTTCACGTTGGGTTGCTAAAAACATTGTCGCAGCAGGTTTAGCTGAAAAATGCGAAATCGAATTGGCTTATGCAATCGGTGTTGCAGAACCTATTTCAATCATGGTTGATACTTTTGGAACAGGTAAGATTTCTGATGATGAAATCTCAGCATTAGTTTCTAAAAACTTTGATTTGAGACCTGCATCAATCATTAATCAGTTTGACCTTCGCGGATTGCCTGCTAAAAACGGCGGTAAGTTTTATCAATTGCTAGCTTCTTACGGTCACATGGGAAGAACTGATATTGATGTTCCTTGGGAAAGAACAGACAAAGCGGATTTATTAAAATCACAAGCTTGTTCTTTAGCTCAAGTATAAGATATTCAAGGAGAGTTTTTAAACTCTCCTTTTTTATAAATTGTTAAAAATTTATTTTTTCTTTTTGTTTTTTTATTAAAACAGATGCAACGATTGCCGTAATCGGTACACAAGCAAGAATTGCGATACTTCCAATCAACGCTGAAATGATTTCTGTTGCGACCTGATTAAGATTGAAAAATTTGTTCAGGTCAATATTGTTTGACAAAAGCACAAGAGGAAGCGCACTTCCAAGATAAACCAAAATCAAAGTGTTTGACATAGTTCCAATAATATCGCGTCCGACATTCATTCCTGATTTAAATAGTTCTTTTACACTCAAAGAATTATCTGTTTCATGGATTTCGTTAATCGTACTAGCTATTGAAACAGCCGTATCCATTAAAGCTCCAAGTGCTGCAATTATCATTGATGCAGAAAGTATTCCCGTAAAACTTAAATCAGGTCTGACTGCATATAAAAACATACTTTCTTCACCGGAAAAGCCCGTAAGATGCGCAAAATATATTGCAATAATTGATAAAGCACCGGCAAAAATGAGGCTTATACTTGTTCCGATTATTGCAGATGAACTTTTTGAATTTAAGCCACCAACAAGATAAATTGTTATCAGCGTTGATAAAATTCCGGTCAAAACTGCCGAAGCTATTGGACAAAATCCGTTCAAAATCATTGGCACAAGTACGGTAAAAATAAGCCCTAGAGTCGCAATTATTGCGACAATACTTCGTACACCTTTTTTACGTCCGATAACCAAAAGAAGTGCACAAAATATTCCTGTATATAACCAAATTTGATTGTTTCGTTTTATATCTGCAATAAAAAAGTCTATGTCATCGGCACTTATAATATCATCTGAATTTGCTTCTGCATGCAACACAACCTTATCACCTTTTGATAAAACTATGTCATACGCGGGATTTCCGGTTAGCATGTTGTCTATAACTTTTTCACTTCCTTTAAAATCTCCTGTAAGAATTTTGACAGTAACTTCTTGTTTGTCAGTTTGTGTCACATCTTTATAATTTATTGCCGTGACAACACCCGTTTCAGAATGCAAAACTTCTTCCTCAGAAAAAACTGGTGACACAAATCCTAGTAATAATAAAATCAAAATAACTAATTTTTTCATAAATTTATTTTAGCATAAAATATTGCCTTTGAGAGCAATGATAAATTTACATTATCGTTTTAAATTTTTAACGTTGAGGTCTATTATGAAAAATTTATTGATATTATTTGTTCTTATTTTAGTTACACAATCTGTTGAAGCAAAAATATTTAAAAATAACACACGTTATTATAACGGCAATCCAACACGCTATAACGGAGTTTATTACAATCACCCGCGTAGATATTACAACCATAGGTACAAAAATTATCCAAGGAATTTTTATTACAATCAACAGCCGATAATTTACAGATACGGAATTCGTCGCAGTTCGACAGATGGTGAAACTCTTGTTGCTGAAAGCTTTTCCGGACTTAAAAATATGGAAAAACAAGTTTTTAATCAAACTTTTGAATACGATTTAGCAAAAAATCGTGTAGAAAGGCTTGAACAAAAAGTTTTTGGAGCAATTCAAAACGGAACAATGGAAGAAAGATTTGATGTTTTGAAAAATGCAGTAAAAAATTATAAAGCGTACAATCCGGAAGGATATATTCCGCAATCAGCGCACAACCAATACAGACCACCTGTTTTTACGGGAACTGCCGGCAGCAGTTGGAAAAGTATGTTGCTAGGAAATTTTAGAAATCAATTTACGGGAACTCCAACAGGTTTTACCCCTGCTATGGATCCTGCTTATATGGATTATTTTGAGGCAGAACGCGCTATGATGGGAAGCGGAGAAAGCGTTGACTACAAAACAAATCACGGGTACTATCGTTCAAATATAAATCGCGGAAGCGGCATGGGAGTCACGATTTTAGATTAATAAAAAAAGCCACTTTATAGTGGCTTTTTTTATTTTATCCTAAAAGATTTAGTATCATATTATCAAATTCTTCTAATCGCATACCGTGATGTCTGCCATTTGCTATTTTCATTATTAACTGACTATCGATAGGCTCAGCAGATCTGAAATATCGTCCCGCAATAGCAGGGTTGTTTACAAACAATTCTTTTCCGATAAATGCATCACTTTTTATAACCGGATTCCAGTTGTCCGGATTTTGTTGTAACTCTTTAAGCAATTTGTTAAATTGGGAATTGGGAATACCTGAGTATCTTCCATCTGCGTAGTGTACTGTTGTTAACGGCTCTACTTCAGCTACCCTGCTGTTTACACCTGTGCGTTGAAGATATCTTGTTCCCGTCATATTATTTCTTATTTCTGTTCCAATAACAGGATCTTTTCTTATTGAATATAATCTGGTAGATTTTGCTACACCCGCATGTTTTACTGTTTTTGTTCCAACATTAACAAGTGTGTTTTTAGGAGCACATTTACAAAATTTTAAACAATTAACCAAATTAACCATATTAGCCATAATAATTTCCTTTCCTTAACTAAAAATTTTCCCTTTTGAAATCGATTTCCCTTACTCTTTTATAAAAACAAAAAGGTCGAAATTATTTACACGGCTGGGGCTATGCTATGCTATGCTATGCTATGAGGCATTATACAAGGGTTTCCGGCTTTGTAAAATTTTATTAAGTTTTTGTTACATGGGGTAAAATCTAAATAATATAATGTAGTTTAATTTCATATATAATTGACTTTCTTAAAAAATCCATTAATATCATACATATAGATGTTTAAACTGGTCTAAAAATAAGTCATAATACAGTACGAGTGATATAAAGATGCCTTTTAGATACAGGTTACAGAAGGTTCTGGAATTCAGAATTCGAAAAAAAGAAGAACAGCTTTTGGTGGTGCAAAAGGCACAACAGGCAGTTTTGGAAGCCGAAGAAAATATTCGCAAAAACGAAGAAGAAATCAGAACAACAAAATTGAATATGCGACAAGCTGACCCGATGATGTACGAAACTTACGACAAATATCTTGTGCATTTGTGGGAAAAGGCGGAACAACTTGAAGAAATTCGCAAAGAAAAACAAAGAATACTTGATGAAGAAAAGGCAAAACTTGTAAAACTCGAACAAGGCGTAAAAGTTCTTGAAAAACACAAAGAAAAGAACAAAGAAGCCTACATTGCAGAAGAAAAAGCCGCAGAGCTGAAAAAATATTCGGAACTCGGTGTAACAAGGTTTTTCAGACAAAGTCAGGATAGAGCTGAAGAAGAAGCTGCAATTCTAAAACAACTGGAAGAAATTGACAGAGGTAGTTAAAAATGATGAATGTAAGTACATCAACGACATCGACAACAACATCAACTTCAAATACAACAGATGTAAATTCAACACAATCAAAAGCTGAGAGCTCAAAAAGTTCTGAGAAATCTTTTGAAGAAGAAATGAAAAC
>CAYPDZ010000055.1:6053-10271 GCA_964409575.1 uncultured Muribaculaceae bacterium | reverse complement strand
TTTGTTTCCTTTCCCTTTTTCC
Organism: uncultured Muribaculaceae bacterium; assembly: GCA_964409575.1. Taxonomy (GTDB): domain Bacteria; phylum Cyanobacteriota; class Vampirovibrionia; order Gastranaerophilales; family Gastranaerophilaceae; genus Stercorousia. Next base: position 10,249 of record CAYPDZ010000055.1, on the reverse strand, counting down.
CTGACTAACGCAAGTTGGTCTTTTTTTTTGTGTAGGCAAAGTCCACCTCTTGACATGGACATTGGAAGGGTTTTCAAAGTTCTAGCACACAGGGCGAAGCCTACTTTCTGTCCTTTTTTGCTTTAGGAAAAGTATTTTCTACCATATAAAGTCGGGCAAAGAAACAAGAAACGTGCTGAATAGAGTCAACTCTGACCCACTGACGTGTTGCCTTAAATCTTATTGAACCCACTGAACGCTCAGGATTTTTGTGTGAATAGCTGTTTTCTTCCGAATTATACAGGTGGAATTGACACATAGCAACGTTTTTGCAAGCTTTTAAAAGTTTTTCCGCTAATTCTTTGTGACCGAGAAAACGTGTCAGATAAAATGCGGCAACAAGCCCTTCAGAACGCGCACCGTCAGGATAATAATGGTCGCCATACTCATAATAATATCCGCCATCATAGTCAATATAGGGGCTGTCATCATGTTTGTAAGTTTTTTTCATCATTGTATTGGCATCATTAAACACAAAATTTATATAATTTTCTTTTCTAAAACGTTCATCTTTTGCCCATTCCTCAATTGCCTGCATAAGCCAAGCATCTGATGGAAGTGCCGTAAATAAATCCGCATAAATTTTCGGTCTTTCTTCAATAATCCAATCAAGAGCTTTTTCGCCAACTCTACGAGCTTCTTGCGCGAGTTCATCATCAAAATTATTTGCGTAAAGTCCGAGTCCTAAAAGCGCTTCTCCTGGGTAATAGAATGAAAACGTTGCCTTTCTTTCTTCATCATTCATGTTGATAAGTGGCTGACCGTCTTGAAAAGCCGGATGAATGTAATATCCAAGAAGTTCACCGTTATCGTAAACCCTACTCATAACATGGCGCGTATAACCTCTAATATAGTCAATATAAGTGTCATCACCTGTAATCAAATAATATTGCATCATAGCAACAAGAAGAACTCCTGTCCCGCCAAGTTTTCCTTTGTTGTTGTAATATGCAAAATATGCAGTTCCCCATTGAGTATCATGAGGTTTTGAAACAGAAACGCTCCAATCGAGAGCTTTTTTAGCTGCTGTAATATATTTTTCATCACCTGTCAATTGATAAGCCCTTAAAAGTGCAATAATTCCGCCACAGTGACGCAAATCATTGTAATAAAGATTATCTATCGGGCGGTTTGGGTGTTCATGGTCTTTGTAATTATCCTCACAACAGTCGTAATAATATAAAAATCTGCCATCTTCATACATATTGTCAAGACACCAGTCAACAGAATTCACAACCTGATTGTAAAGTGTATCATAATCAAACTCCGTATATCTGATATTTCCGCGATAAAGCGGAATACATTTGTCTTTAAAGGTTACAAAAGCACGACTTCTAAAAAGATAATATTCATATTCTTTTGATTGAGAAAGAATTTGCAAACGCTCTGAAATTTTGTTAGTCATTTTGCCGATAGGAGTGCGCTTGACAAGAGTTTGCAATACAGCGCGAAGTCCCATGTGAGATAAAGTAATTGCATCTGTCGGCATGTAGTAATAAGAAATTCCGTCTTTGCGAAGCTCTAAACCGTTTATTCCAATTTCAAATCTCCCGCTATCAAAGCGTTCGGAGTTCAATTCTTTAGGTAAAATTTTCTTTCTATCTATTGAGAATTCGAGCATAATACGACATTTGTTTTCGTCATTAACGATAAAATCCACAAACTGTTTATTTTTGCGAAGCATTTCAATATCACGGTTTAAAGTTTCAATGAATGTCGCACGTTTACTTCCGTAGCGGATAGATTTTCTGCCCTGTTGAAATAAAGTCAAGTAAACAATGGTTTGCGAGCGTTCAAATTCAACAATACCGGTAAAATCCAAATCATTAATGCTAAGTTTTTTACCTGATACAAGTGAAGTGCGTATTCTTTTCAGCAATTCATTAACAGGAGTAAAACCCTGATTAAAATATTCTCTCTCTCTGTCGTTTTGTTCTTTAAACATGAGTATATAATAGCATTAAAGCCTGCAAATGGCAACATCAGTCATCTTGAGCGAAGCGAAAGATCTTTACTATTTAAAACGTAACAATTTCTTTAAGCTTTTGACATTTATGTATGGTGTCCGCTAGAATATAGGATATGTATATCAAACAACTTGAGATAGATAATTTTAAATCATTTGCGAATAAATCAGAAATCCCCCTATTGAAAGGTTTTACTACCGTTTCGGGTCCAAACGGGTCGGGGAAAAGTAACATTATTGACAGTGTTTTGTTTGCGCTCGGACTTGCCAATGCCAGCGAACTTCGCGCGGAAAACTTGTCACACTTTATTTCTACCTACACAAAACGTAACGAAGCTTTTGTAAAAGTTACATTCGGCGATACCGAAAACGGCGATGATTTGACAATCGGACGTAAAATCCGCAAGACTTCTCAAGGTTATGCCAGTACATATTATATAAATGACAGTGTTACGACTTTGACAAATGTCCATGCTCTTTTGGAAAAATATAACGTAACTCCGAACAGCTACAACGTAATGATGCAGGGTGATGTTATGGGGATTACAAATTGTTCACCCAAAAATCGCCGTAAAATTATTGATGAAATCGCAGGTATTGCAGACTTTGACAGGAGAATAGAGCAGGCAACCAATGAATTAACAACCGTTGAACAACGTGTAGAACGTTCTACGTTTATCTTGAACGAAGTTGACAAGCGGCTTGAGGAACTAAAAGAGGAACGTGAAGTTGCACTAAAATATCAAAAGCTTCGTGAGGAAAAAACGGGGTTAGAAAGCCAAATTAACAAAGTTCGTTTCTTTGACTTGAAAAGAAATTTAGAACGCGCTCATGAAAATATCTTAGAATTTACCAAAAAGAAAAAAGAAGAAGAAGTTAAAAACAAGGATTTAGATGAGCGTTTAAACCTTATCAAGCAAAAATATCAGGAAGTTTCGGAACTTGTGAAAGAAAAGGGTGAAGCTCAACAGATTGAATTAAAAAAACAGGAAGAAACGCTAAAGGGTGAAATTGACCGCAAAAATAACGCTTCAAATTATGCGGATAAACAAATTCATGACGGTTTGCGTTCTATTGAAAATGCCAAAAACGGTATAGAAAATTTCAAAAAGAAAATTGAGGATTTTAAACTTAAAATTAAACTCAAAGATGATGAAATCACGGTTATAAAAGAAAATACAAAAACCCGCGAAGCTGAGTTGAAAAAGATTTTGGAAGATATGACGGGCTTGAATGCTACAGCTGACCAACATATCGAAAAACGTAATCGTTTGAGAAAACAACTGGAGGATTTGAAAGACGAGGAAACAAAGCTTATACAAAGCAAATTACCGCTTGAAAATGCGCTAAAAAACCTTCAAAAAGAACTTGATGATGCAAAAACAAAACTTGCAGAATTAAACGAAATGAAGGCTAATTTTGCATCAAATCAAGATTTAAAGAAAACTCTTGTTGAACAGCTTCAACAAGAAATGAATAATTTCAAACTCGTTCAACAAACAACACTCCATGATCTTGATACAACCAAAAATGAAATAAATGATTTGAACTATAACATTCAAATGGCATACCGCAAGATTTCGACAATGGAAGCGAAAAAACAGGCAGCAGAAGATGCAAACTTTGGTCGTGCAATTGATACAGTTATGAATGCAAAATTGCGCGGTGTTCATGCTCCGTTGGCACAGCTCGGAACTGTTGATAAAGAGTATTCCGTTGCAATGGAAGTTGCATTTGGCGGGCGTATGGCACATGTTGTAGTGGACGATGAACACGTTGCATCGGTTGCAATTGAACTTTTAAAATCCTCAAACGCCGGCAGAGCAACGTTTATTCCTTTGAATAAAATCAAAAAAGCTCCGACGAAATTACAATTGCCGAAAGATAAAGGTGTAATTGATTTCGCAATTAACCTTGTTGATTTTGACGATGAATATATTGATGCATTTTTCTATGCAGTAGGCGATACAATTGTTGTTGAGGATATTGAATGCGCTAAAAAACTCATTGGCAAATACAGAATGGTAACGCTATCAGGCGAATTACTGGAAAAATCAGGTTCTATGACAGGCGGTGCAAGAATGCGCACAGGCTTGAGCTTTAGTCAAAATGACGATGATGAGCTTAACAAATTTAAAGACCGTCTGAAAGAAATGGAACAAAAATTAGGTTCTTTGGAAAACAAAAAACG
>CAYPDZ010000055.1:0-5953 GCA_964409575.1 uncultured Muribaculaceae bacterium | reverse complement strand
AGATTTGAAAGATTTAAAAGAAAAAACAGAAGGCGTTGAAAGTGAAATTAAGCGTTTGCAAAGCAAGTTAATGAGTGCTGAAAACGACAAAAACGAACTTAACCGTCAGATTTCATTCCATGAAAACTTAATCGAAACAAAACAAGAGGAAATTGTTGGAATTGAGCATAACAACGTAAAACTTGAAGAAGATAAAACACGCTACAAAGCGGATATTGTCGACTTAAACAAAAAAATGGAAGAACTTCATGAACAAATTGTTCAAATTGAGGAAAAACTCGGAAAGTTGTTGAAAGAACGCGACGACATCAATGCTGAACTTATAGAACTTGAGAAGCAAAAACACATTAGGGTTGCGGATATTGAACGAATTGCCGAGCAGATTGAGTCTTTCAAAGCGCGCAGACGTCAACTTGAACCTGAACTTGAAACAGCTACAAAAGAATTGGTTGATGCAGGTGTTGAAATTAACAAACTTGAACCGATTGAAATTTCTATTGAGGAAATTACATCAAAAATTCAACGTCTTGAAAAACGTATGCAAGAATTGGGCGACGTTAATATGAAAGCACTTACGGCTTACGATGAGGTACTTTCACGTCAAACTTCAATCAGAGAACAGATTGAAACACTTTCAAAAGAACGCAAAGAAATAATGATGCGAATGCAAGGCTATGAACAGCTAAAAAAAGAAACATTTATGAAAACTTACAACAACATAAATGAAAACTTTAAAGAAGTGTTCCACCAATTATCAGAAGGTGAAGGTGAGTTAAAATTAGAATTTCCGGAAGATCCTCTATCAGGCGGCATGACAATTGAAGCTCAACCGAGAGATAAAAAACTTCAACGTCTTGAAAGTATGTCAGGCGGTGAAAAATCGCTTACCGCATTAGCTTTTGTATTTGCAATACAGCGTTATATGCCATCACCTTTCTACGCGTTTGACGAGGTTGATGCAAGTTTAGACACAATGAACGTTGAACGTATCGCCCAAATGGTGCAGAACCAATCAAAAGATACGCAATTTATAGTAGTTAGTCACAGGCGTCCTATGATAGAATCAGCAAATAGGACTTTGGGTGTTACTCAAAAAGAAAAAGGTATCACCAAAGTTACGGGTATCAAACTGAGGGACGAAGAATAGGATATGAGTACAGCATTAAATTACAATTTAGATTTACCTGATTTGGGTTTGACGCGTGACGGCAAGGCCAAAAGTGAGGGTATCGGGATTTTAGTCGAAATGGCAAAATCCGGCAAAATTGACCCTTGGAATATTGATATTGTCGATGTTACAGACAAATATCTTGCACACATGGTGCAAATGAAATCTCAAAATCTGCGTGTCACGGGCAGAACATTTCTCTTTGCTGCTGTACTTTTAAAGTTGAAATCAAATGTTCTTGAAGGCATTGACGTAATGCAGTTTGAAACTCAAGACGATGAACCTCAATTTGATGATGACGGATTTATCGTTGACTATCCTGAGGATGATTATGTTCCGACAAACAACGTAATTTCTATTGACGAAGTATTGCAAAGACGTACAAGTGTAAGACTTAACCACAACCGCGTTGTAACTTTGAAAGACTTAATTCGTCAATTGGAATTTTATGAAAAGTTAGAACAAAAACAATCGTTAAAAAGTGCTCATGAACGTGCAAAACGCAGAGTTCAATCATATTCAAGACTTACACCTGACGATATCGTAAACCTTGCACACGAGGAATATATTGAAACTTGCGTTGTAAAATTAAAAGAAAATCTTGCACAAATTTTTGAGTCTAATGAACAAATTGAGCTGAACGAATTAACACTTCTCGGTATGGATAAAATCAGTGCTTATATCGCACTATTATTCCTTACAGCAGAAACTGATTATGAACTTAAACAAGATGAATTTTATTCGGATCTATATGTTATAAAAGGTGAACAAAATGACAATAGAGAACTTGAAATCAAGAATTGAAGCAGTTTTATTTATTACGGCAAGAGCAATTTCACTGGATGAAATTGCAACCATACTTGATGAAGAAACAGAAACAATTGAAGAAGCTATTTTAGAGCTTATCATGGATTATGCATCTCGTGACGGAGCTTTAGAAATTGATGATGAAAACGGTTATATATTGCAGGTAAAAGAGGAACATATGGATTTGGTAGAACTTCTTTGTCCTGTTGATTTGCGACCGGCGACTCTCAGAACTCTATCGGTTATTGCATTGAAAGAACCAATTCGTCAGACTGCATTAATCGAACTTCGCGGTTCAACTGCTTATGACCACATAAAAGAACTTGTAGAAAAAGGTTTAATTTCAAAAACTCGTGACAAAAACGGCAGAAGCTTTAACCTAAAAACTACTCCAAAATTCAAAGAATATTTTAAACTAAAAGGCGACACTCGTTCACTTGCAAAAATTCTTGAAATCGACAAAGGTATAAAAGATGAGTAAAGACAGAAATTTAACCATATTCCTATGTTCTGTAGCCATAATTTTCGCTATTTTTTGGAAATGTGCACCTGTTTATTTTTTTAATCAAGGTAAAATTGCGCTAAAAAATCATAACTATGTGCAAGCTCATAAAAATTTAAAAAATGCTTATAATTTTAACAAAAGCAATAAAGATTATAGATATTATTACGTGCAAACTCTCTTAAACCTTTCGCCAACAATTACGATACAAAAAGAACTTTTTGAAATAGCAACAAGTCCTCATAATGACAGTGCACAGGATTTGGCGGAAAGCCAAATAAACGAATGGCGCAACAACGTTATGCGCAATATCGGAGATAATTACATAGAACAAGCTCCTATGGATAAAGGGATTATGCGCTGGGACAGTGAAAAATTCCCGCTTAAAGTTTTTGTAAATAATGAGAGTGCAGATAATGTTCCGTCTTACTACAACAGCGAAATATATAAAGCCTTTAATCAATGGGAAATTTCTAGTCAATTTTTAAAATTTGCAACCGTAAAAAATCCGACAGATGCAAATATACAAGTTCTCATCAAACCGCTTCCTGATGATGTTTGTACCGAGAATGTCTGCAGATACGTTGTCGGATATACAACACCGGATTATAAAGGCAATATTTTAAAGAAAATGACAATAATTCTTTATTCAAAAGATCCGCATGGCAACTTTTTTTCGGACAAAGAATTGTATAACACGGCATTGCACGAAATTGGTCATGCACTCGGAATTATGGGACATAGCTACAGTTCTGATGATTTAATGTATATGGCAGCGGAAAATAATAATTTTTATACCCCTCACCGCAGTTCATTCCAATATTTGTCATCAAAAGATATAAACACAATAAAATTGCTTTACAAATTAATTCCGACGATTACCAATTCCGAAAAAATAAACACTAAAGGACTTGTTTATGCTCCGATAATTCTGGGGACTTCCAAAGATATCTCTACCAGAAAACTAAAAGAAGCTCAGAGTTATGTAAAAAATGCACCGGATTTAGCCGGCGGATATATTGATATGGGAATTGCGTATGCAGAACTTGGTAAAAACAATGATGCCATAAAAGCTATACAAAAAGCTTATGAACTTTCCAAAAACGACAACGAAAAATATATAAGTTTGTACAATCTGGCTGCCGTGTATATGAATTCCGGCAACTTAGATAAAGCACTGAATTATGCAAATGAAGCAAAAAAAATAATGAATACTGATGATGTTAAAGAATTAATTACAAATATTCAACATGCAAAAGTTACAAAAAGTAAACCATTCTAGCAAAATTTTTTTTTACGTGTTTTATAAGCTGTATGATTTCTAAGATTAACAATTCAAATCCATCATTTAAGGGCATAGTGCCACTTCGAGTATTTGTAGACGGTCAACAAGTTTCTGACCCAAAATTAATCAAATCTGCAACAAGACAGTTGACAGCGAGATTAATTAATCCGCAAGAACACTATGAAATAGCCTCACTATTTGCCAAATATGACCCACAATATAGACGTGGTGATTTTTTGAATTGCAAAAAACCTTCTGATTTTTTTAAATTAATTATTAACAGCTACCGCGGAATATTTTTGGCAACAGGTGAACAGACTCGACGTCTAAATGAACTTGGTAAAAATATTGGCATAGAAAGAGGTATATGCCACGAAAGAAGAGCTGACAACAGTTTGGATTTAATGGTGGCAAAACGTAAATATGGTGATGTTTTATCAACTATACTATCTTCTGCAAAATTAAGATTATGCGAAACTCCAGACAGATGGTCACCTGTGGCGTTGAATTTAAACGTAAAAGGTAAAAATCTGGAAAGCATAACATTCACTACTTAACAAATGCTTACAAAGACTTTAAAAATAATTATGTTCACGTTATATTTAATTGGTTGACTATAAGATGGAGATATGAGATGTATAACGTAGCTATTATCGGTGCAGGACCTGCCGGAATATTCACTGCTTTGGAAATTACGAAATTAAGACCGGAGTGGAAAGTTATTTTAGTTGAAAAAGGTCAAAAAATAGAAAAAAGAACCTGCCTGCTCAGAGAGGGCTATGCAAAATGTCCTACCTGCAAAAAATGCGGACTTCTTTGTGGATGGGGCGGCGCCGGAGCATTTTCTGACGGCAAATTAACTTTAACACCGGACGTCGGCGGTCACCTTGTTGATTATATGGACAGAAAAAAAGTTGAGGATTTAATCGCTTATTCTGACCAGCTTTATTTAGATTTTGGTGCGACGGATGAGGTTTTCGGAACCGATATGAACACATTCCGCGAACTTGAAAGACAAGCATCTCTTGCAGAATTAAAACTTGTTCATTCTCCTGTCAGACATTTAGGAACAGAAAGAAGTCTTAATGTTTTGAAAAACATGCAAGATTATCTTGATAAAAAAATTACTATTTTGAATAATGTTTCAGCTCAGTCATTGATTGTGGAATGCGAACAGGTAAAAGGTATTGTTCTTGATAACGGGGAAACAATTTGTGCAGAATACACAATCATTGCCCCCGGTAGAGAAGGTGCAGATTGGCTTACTCAAGAATTTGCTAAAAATAAAATCGGTATGGTTAATAATGCAGTTGATGTCGGTGTTCGCGTGGAACTTCCTGCACCTGTATTTGAGCCTTTGACCGATAAATTGTATGAATCAAAATTAATTTATCATTCACCAACATTTGGTGATGAAGTCAGAACTTTCTGTATGAACCCAAACGGCGAAGTTGTTCAGGAGAATTATAACGGAATTTCTACGGTTAACGGGCACAGTTATGCAGAAAAAACTACTAACAACACAAACTTTGCACTGTTGGTAAGCGAAAAATTCACAGAACCGTTCAAAGAGCCAATCCAATATGGTCAGCACATTGCAAGACTTGCAAATATGCTTGGCGGCGGGATTTTAGTTCAACGTTTCGGCGATTTGCTTGACGGCAGACGTTCTACACCCGAAAGAATTAAAGCAAGCATAATCAAGCCGACATTGACTTGTGCAACCCCCGGGGATTTGAGTCTTGTTATACCATACAGACAAATGACAAGTATTATTGAGATGTTGCAAGCACTGGACAAAGTTTGTCCGGGTACGGCATCAAGATACACACTTCTTTACGGTATAGAGGTTAAATTCTACTCTGCAAGAGTCAAATTGACAGATGAACTGGAAACAGAAGGTGTTAAAAACTTGTTTGCAATCGGCGACGGAGCAGGGGTGACAAGAGGTTTAATCCAAGCCTCCGCATCAGGTGTTCATGTAGCAAGAACAATTTGTGCAAGATAAAAATATTAAAGCGGTAAATTTATGATTTACCGCTTTTTATCTGTTTTTACGAATACGTGCCAAGTACAGTAAAATGTAAAAAGACTATTGGTATCTTGGTACCCTAGTGCCTTTTGTTCATCGTACGACTCTAATCACCTACACACAACACATATTCTTGGAAGTACTTGTTTGCGTAGTACG
>CAYPDZ010000054.1:0-10314 GCA_964409575.1 uncultured Muribaculaceae bacterium | reverse complement strand
GTGCTGCAAAAATTATCAATGACGGATGGCAGATTAAAGACGACTATCCATGGTAAGTTTAATTTAATAATCACAAAAAAGACTGCTTATACAAAGCAGTCTTTTTTTAACAAAACTTTACTGAAAACTATTCCGGTCTGTAATCAGAAAACTGTTGAGCTCTGTCAGCAGAGTAAGATGTCGGGACATCATAGCTACCAAATGATTCAGAACGAAGTTTTTCCATATAGACTTGACCATTTTTAACGATTTGTTGTTGTTGAGTCAAGTTTTTTTCAAGATTTGTAAGAACTTGTTCTGCGTATAATTCTGCACCTTCCTTAGTTCTCATTGCATCTTCAGTTGCTTGAGTTCTGATGTTTTCAGCTTCTTCCATCGCTCTGCGTTTGATTTCTTCGCATTCTTGCTGAACTTGAGTTCTTATTCTGATACCTTCTCTTTCAAGAGCTTTTATAAAATCAGCCTCTGAAAGTTTTCTGTCAGCTTCTGCCTGAGCATCATCAATAATTTTCTTAGCTTTTTGTTGAGCTTCAAGCTGATATTCATCTCTGCGTTTCAAAAACGCTTTTGCTTCTTGCACTTCAACAGGCAAAGAAGCATAAATTCTATCTATTAACGCTTCAATTTCTTTTGTTTTTACTACGGTAAACTTGCGCGGTACAATCGGGAAACCTTCTTCCAAAGAAATCTCCAACATTCTTAATAAATCATATACACCGTTTTGCTGCATAATTATCCCTTTCTAATAATAATATTCTACCTAAGCGCAAATTAATTGTCAAATAATTTGTTACGATTTTGCAAATAATCATTTACAGGCTCAGGGACAAACTTTGAAATATCTCCTTTGTTAAGAAAAATTTCTTTTATCGTACTTGAGGAAATAAAGTTGTATTTAGGTTTTGTTGTAAGAAATACTGTCTTAATTTCACTTGCAAGAGCACTGTTTGCTTGCGACAACTGCATTTCGTATTCAAAATCCGATACGGCACGCAAGCCTCTGATTAAAACCGTTGCACCTTTTTGCTTTGCATAATTTATTGTCAACCCTTCAAAAAAATCAACTTCCACATTTTGCAAATCTTTAACACTCTCTCTGATTAGTTTTACTCTGTCCTCAACCGGCAAAAATCCATGCTTTTCCGAATTTCTCGCAACTGCAATAATCACTTTATCAAAAATTTCTGTCGCCGTATGCAAAATATCAAGATGACCTTTTGTAATCGGGTCAAAACTCCCCGGATAAACCGCTATCGTCATTAAAACACCTCGCTGTCAGACGGAAATAATCCGTTTTTAACTTCATAATCAAAATTTTTAGCACAATCAATAATAAAAGACTTCATATCACCATATTTTCTTGCAAATTTTGGAGTAAAATTGGAATATTTTCCAAAAACATCATCGGATACCAAAACCTGTGCCGTACAATATCTCCCCGCACCACAAGAAATAGTCGGAATATCAATATTTTCAGTAATAAATTTTGCAGTATCTTCGGGCACCATCTCCAATAATATTGCAAATGCACCTGCATTTTGAAGTTCTTTTGCCTGGTTTAAAAGTTCTTTCGCCGCTTCTTGAGTCTTACCCTGAATTTTATAACCACCGAGAGTATTTATAAACTGCGGAGTAAAACCGAGATGAGATATAACCGGAATTCCGGTTTGAGTCAATCTTTTAACAACTTCAACAATATAATCGCCATAGCCTTCAATTTTTACGGCATTAGCACCGCATCTTATCATCTCTCCGCAATTTTTAACCGCATCGGCAATCGTCGTATGATAACTCAAAAACGGCATATCAGTTATCACCATTGCACGCGAAACACCTTTTGCTACAGCACGAGTAAATATTGCCATTTCATCCGCTCCGATAGCATGTGTCGTTTCATACCCGAGAGCAACCATCGCGAGGCTATCACCTATCAAAATTACATCTATCCCTGCTTCGTCAAGGTATTTTGCCGTTGAATAATCATAAGCTGTCAAAACAGAAAATTTTTCATCATTTTCTTTGCATTTTTGAAGCGTATTGACCGTAACTTTTTTAACCATTACAGCATCCTTGTTTTTCAACTTCTCTATGAAAAATCTTTCTATCAGCTTTATGCTCTTTTCTGTACCAGTAATAAATAGCCCTTGCAACACGGTTTGAACTATGTCTGACAAGCCCTTCTCTGCTGTCCTCTATGAGTTTTTTAGAAAACAATTTTACACCGAGCTTTTTCAAATTTTCATAATCAAGTCTGACAGGATAAGAACCTGACATTTGATATTTTTTAGCCAAATTTGACGGTAAAAAATCATTAACCAAAACTGTGTCGATAATATTTCGACTTTCAGCATGCTGCATTAACGCATTTACGTGGTCTGAAACGCAATACCCGTCAGTTTCTCCCGGTTGAGTCATAATATTGCAGACATAAATCTTTTTGGCATTAGATTTTGCTATTTCATGCGAAATTTCTTTTATCAAAAGGTTAGGAATAACGCTTGTGTAAAGACTTCCGGGTCCTAAAATAATTAATTCCGCATCCCTTATTGCGGCAATAACATCATCGAGAGCTTTGCAATCATGCGGCATAGTAAACAGACGTTTAATTTTTCCATGAGCTTCAGGAATATTTGATTCACCGTGTATAATTCTACCGTCTTCCATCTCTGCACCGAGTTTCATATCATCAAGAGTAGATGGCAAAACTCGACCGCGAATAGACAAAACATTTGAACTCTCTTTAACAGCACGAACCATATCACCTGTAATTGAACATAACGCAGTCAAAAATAAATTTCCAAAACTGTGTCCTTCAAGTCCTTCGCCAGTTTTAAAACGATATTGGAACAGTTTCGTAACCAAATCCTCATCATCTGCCAATGCAGCAATACAGTTTCTTATATCACCCGGTGGCAAAACACCCATTTCTTCACGCAATCTGCCTGAACTTCCACCGTCATCACCAACAGTTACAACGGCAGTAATATTATTGGTAATATGTTTGATACCTTTCAAAAGCATTGAAAGACCTGTACCACCGCCCACTGCAACAATTTTTGGACCACGGTTTAATTTTCTGCGTCTGTAAAGATTTTCAAGCAACGCTTGATTATCACTGCCGTCAATTATTGAAAGGTTAGTTTTTTGCCAGCCTTTAAAGAACATACTCGCACCGAACATAACGATTGCAAAAGCTATCCATTCGGTAGACAAATTCATTGCAACTTTGCGAATAAATTCCATTGTATAAAATACCGGTCTTATATCAAACAAAATTAAAATACCCAGCACCATAAATACTGCACCTAAAAATATCAGTGCAAACCATCTTTTCACCTGAAGCCCCGGCATAAGCCATTTCGCTTCTTGAGGCATTTTCATATTTTTTCTGAAATCTTTCATTTTTACTCCACCCAACCTGAAAGGCATGCGTTTTTATAATTTACCGGAACAGGGGTAATAATTTCACTAGCCTGTTTAATTAATTCCAAAGAGTTTGACAATCTGTTTGTAAAGTGAATAGTATCAGCAGTCACAACCGTTTTGCCACCCTCAATATTTGAAACTTGAGAAGTTGCGAGTAATTGTTTTAATCTTTGAATTTCCATTTCAGTATTTTCATTATCACGAGCAACTGAATTCACAGTACCGTCAACATTATACATTTTTTCAAGACAAACTTCCTGAGCAACGGGAATATTTAAAAGTTCACCTGTCTTTTGAGTAACTTCACCGGTAGCCCCGTAGTAAACGAGCCATTTTGAACATTTTTGGATTGCCTTTGCCACAGAACATGCGAAAGAAAAATCTTGAGCACATTTTTTGTACATAGCGCCATGCGGACGAACATGTTCAATTTCCATATTGAAAGTTTTGGCAAATGACATCAATGCACCAACTTGATAAACAACCAATGCTTCAATTTCATCTTCTGCCAAATCCATTTCGCGATACCCAAACCCTTGAATATCATTAAACCCAATATGAGCACCAACTACAACATTTTTTCCTTTAGCTCGCAACAAGGCATCTCTGATAATCAATGGATCGCCCGCATGAAATCCGCATGAAATATTAACGGAACTTGCATAATCCAACAAATCAAATTCCGAATTATTCTTGTAAAACCCAAAACTTTGAGCCAAATCTATATTAAAATCAATATTTTTTATCTGCATAATTATTCCTCTAATGAAATAATTATACTAAGAAAAAAATTTATTACTACAATCTTTACATAATATTAATTACAAAAAAAAGAACGGCTTAAACGCCGCTCTTTTAAATCATTTTAAAATCAGCATGAACTATTTGAGTCTTACGCTAACTGATGCACCTTTTTTAGAGATTTCAACTTTGTCTTCTCTAGCCAACCAGCCAAGACCTAAATCAGCGAAGTTACCTTTAAGATCTAATTCTTTTTTCATTTTAGAAAAAGTAGCTTCTCCATTGTTGCTCAAATAATCATAGATTTGTCCTGCTGAAAATCCGATTTGTTCTTGTAATTCTTGCATAGTTTACCTCCTGTTTAAATGTAATATCTCTTTTTTGTTTGTGATTATATAATAGCCGAATAGGTAAATATTTGCAATAGTTCATTAGGATGAGGACAAATTTTTTTTATTATTTATGCTAAAATATTTGTCAAGGAGTATGGATGTTAATTTCAACGGATTTATCAACCAATAAAACAGATTTTTTGATAGAAAAATACGCAGAGCTTTTAAATTCCGGCATTAATGCTTCGGAAATTCTCGTACTTGTTCAAAGTGGCAAACAAAAATTTATCGAAAAAACTCTCGAAAAATTAAATATTAATTGTATTGAAAAGTTACAAGTTCTCACGTTTTTTTCGCTCGTTTATAATACCATAAACGACAATTGGGCATTTGTAGAAAATATTAATCCGTACAACAATCCGACAATTTTACCAAACCTTGCAGGATTGGAAATTTCACAATTTATCTTAAAAGATATTTTAAAAGATATTCAGTTTAAAGGATACAATTCAAAAAAATCACTTTTGCACCAACTTTTCAGAAGATATTCGCTAATTGTTCAAAACAATTTGACTGACGAAGATGTTGAATGGCGTTCAAGAGTTTTGGGCGAAAGTTTTGCTGATGATGCAAAAATTGCACTGAAAGAGCTTTTAAAAAAAACACTGCAATTACGCGATTTTGATTATCTGCGACAAGGACTTGTGTTCAATTATATCTATAAAAATTCTGATTATTTCAAAAATATCAAATATCTAATCCTTGATGACGGCGATGAAATAACTCCAATTTGCTTCGATTTTATTGAATACCTGACACCACAATTGAAAGACGTTTTTGTATGCTTTGACGAAAAAGGTGCAAGCCGTGCCGGATATTTGAGTGCAGATAGAACTGCTGTTTGGAAATTTGAAGAACTTTTCAATCAAAAAGCTCAAAAGTTTTTAAGTGAAAACCATAATGCAGAAACGATTTTTTCAAATATTACAGAAAACAAATCAAATCCGCTTGAACATTTTTCAATAACTTCACCATCCAAAAGAGCTTCTATGATTGAAGAAGCAATAAAACAGATTAAAGAACTTTTTGCAAAAAATATTCAGCCATGTGAAATTTCGGTAATCACACCGATTATCGATGACATGCTAAAATTTTCTCTAAAAGAAAATTTATACTGTGATTTTAAATATTTATCCGGCAGTGAAAAACTAATACAAAACAGACTCGTAAAATCCATTTTAACAATTTTAAAACCTCAAAAAAACGAGTTTGACATGCGTGTAGTATTGTCAGAATTTCTCGGAATTCCTGTTAAATATTGCAGAAAAATATTGGAAGCAGGTGAATTTATAGAACACGAATTTGTGTTAAATGAATACACCGAAAAATACAAAAAATTCCGTTCTGTTCTAAAAAATTTAGAACAAAGCGAGGCAAAATTATCCGAAAAAGTTTGCGATATATTTAACGAGCTCGCCGAATTCTACGAAGTAAAACCGGTAGAGCTTAATAAGTTTAATTTTTTTGTAAAACAACTTCAAGAATTTGAAAATATTTTTGGTGACGAATTCAAAACACGCGAAAATGAAATTATAAACCAGATAGAAAATTCTATCATTGCAGAAAATCCGTATTCTGCACTTGAAATTGGTACAAATGATTTAATAATTTCCACTCCGCAAAAAATTATTGACAATAAAATCAAAACCAAGTATCAACTCTGGCTTGATATTTCAAGTGACGAATGGATAAAAAGCGACACTGGTCCATTATATAACGCATGGGTCTTTCAACGCGGATGGGCAAAAGACGAGTACACAATTGATGATAACATTGAACTTTCTAAGGAAAAAACCGCAAGGATTTTACGCAAATTGACACTTTGTGCATCCGAACATATTTATACATTTTCAAGCCTTTTTGACGGAAACGGTGTAGAAAATTTTGGCGGCATTGAGGATTACATCGTAGTTAAAGAACTACCCAAACAAGTTTCAAATGACAATAAAAAATTCAATATTATCCCGCGTGATGACCAAAAACCCGTCCTTGATTACAAATCCGGCAAAATGGCAATTTCGGCAGTCCCTGGAGCCGGTAAAACCACAATCCTTCTCGCTTTAATTGTAAAACTTTTAGATAACGGCATAAACCCCGAAAATATTTTTGTCATGACTTATATGGAATCTGCTGCTCGAAATTTCCGCGACAGGATAAAAAACATACGCCAAAACTCTGCACAACTGCCAAACATCAGCACAATCCACGGGCTTGCATTGAGAATTTTGAAAGAAAACGGGAACTTTGAACGCCTCGGACTTGCTTCTGATTTTGAAATTTGTGACGACTCTCAACGATCAAGAATTATTCGAGAAATTTCTCAAAAAATGAAACTCAAAAAAAGTGAAACTGAGGAATTTGACAGGGGAATTTCCGTTTTCAAAATCGGCGGCGGAAGTTTTGACACCCTCACCCCCTCTCCCTCAAAGGGCGAGGGAAAATTAGTTCAATTCCAAAAATTCTTTGAAGAATATCAAACAGTTTTAAAAGAAGCAAATTTGATTGATTACGATGATATGCTTATTTCGTCTGTTAGGCTTTTGGAAAAAAATCCTGATATTCGTGCATATTATCAAGAAATTTGCCAATACATTATTGAAGATGAAGCACAAGATTCTTCCTCAATTCAACAAAAATTAATCAATATTTTGAGTGCAAAACATGGCAACTTAATTCGTTGCGGCGACATAAATCAGGCGATTACAACAACTTTTTCAAACGCTGATGTTGAAGGATTTAGAAAATTTATTATAGAAAACAACAATGTCAGTATGAACCGCTCACAACGTTGTACAAAAGATGTTTGGACTTTGGCAAACAATCTTGTCAAATGGCGCAAAGATGCATTTTTTGAGATTTATATGAACCCTGTTGACGGTAGAAACCCAGTTTCTGAAAACGCACTCCATGGTGAAATTTTTGAAAATCCGCTTGAAGAAAGAAATTACATACTGAAAGAAATCAAACAAGCGCTGAAAAAAGAGCCAAAATGCACAATAGGAATTCTTTTAAGGAGCAATTATCAAGTTGCACAATGGCTAAACTTTATCAATAACAGCGGTTTGAGATGTATTACAAGAAGTGAATGTCTAGAACAAAAGATTATTTTCAAAACAATTTTTGCCATAATGCAAATGATTTTACATCCGTTTGACAATGACGTTATCGCCGATAATTACGAAATTTTGGCAGAAGCAGGTTTTTACAAACAACGACTCGGACTTGAGATTAGAAAATATGAAACACCGTTTATTGAATTAAATTGTGACAACATTGACAACATTTATCTTGCGCAATTTTACTGGGACTTGACCTATTGGCTTTCATTTCCACATCTTGCAAGTGAAGAACTCGCAATAAAAATCGGACTCCATTATTTTAATTCCGAAATAGAAAAATCTAATGTGTATTTGATTTCCACACTCATAAAACGATTAAGTCTGAACTACAAAGAATTTTCGACACTTTTGGAAAGATTGGGCGAACTTGCTAAAAAGCCGTCACTGAGCGGATTTAAATTTTTCTCAGAGGAAGATGAAAACAACAAAGAATTTTTTGCTGGAAAAGTTCAAGTAATGACAATGCACAAATCTAAAGGCGACGAATTTGATTACGTGTTTATTCCTGAAATGTCTGAAAAAAATCTTACTCTTGATATTAATCAACTCAAACTGAAAGGTGCAGATTTTACGGAAACTCTCAAACGCTTAAATCCGAACTACAAACCAAAAACGGAAATTCAGTTGAAGGAGGAACAAATTGCCGAGTATTTAAGGCTTTTATACGTTGCAATTACTCGTGCCAAAAAGCAACTTTACTTCACCACAAGTCTTAAAACAAAATCGTTTGATAAAATTCAGGCACAAGAACCGAATACTATTTTTACAGAGCTTTTACCACTGGGAGGACAAAATGACTAATTTTTCACCAAACATGTTAAAAACTTTTGAAACCTGTCCGCAAAAATATTGGTTTAAGTATATCCAAAAGATTTCTATGCTACAAAAATCCTCTCTTTTTGAAAAAGGTAAAAAAGTCCATGCACTCGCTAATTATTACCTGCAAGGGTGTGATATTTCAAAACTTGAAACAGCATTAAACGCGAATGAACGAACTGTTTGGGAAAATCTGAAACAGAATGAATTTTTTCAAAAAACTTATGTGGCATCTGAATATAATCTTTCTTGCAAAGTTGGAGAATACTGGGTTGGCGGACGTATTGACGCTTTGGTAAAAGACACCCACCCCCTATCCCCTCAAGGGCGGGGGAATATTCCTGTATATTATATTCTTGATTACAAAACAGGACAAATACCCAAAAATCCAGAATATGATTTTCAAACAATGGTTTATTTGCTTTGTGCATCAAAAAAAATAAACCCACCCCAAACCCCTCCCTTAAAAAGGGAGGAGTTCAAAACCCAACTAAAGTTTGTCTATATTGATTTAAAAAACAACCAAAATTGCGTAATTGATTTTGACAAAAATTATGAACCATTAATTATCGAAATTTGCGACAAAATCAAGAACGCTCAACCTCTTGAAGAAATTGAGCGTTCAAAAAAATGCGAGTTTTGCGAATACAAAAAGCTCTGTATTTAATAATCCATTTTCCAGCCGTTTTGCATAAGTCTTGCTGCACAACCATAGCCGGTACTAGATAAATCGCAGTCACTATACGCTTCACCGTTATGATGTGTCACAGAAGTATAGCTTCCCCAACCATGTGAAGAATCAATACTTATTCCAACCATACCATAGGGCAATACACGTCCTTCTCTTGAAATTGCGAAACGGAATACATCACGCCCTTGTTGATTTGGCTTTTTAAAACCGTTTACGTCAACAATAACAGAAGTGTATATATCTCTAGTTGCAGTTGTATCTGCTGTATCCCAGATAATTATACTACCGTCTTTCAAAACATCATAATCACGCGTGCAACTTCCCGTACCACTAGCTTGACCTGAACAAGGTAAACTTTGTATAGTGGCTTTAGTTCCATTCAAGAGGGAATAATCCGGAAAATTTGCATCACTGTCGTTTGTGTTGCCCGACTTTACTACACCTAAATACTTTTCACGATTGGTCAAAATATCCGTATCAGCAACCCACTCAACACCTTGATCAGCTTTTGCTTTCAATATTGCTTGTGCGACAGTACTGTATAATTTTTTAGCTTGTACTGCAAGCTGAGTGTTTTTATGATTTTGAATTAGTGTCGGCATAGTCAAAGCAGCCACAACACCGATGACACCCAAAGTTATTAAGACCTCGGCGAGGGTAAACGCTGCGCGTTTGTGTGAAGCGTGAGCCGCAATCGCAAGGGTTTTACCCTCACCAGAGTTTTTAAACCCTTTAATTAGGTGAAAAGCCTTGATATCAGAGCTTAGAGCCCCCCCCCGAAGCTAAACGCACGCTGTGACAGCTTTTCGGACGTTTTGAATTTTTCATTTTTTACTCCTTTTTTCTATAATACCATTAACATCTTAACATATTTTTCATGCTTTTGCAACTGCTGTGACTTGTAAAATTTACAATTGCTATCTGCGAAAGTCGTCAAGACGGTAGGACGATAAGACAGTTCAACCTCATCTCCACCAACTTTTTCCTCACTGGAACAAACCTATCATTTAATCAGCGATTGAACTTCTTTGAATTTCGGATTTTTTGCGCCTTGAAGCCATTCAAACAAAATCATCTCGACACAAGATATTTTTGCACCACTATCCCTCATAGCCTCAATTCCCATCTT
>CAYPDZ010000053.1:0-10523 GCA_964409575.1 uncultured Muribaculaceae bacterium | reverse complement strand
TTTGTGTTAGAGGGTATTTTGTTTGCTTGTTTTTTAAGTCAAAACCAAACATCCCGCAACAAGAAATTCCTATACAACCTGTATTTCCTCCACCGCAATGCTTTGCATATTTTCCGTCATAGCAGTTTAAGTTATCTTCGGGGGTGTAAGTCCCTGCATAAATTTTTCCATATTTATCAACGCAATAGTGATATGCTTGTAAATCAGTATCACAAGGTTTATTTGTACCTGCTGTCCAATGCAGACAGATTTTATTCAGTGATGTCATTTAAAATATTCCTCCAATTTTGTCTTTGGGTTATTAATTCAAGATATTCTTCGTTTGTTAAAGAGGTTTCTATCCCTAAATCCTGTTGTTCTTTATGCCTTGTAACTTTCCAATCAGTTGAGTTTAAGGATTCTTCAGCTTCTTTTTTATCCAATTCAGCAAACAATAAATCTGCATTAATTACCCAATTTCCATCAATAAATTCAGCTTTTTCATGAGGTTTTTGCGGAACCGGAATATCTTTGAATAGTAATTTTTCAGATTCTATATACTGACCATTTCTGATTACGTAATACATTAAAAACTCCTTTCGATTTGCAATATTAAAGAGGTTGTTATATTGCATTGTTCATAAAATAGTTCAAATATTGGGATTAGCATAGTATAATTTTCTTAATATAGGGTTGAAATTTAATAACTAATTAGTTATAATATAAGTAGGTAAAAATAATGACTGAAAAATACAAAATCTCTTTTTGGCAAGATGAAAACGGTTATAGCGAAGCTCAAGAATATATTTGGAAATTGAAAACTAAATCGACTAAGTCAAAAGATGCAAGAATAAAACTTAATAAAATTACAGAATATATAGAGATGTTGGAAAACTACGGAACGGAAATTGGACATCCATACATCGACCATATAGAATGTGAAGCTCAGTTATTTGAACTTAGACCTCTTCGAGACAGATTTTTCTTCTTTTACAAAAAGGAAAACAGATACATAATTTTAAATCACTTTGTAAAAAAGACTCAAAAAACTCCAAGAAGAGAAATCGAAAAAGCCATTAGACTTATGAACGATTATAATGAAAGGAACTTATAAATGGATAATCAAAATATTAAACATAGTGCTGATTGGTCAACTTTTAAAGAGTCCCTTGAATTAACACCTGAAGAATTAGCAGAGATAGATTTAAAAGTTGAGTTAATGGGTAAATTAATTAACATTAGAAAAGAACTTGGCTTAACTCAAGCTGAATTTGCTAAAAGATGCAATATAAAACAAGAATATATTGCAAGATTAGAGCGTTCTAAATCTGCTCCGCAAATTGATACATTGTTAAAAATTCTTGTACCATTGGGCTATAAATTAGACATTGTACCTTTGCAATAATTATTTAATTGTAAATGTGCAATTTATTTCTTCCATGGTGGAAGTTCAAATTTTATTGTTTCTGATTTTTCGATAACAGGAATTTTGAGTTTTATTCCTGAGGGTAAAATCGGTTCAATTTCGACATTCGGATTTGCTTTTATTATCTCTTCATACATCGCAGGATTTTTGTAAAACTTATACGCTATCAAATCCCAACGGTCATTGTCTTTGGTTATGTAAGAATAATATTCGGTCATTTTTTGTTTTATGCTTTCTTTTTAAACCCCTTTTGTTCTTCCTGTTTTTCAAGGATTTCCCCTGTATATTCTTTCAATCGAAGGTCAACTTGAATTGAGAGTAAATCGCCTTCAGGAGTTGTTTGTTCTGTTGTTTTAGATATTTCTTCAATCACAAAAGGAAAGCAGTTATAACTTAGATGGTCATTATGAAGGATATGACGATACAGAAAATAATGTTTATTATCCGTTTAAGGATGAGTCAGAAAGAGAAATACAACAGGTTTTAAGAGAAAAGAATTATTCAACTTCGTATGATTCTTATGGCTATGGTGGTGGTCTTACTGTGTCTACTGAAAGAGGGAAAACTCTGCCTTACACAAAAAAAGAATGGGACAGACTTGCAAAAAATATAAAAGAGAATATTATGAAGGTTTTATAATTTAAAAATTTATTGCAAATGTTTTGAAAAAAATCAAATATCCGCGGGGAATTATGCTGTATTAAGAAAAATGAGTACTGATACATTTGAAACAGCGAATAAACTTTTAACAAATCATAATAAAGAAATAGAAAAAATGTTTGCTTTAAATTTTGCAATCATATAAAGTTTGTATATCTTGCAAAATTATGAAAAATTGTTTATAATGATTTTGTAACATGCAAAGGAGGATATTATGACGAAATTTATTAAGAAATGTAAATTCGGGGGGGGGGCACTCTAAGCCTTGCTAGCCGTGCATTACGGGCATGTGATGTAGTTAAGTTATTTGGTCAAGAAGTTGAACGGATTTTTGAGGATAATACCCTCTCTCGAATTGCTAAAATTCGCTCACGCTCATTAAGCAATTCCACTCTCTCCCAAGGAGAGAGGAAGTTCGTTAATACCCTCTCTTGGGAGAGAGGTAGGGGAGAGGGTAATTCTTTGTTTGCACAGCAAACCGTAACGAACTCATCGTCTTATCGTCCTAACGTCTTAACGACTTTTAAAGACTGTGCGATTGCGGATCGCGCTACGCTTGTCCGCAATGACGAAAAGAATTTAGTGCCTCAGTATCTTAGTGCCCTAGTGCCTTCTAAACGCGCAGCGTTTACCAAGCCGAGCAGAGGCACGAGCGATAGCGAGAGACGAACAATCATAAACGGAAACCGCGCAGCTTGGTTGTCGGCTATAAACGGGTTTTTGTGTTTTGCTACGCAAAACAGCAACACCCTCTGCCGACAATCCGCTTTTCGTTTTGATTGTGAGCGGTGCCGTTTAACGCGAGGCGCAGCATTTACTCTTGCCGAAGTCTTAATAACCTTGGGTATCATCGGAGTTGTGGCGGCGATAACGATACCTAATTTGGTTCAAAATTATAAAAAATCAGAAGCTTCTGCAAGACTTAAAAAATTCAATTCCATGATGTCTCAGGCTGTGTTGATGAGTGAACAAGACAACGGACCTGCTGAAAATTGGTCAACAGGTGATGATGGAACAAATTTTGATCTGGAAAATTATTTCACAACATATTTAGCACCATATTTACAGTATACAAAAACAAAGTCATTAACAGCTATACGTAGGTATTATATCTATCTCGCTGATGGCACATATTTTTATCTGGTAAAAGGTAATTGTGTCGATGTAGTTTACTTTGTAAATGGTAAAAAAAATCCAGTAGAGGGAAAAGATATATTTCATTTTTTACTTTGCGGTTCCGGGGTAGAAAAAAATTGGTGTGATGGCAGACATTTTTGCCCATATTACAATACCGGTATGTCAACACGTGAACAAAGACTTGAATCATGCAAAAAAAGTGAATCTTATTGTAGTGGTTTATTGGAAATGGACAATTGGGAATTTAAGGATGACTATCCTTTCAGGTTATAGGTTATTTGAAAAATATTTTGTTCCTGTTATAATCGGGGTATGAAAGATATGTTAGATAAAATTCTCCAAATAGAGAAGAAATATAATGAGTTAGGAATTACACTGTCAGATCCTGCAGTTATTCAAGATTATAACAAGTTTCGAGATTTGTCCAAACAAAGAAAATCAATGGAAGAAACCGTTGAACTCTATTATGCTTGGAAAAAAGCTACTGATGCAATTGAAGAAGCAAAAGAATTAATCCATACGGAAAGCGATGAAGAAATGAAGTCGTTCTTGAAAGTTGAAATGGCTGAAAACGAAGCTAAGCTTCCTGAATACGAAGAAAGAATGAAAGTTCTTTTATTGCCTCGTGACCCGATGGATGATAAAGATATTATGCTTGAAATCAGAGGCGGTGCAGGTGGTGATGAAGCGAACATTTTTGCAGGCGATCTTGCTCGTATGTATATGAGATATGCTGATAAACAAGGCTGGCAGACTCAAGTTTTGAGCAAAACCGAATGTGAAGCAGGCGGTGTTTCTGAAATTATTATTTCAATGAAAGGTGATAGTATTTATTCAAGATTGAAATACGAATCAGGTGTTCACCGTGTTCAAAGAGTTCCTGCGACAGAATCACAAGGCAGAGTGCACACTTCAACCGCAACAGTTGCAGTTATGCCTGAGGTTGACGACGTTGAAGTTGAACTTAATATGAATGATGTTGAAATTACAACAGCCCGTTCAGGTGGTGCCGGCGGTCAAAACGTAAACAAAGTTGAAACTGCTGCAAGAGTTTTTCACAAACCTACAGGGATTATGATTTTCTGTACAGAGGAACGTTCGCAATTGCAAAATAAAGAACGCGCTTTGCAGATTTTGAAAGCAAAACTTTATGATATGGAAGTTCAAAAGCAGATGCAGGAAATTACGGATTTGCGTCGCTCACAAGTCGGAACAGGCGACAGAAGCGAACGTATCAGAACATACAATTTCCCACAAGGCAGATTGACTGACCATAGGATTAACCATAACCTCAATGTTAATACAGTTATTGATGGGGATTTGGATGAACTCATCGGGTTGCTTGTTGAACACGACCAGAAGTTGAAGTTGGAAAAATTGGCTGAGGTGAATTAGTGGTTGAACGCAAGTGTGTAGGTTGTGGTAAAATTAAAGACAGAAACGAACTTCTAAAAATCACAAATGTGCACGGAGAGCTTGTTGTAAACCCTGATAGTAAAAAATTTGGCAGATCTGTATATCTCTGCTATAATAATGCTTGTATAGAGGACGCGTTTAAGAAAAATAAAATTTCAAGAGCTTTAAAGATCTCTGTACCGCAAGATTTGAAAGGAAAATTAATAAATGAGTTTTGAAACAATAAGAATAAATGAATTAGCAAAAGAACTTGGACTTTCCAGTAAGGAAGTCGTGGAAAAGTTTACACAAATTGCTGTTACGGGCAAAACTCATGCAAGTACCGTTACGATGGAACAAGCCCAAAAATTGAAAGAATTCCTTGCATCGGGCGGTGTTAAAGAAACTAAAAAACCAAAGGCTTTTGTTGTGAAAAAAGCTAAAAATGCGGAAGCTGTAGAGGTTTCTAAGGTAGAAGAAAAGTCTGAGGAAACAAAACCTCAAACACCAAAGGTTGAAATTGTAAAAGCTAAACTGCAACCTAAAAGCCGTTTGGAAATTGTAAGACGAGCTCCGCAAAAACCGGCAGGAACACCTGCAGAAGGTAGAAAATTCCCTCCACGTACCGATAGACCTCCACGTGGAGAAAGACCTGATAGACCGGTAAGACCGGATAGAGCAGACAGACCGGCAAGACCACCGAGAGGTGAAAGACCGCCTCGTCCGTCAGGAGATGGTACAGCACCTAAGAAACCGTTTGAAAGACCTGCAGGAGAAAGAAAACCCATCCAAAGAACCATTATTTCTCAAGATATTTACGAAAATAAAGGTGCAGGAAGAAAACGCGTTGGAGCTGACGGCAGAAAAAAAGGTAAAGATTTTAACTCTAAAAAAGAGGAACAGGAAAGAATTTCTTTAGAAAAAGCAGCAGCACAAAAACACAAAAAACGTTCTCACAAGGAGGAAGAAGCTGAACAAGTTACACAAATTGTTGTTAACAGAGCAATGACAATCAGTGAATTGTCAGAAAAAATTCAAAAAACACCGGCAGAAATTGTGAAATTTTTGATGTTCCAAGGTGTTATGGCAACTGTTAATCAGCTTATTGATATTGATGTAATTAAAAAGATTTGTGCCGAATATGAGCTTGAAGTTCTTGATGAAGATTTAGAAGCTTACATGGAAGAAGAACTTGAAAAAGAAGAAAAAGTTAAAAAATTAACCGAAGTTGATAAAAAATTACTCAAAAAACGTGCTCCTGTTGTATCAATTATGGGTCACGTTGACCACGGTAAAACAACATTGTTGGATAGTATCAGAGCATCTAAACACAAAATCGTTGCGACGGAAGTTGGCGGTATTACTCAGTCTATCGGTGCTTATACGGTTTATCTCGACAACAAACAAGAAAAGAAAATTGTTTTTGTAGATACTCCGGGTCACGAAGCATTTACAGAAATGAGAGCACGTGGTGCAAAAGCTACAGATATCGCAATTCTTGTAGTTGCGGCAGATGACGGTATAATGCCTCAAACAATCGAAGCGATTAATCACGCAAAGGCTGCAGATGTACCAATTATTGTTGCCGTAAACAAAATTGATAAGCCAAGTGCAAATCCTGATAAGATTTTACAACAATTGACAGAACACGGACTTGTACCCGAAGAATGGGGCGGTGAAACGATTACTGTAAAAGTTTCAGCTTTGCAAGGAACAGGTATTGACGAGTTGTTGGAATACATTTTGCTTGTTGCTGATGTACAAGATTTGAAAGCTAACCCGAAAGCTGAAGCATCAGGTGTTGTAATTGAAGCTAATCTTGATAAAGGTAAAGGTCCTGTTGCAACATTGCTTGTTCAAAACGGTACATTGCGTGCGGGTAATTGTATTGTTGTCGGAACAGCTTGCGGACGTGTCAGAGCATTGCTTTCTGATAGTGGTGAAAGAATTCAAAAGGCAGAACCTTCTACTCCTGTAGAAATTTTAGGTTTGTCAGAAGTTCCTCAGGCAGGCGATTATTTTGAAGTTGTTCAAAACGAAAAAGAGATGAAATCTATTATTCAGGAACGCAAAGAAAAAGAACGTAATAAACGTCTTGATGCAATGCTTCCGGCTCATGTTCGTCGTGAGGCTGCTGCGGGCGAAGATGATATTCCGCAATTGAATTTGATTATTAAAGCTAATACAAACGGTTCTGCAGAGGCTGTTTCACAGGCTATTGCACAGGTTGAATCTTCTGAAATTAAGACAAAAATTATTCACGTAGGTGTTGGTGATATTTCAGAAGCTGATGTAATGTTGGCATCTGCTTCAAATGCTTTGATTTTAGGATTTACGGTAAAAGAGGACTCCAATGCACTTGCGGCAGCAGAACGCGAAGGTGTTACAATCAAGAAATACGATATTATTTATCAAATCTTGGAAGATATTGAAAAAACTATGCTATCACTTCTTGAACCGGAGATTAAAGAAGTTGAACTTGGTAAAGCAGAAATCCGTCAGGTATTTACAATTGGTAAAACAACAAAAATTGCCGGCTGCTACGTAACAGAAGGCAAAATCGTAAGAAGCAAAGATGCGGTTCTTTATCGTGACGGCAAAGAAATCTTCCGTGGTGCAATTGACCAGTTGAAACGTTTCAAAGATGATGTGAAAGAAGTTGCACAAGGTTTTGAATGCGGTATTTCGTTTGCAAAATGGAACGACATTGAAGTCGGTGACATCATTGAAGTTTCAACAAAAGAGGAGGTTGAACGTAAGTCACTATAATGCTTAAGATTTCACATTTACCCAAAAAGTTGTTTAATCAAGAAACTAAAATTCCGCCAAAAACAACCGTAATGCGTTATAAAAAAGACAAAATTTGCGGCACGGATGAGTTGGTTTTCATGTTCTCAGATCGAATGTTTCTGAAGTTTTTATGGATTTAATTGAAAATTTATTTAAGTAATATTATACCTTATTGTGGCGGTAATTTTTTTTTATTTTATGTTATAATTCCTCTACAAGGAGATAATTATGACTTTAAGAAACGAACGTGTTAGAAAAGAATTGATGAGAGATATTTCTGATATCTTGCAAAAAGAAATTCGCGGACTTGCGGGTGTTGTGTCGGTTTTGGATATTGAAGTTTCACACGATAATTCTTTTGCAAAAGTTATTTATAGCGTTTTGGGTTCGCCCGAACAGGTTGAAAAAACAAAAGATGTAATCGAAAAAAGCACTCCGAAAATTCGTTATGAAGTCGGGAAACGTATCCGTTTGCGTTTGACTCCTGAATTGAAGTTTGTTTATACCGACTCTTTGGAAAAAGGTTCAAGAGTAAGCGAACTTATTGACAAGATTTCACGCGGAGAAATATAGTGAATAGAAATTCTTCGGGTATTTGCCCTCAGAATGACAAAAGAACCTTGTTTGGTCTGCTCAATATTTATAAACCTGTCGGGATGACATCACATGATGTTGTTGCGGTTTTAAGGCGCGTTACAAAAATCAAGCAAATCGGGCATACCGGAACTTTAGACCCTTTTGCCCAAGGTGTTTTGCCTGTTTGTATCGGAAAAGCAACGCGTTTGATTGAATATTTTGCAGATGACAAAGAATATCTTGCGACGGTGCAATTTGGTTCTGCAACTACAACTTATGATAGAGAAGGTGAAAAAACTTTTACATCAGATAGAAAAATTACGGCATCGGATATTGATTTAAAATCGTTTGAGGGTAAAATTGAACAGCTTCCGCCGATTTATTCTGCTATTAAAGTCAAGGGCAAAAAGCTTTATGAATACGCAAGAGAGGGAAAAGAAGTTGAAATTCAGCCGCGTAAAGTCACAATTGAAAAAATAGAACTTAAAAGTTTTGATGAAGTTGCTCAGCAGGCACAAATTCTTATAAAATGTTCAAAAGGGACTTATATTCGCTCAATTGCACATGATTTGGGACAGAATTTAGGTGTTGGTGCATATCTGGTAAAACTTATTCGAACTCAAGCAGGAAAATTCAGGGTAGAAAATAGTGTCGAGCTCGACGAAATTGATGTCGAAAAAAATCTTATAAATCCGCTTGAAATGATTGATTTGCTTAAAATTGAAGTTAATGCTGAACATCTTGAAAAAATTCGTCATGGCATGCCTATTGAGACCTCACCCGCATTTGTAACTCGCTTTGCTCAAACAACTGCTTCCACTCCTAAGTTAGGAGAGGGATGGGGTGAGGTGTGCTTAGTGTATAATAAAACAGTTGTTGCAATTGCTAAAATTGACGAGAACAAGATAAAAGTTAAGAAAGTGTTTTTATGAAAAAGATTATTTTAATATTGATGTTATTGACTTCTGTTGCGTATGCACAGTGTGACTTACAATGTGCTGAACCTTACGGGTTAACCTCAGGTGTTTCAAGGTTTTTTAGTACAGTTACGGGACAAAATTTTCTTGCAGAAAAAATCGGTGCGTCTTTATTGAAAAAATCTATTAAAAAAGATATAGAAAGTGGGTCGATAAAGACTGATTTGCAGTCATTCAGTGTACGTGATTTGAAAGCCGGAAGGTTTAAATCGCTTGCGATTAGCGGTAAAGACGTTAATGTGCAGGGAATTTACATAACTTCATTTGATATTAAGACTCTTTGTGATTTTAATTATCTTGTTGATAACAAAAAAGGTGATGTTATTGTTATGGAAGATATGCCAATGGCGTTGAATGTTGTTATTACAGAGGATGATTTGAATAAAACTATGGCATCGTCGGATTACAAACGTTTGCTAAACGATGTAAATTCGCTTGCCGGCGGGATTTTTGAAATTAATTCGACTTATGTGAGGTTAAAAAATAACAAAATGTATTATGTTATAAAATATAATATTCCGTTTGTCAGAAAATCAAAAGAGGTTGTTTTGTGTGCAGGATTGCGTGTTTACAACGGCAGTGTAATGCTTGCTGACACAAGATTTGCGGGTGCTAACACATCTTTGGATATAAATAAGTTTTCAAAATTGTTAAATTACATAAATCCGCTTGATTTTTCTGCAAAAATATTGGAGAATAAAGATGCGAAAGTCAATATTCAAAATGTAAAAATTGAGGATAAAAAAATTACTATTGACGGCAGGGTTACTGTTCTGAAAGATAAGGAATAAATTATGCGTAAAGACGAAAGAGTATTTTTGGTTGTGACTGCGGTGATAATGGTTGCAGTATGTGCGTTTTTGGCGTTGAGGATGTTTTATCACAGTGATGAAAATGTTTCCGGTCCGTTGTTGCCAAAAACTGAAACTCCCGAGGAAAATCTGCCTAAACCTGAACCACCTGTTGAAAAGGTTTATGTTAACGTGTATTTTATCGGGCAAAATGATAACAAAGAAGAAGTCTATAAAGCAGTTAATCGTGAATATGACAAGGATGTTGACGGGTCAAAGATTAAATTTGCTATTCAGTCACTGATTTTAGGACCGAAACAGAATGAAAAAGCAAAAGGTGTTTATACTGAAATTCCTGACGGAACAAGAATTCTTTCTATAAACGAATCTTCGGATAAAGTTGTTATAAATCTCAATTCAGCATTTGAACAGGGTGGTGGCACTGAAAGTATTTATAAAAGATTAAATCAGATTATAAAAACTGCAAAAAGAAACACTACAAAACCTGTTTATCTCTATATAAATGGGAATAAAGCGGAAGTTATCGGCGGTGAAGGGATAATGATTACGCAGCCTTTGAATGAAAATTCTTTGGAAGGTTAAATGAAAGATTTGGATTATTATTTAAACCTTGATTGGACATTAATAGAAGGGATTGATACGGATTTTGATGGCAACCCCTACCATTATATTGAGATAAAAGAAATTCCGAGTTTTTTGTTTTGTGCCAAAACGCAAGAAAGAGCACGTGCAAATTACAAAGAGCAGTTAAAATGGACTTTGCAGGTTATG
>CAYPDZ010000052.1:0-10580 GCA_964409575.1 uncultured Muribaculaceae bacterium | reverse complement strand
ATTTCAAATTTAGGATTATTTTGTATCGCAAGCTTAACCATATTGTAACGATGCTCAGCAAATGCCGTATTTTTATGCGGCGGATTGTACGCGGGGATAAAGAGAATTTTGTCAAAACCGTATTTATCAAGTGCAATTTGTGCCATTTTCAAATGCGCATTGTGTATAGGATTAAATGTACCGGCAAAAATACAAAGTTTCATAAAGTTATTATAACATACGGATTGAAAACATGGATATAATATGTTATAATAAATTCAAAAGGAGGAGTTATGAAAAAACTGGAAGTATTATTAAAAACGGGGGGGGGCTTCTAAGCCTTACCAGATGGGCATTACGGGCATGTGATGTAGTTAAGTTTTGGTTAGAAAGCAAATTATATCGTCATTCTGTGCTTGACACGGAATCGCAAAGGCTATCTAAAGGCGATGATATTGCGATTGCGGATCGCGCTTTGCCTGTCCGCAATGACGATATGTTTGCCCCCCTTGCAAAGGGGGGATTAAGGGGGGATTGTATTATCAATAATCCTACCACCGCTATGCGGTCCCCCTCCCTTTACAAGGGAGGTAATGTCCGCAATGACGAAAAACGGCAAACTGTAAAGAACTTATTCACTTATTTACCTATTCACTTATTCACTTCTAAAAAAGCCGCTTTTACTCTCGCCGAAGTCATCATCGTAATGCTTGTCATTGCCGTTATTGTTGCAGTGAGCATCAAAGCGACAAAAGCCAAATTAAACCATATAACCTCTTACACCTACTATGCAGCATACTCGACTATAAACTCTGTCACAAAAGAAATGCTAAAAGATTTTAATGCGGATGATGAGAATTACACAACAAGTAATAATAAATTTTGGAGATTATTCTCTAGTCCGGCATTTGCTAAAGATTGTTTTTATAGAACAGATTATGAGAATTCAATGTATAGTTGTTACAACTACGTTGCAGTTGATGCTTGTGATGTTGCAAATTTTGACTGTGATGCACACGCAGAGCAGATAAATATGACCGTAGAGGATTGTTCTTCACAAAAACAGCGTGCGTATGCTCTTTATCATTTTTCTGATGAGTTTGATATACTTAACAATACGGGAGGGGATTACTTGTATTTTATGAGTGCTATAAATGAGCTTTTCCCTGAGGATACCGTTTTAACTTGGATAAGCACAAATTGTACTCATGGTTCTTATAGATGGACAAAGACTAAGGGTTGGAACAATGTAAGTGCTATGCATTGTACTGATGCTCAACAGACTTGTGGCTGGGGTGCAAAAGAGATATATTTTACGTATGAGTTATTAGAAGATGATGACGAAACGCCTGAAGAACCCGGTGGCGGTAGTGGATGTACTCCAACCCCTTGTACCGGCGGAAACACATTTGACGAAGCTTCTTGCACTTGTGTGTGCAACCAAACCGCACCGGATCCAATCCCTTGCGGTAAAGAGTGGAGCGTCAGTGAATGTCAACTTGTAGACATATCACCATGGCCACCTGTTTGTGAGTCAGGAAAAGAGTTTAATCCAGACGAAAGTGTTTGCGGATGCGTCCCGATACCACAAGCAATCCCGCGTACAGGCGAAAACTATTGCAAATTGTTTGTAAGCTATGCCAACACCTCTCAACTAGCTGAGGATGATGAATGTTCAGGCGATGCAATCGCTGATGACGAAGTAGATTTTTCAGACAAAGAACCCGATATGATTTTGCGAAACGGAATGTATTTGTATAATGTTAGCCAAGACCCTCAACCAATAGATGCACTCACCGGCAATTCCAAAGGCCGCACATATACCAAAACCGAGGATGACGGCTCTACGACTGTAGTTGACCTCGACGAATGGGGTTACACTCTTTATATCGACATCGATGGTGCTCGTGGCGGTAACGGTGTACTGTGGGAAGATGTTTATCCGTTTTACGTGACTTTGTCAGGCAAAGTTATACCTGCTTATGACACTGCAAACGCAGGTTTGTCAGGCGGTGACAGCAAACTTCACCTACAAACGAGTGTCGCGGATGAATATATAGACGACGCAACCGGTCACAAACTTGACTGGATAACTAAAAGTGTGCCGTTTAAAACAAGTGCCTGCTCTATGGATTATGTCAAAGCCACAACGCCATACTGTTCAACCGCACCTGCTGTTACAACAAATGCACAATGTGCAACAACTGGTCACGATTGCAGACTAAAAACAATCATGCCGGTCAAATTTTTCTGATTTTTCTTGTAATTTAAAGAAAACCCGCGGTCAATTGACTGCGGGTGAAAAATTTGTAGGGGAAAAATTAAATTGGAGTTAAAAAATATTATTTGTGGTTAGATTAAATGTAAAGCCTGTTTGTTTGCAATTGCGATGAAGTTCATCTGTGCAAATAAAAGGTCGGAACGGTCTTCAAATGGCTGATTATTATTGACTGTAACCTGACTTTCATAAATGTTTTTCAGTTTGTCATCAATTTTGTTTAAGTTTGCTGTTGCCATTTTTTATACCTCTCTCGTGTCTTATGTATATATAAAGTATATACAAAATTCATAATTTCAGTTTTCTCATATCTTGTTACATTTCTTTACAAAAAATCAATTATTTCGTTAAAAATGTTTTTATAATTATATAGGGGAAACTATGCTCAACAACAATAATGTCTACAGTCAACAACAATTGCAAACGCAGTTTAAGTCTTTGACTCCTCAGCAGCAGGAACAGTTAAGGCAACAGATTGCTATGCAAGCAGGCGTAAACCCTGAACTTTTAAAAGAAAATGTTCAGGATACTTATGTTGCAAACAGAGTTTCTAACACAACAGATGACCCGAAAGGGATGATGTGGACTGCAGGTTTGTTGCTTCCTTCTTGGTTTGCGATTGCAAAAGGAATGGATAAATATGCAGAAAAATGCCGTGGCGATTACGAAAAAACTATCCCGGGAAAAATTGGTGCATGGGGCGACAAAGTATCAGATACTTTGGGCAAAAACAGCTTTATGCAATCACTTGGCAAGGGGTATCGTTCTTGTAAAAAGTTTGTACGTACCAAAATTATAGATAATTCAAGACTTTTAAGAGCATTCTGTGACACTCCTTCAAAGCCTGAACTTTCAATGGTTCGAGATCAGGCAAGAGGTATGTTAGGTTTTTGTGCAACCGATTGGGATCAGGTTGTAGAAAACTTTATGAGAGAAACTCATTACGCTGATGATTTAGTGGCTTATGGTGCAAAACCGTCAGAAATTCAGGCTTATAAATCAAGAATTGGGAAATTACCGCAACATCGCCAATTGGAAGAACTTCAAAAAGCAGAATTTGAATTGTTGAAAAAATACACAAGAGGCGGTAACAGCTTCTTAACCGGAACATTACCGACAGATGCTGCTGCACGTACAAAATTGCTTAAAAATGCAAAAGCTTACGAGTTCGGTTTAAAAGATTTTGCAGAATTTGAACTTATCAAGAAAAACAGACCTGATTATTTACATAGAATTATGGAATCAAGCCATAATGCAAACAAAAACATGTTCTCAATTGCTTATGAGGCAAAACCGACATTGATGGGCAAAGTAAAACGTTTCTTGTTCGGCAGACAGGTTTACGGTTCTGAATTTGGTAACAAAATGGCTAGCTCAATCGGTAATGAAACCTTAACTCCCGAAATGGCTAAAGCCTTGAAAGATACAGGATTAGACAAGAAAATTCCGAAATCAGCGTTGGGTAAATTCCTTGCTAAATACAACAATATCGTACTTGAAGGTGCAACGAACAGAGTTGCGGGTGGCAAGTTAATCGCGATTATGCAGGCATGGTTCCTTGCAGAAGCTATCTACAAATCAGCCAAAGCAGAAGGCGGAGCCGGTGAAAAAGCCAAAACATTTGCAGAACGCTTAACAGAACTTGTTGCAATGTTTGCATGTATTCCTCCTGCAATTATGTTGATGCACAAAGTCGGCGGTTTGCAGTATGCAGGTTTGTCTAAACAACAAGTAGAGGCTTACAGGCAACACTTAAAAGATTTTAATGAAAAAGCAATGTCAGGCACTATGAGCAAAGCTGAATGGAAAACAGGCAAAAAAGCTTTAAGAAAAGAACTTAGAGCCGATGTTAAAAATCCGTTTGTCAGACTTTGTAAATGGGCTGGACGTGTTGTTACTGTTGGCTTAGAACAAATTAGACCATATCAGTCAAAAGCTTCAACAAGAAAAACTGTTATGGAAAAAATTAAAGATATGTTCAAGAGTCCCGGACATTTTAAATTTGGCTTGAAACAAATGGCAGGCTATCCGATGAGAATAATTTTAGGTATGATGATAATTATGCCGTTTTTCTCAAAACTTGCCGTGAAAGGTTGTCACAAGATATTCGGTAAACCAAAACACTCTTTGCTTGATGAAGACAAAGAACCAAACTCAGCAGAAACTCAACAAACACAACAGACTCAGCAACCTAATATTCCTCAACAGTTGCAAAATCCGCAAGCTGCAACACAACAGGCAGTAAAAAATGTATCACAAACAGGTCAAAACGCTCAAATAAGAACTTATGTACCGTCACCTCAAGGTGTGCAGATTTTGCAGGATGGAAAAAGTCAAACAAACTTGTTGAATAAATATAAAAACGGTCAAATGTCGACAACTTCTACATCGACCAAATCTAATGAGCCGTTAAGAAATTATATACCGTCACCGATTGGTGTTCAGTTAAACCAAGGTGAAGATTTGACAGCAGCCGACAAGGCAATGCGCAAAGCCGAATTTGCAGAACAACAAGCATTACAAACTTTAAAAATGAACTAGTCACAAACGATATTCAATCGTTTGTTCGGCAGAGTCCCATAAGGGAGGAAGTAATGAAGCGTCCCCTCTACCTCTGGGAGAGCGGATTTGCGGACGGACGGAGCAAGGCGAGTCCGGATAGCGAGCAGATTGAGCAGGCTGTGGCGAAGCCACAAATGCGAAACTCTGTGAGCGTGGAGCAAATCCAAGACAGGGCAAAATTTGTTAATGAACGAAGTGAATTTACAAATTCGGGTGAGGGTAAATATTTGCGTAAGCAAACCGTAACGAACTTATCACATAAAAGATCTTTCGCTTCGCTCAAGATGACGAGTGTCGGTCATTCTGAGCAGCGCGAAGAATCTCATAAACTGGATTGCTTCGCCCGCCCCGCTGATGGCGGGAACGGGGCTCGCAATGACGGGAAAACATTCCCTCCCATGGAAGGTAATGCTCGCACGAAACGACACAAGTGCCTTTTAAAATCATGCTATAGCGGCTATTTGCTGTTCTTTTGCGTAATTAACTAGTGCTTTGAATACAAACGGGTGCAGTTTCCCTTCTTTTACATCCTGATAAATGATAGTTAGGGCTTGTTTTGGGCTCATTGGTTCTTTATATGTGCGTTTTTCGGTTAAGGCAGAATATTTATCGGCAACTGATAAAATTTGCAAATTTAAGTCCGCATTAAAATTTTGGTCAACCCATGGGTAGCCTGTCCGTTTTGCGTTTTGATGGTGGTTTCTTATTAATTTCAATGTCTTGTCATCAATTCCGCTATTTTTGAGCATTTCGTAACTCAATTCAGAATGAGTGTGCATGATTTTTGTTTCTTTATCATCAAGCCTTCCTGGTTTATTCAAAATTTCAGGTGGGATTAATACTTTTCCTAAATCATGCAAATAACTTGCATCTTCAATGGCTTTTGCATCGACTTTTGTTTGAAGTGAAATCGGAAGGTTATTAATTATCCCTTTTGTAATGTTTTGTGTGTCAGTCGCATGGTTTGCAAGAAGCTCTCTCAACTCATCCATATTTAGGTTAAGGTTAGGATTGTAGTCTTTTACTATATTTTTAACTTTATTGTTACTCTCAATCATTTTTCTTATTGCAGTTTCGGTCGTGAAACGCTTAAGTGAGGTACTTTCAAATGTATCCGCATTTAAAGTGTTGCCGAAATAAGTATTTTGCCTGTTTCGGTCGACGTAGATATTCGGCTGTAATGCGCCCACACCTAGCGCTTTTGGTATTTCAAATCCCATTTACTACACTACAAATTAAAACTACACTACTTATATATAAAGTATTTTTTTTAGATGAAATTGCTTTTTAATTTGTAAATGTTAAAATTTGTTTATGAAAAATATTGAAAATGTATTAATTTGTGGACTTGGTGCTATTGGAAGTATTTATGCTGATAAAATAAGAGGCGCAAAAATTCTTGTAGATGAAACAAGATTGGAAAAATATAAAAAAAATCCGACTTATTTTAACGGAAAATTGTTGGATTTAAATTATATTTTGCCGTCAAATACTGATTTTAAAGCTGATTTGATAATTATCGCAACAAAGTATGACGGTTTGTTTGATGCAATTGAAAATATTAAAAACTTTGTTGATAAAGATACTCTAATTTTATCTTTGTTAAATGGTGTTACGAGTGAAAAATATATCGCAGAACGTTATGGTACAGAAAAAGTTGTATATTCGTATTTTATCGGTCATAGTGCGGTGCGTGACGGTAGAAATATTACACAGGACGGAGTTAATACAATTGTAATGGGCGCAAATCAACGTATTAGTGATTATTTTGACAAAGTCGGGATTAATTATGAAATTCCTGACGATATTATTCGTTCAATGTGGTTGAAGTTTATGTTAAATGTTTCTTCCAATCAAACAACGGCATTGATGCATTTGACATTTGGAGAAATGCAAAACAACAAAAAATGCATGGAATTTGTTGTAAATGTCATGCGAGAAGTTCAATCAATTGCCAAAGCTGAGGGTGTTAACAATACGGAAACAATGATTGAGGATGCACTTGATGCCTTAAAGTTGATGTGTCCGGAGGGTAAAACTTCTATGCTGCAAGATGTTGAAGCTGGCAGAAAAACTGAGGTTGATATGTTTGCAGGGGTTATGATTGAACTAGGTAAAAAACATAAAATATTGACGCCTTACAATAAAGTTTTGAAAGAATTAATTGAAATATATTGACCACAGGGTTGATTTAGACTAGAATTATAAAGAATAAGATTTTGGGAGAGAATTTAATGAACAATGAATTAAAAAAATTTACGACTGCTCAGTTTTTAAATTTTGCATTGGGCTTTTTCGGATTGCAATTTGCATGGCAGATGAGAATAATTTTGTCGGGACCTGTTACGGAAAGTCTTGGAGCTTCACCGTTTATTTACGGGTTAATTTGGCTTGCCGGACCATTTACCGGTATGGTTGTTCAACCTCTTGTTGGTGCTTGGAGTGACAAAACCGTAAGCCCGCTTGGCAGACGCAGACCTTATTTATTGGGTGGAGCTTTGTTAGCCTCTCTTGCTTTGTTAATATTTCCAAATTCTGCAGGAGTTGCGGAATTTTTGCATAACATTACGGGATTGAATTTGCCGCCGCTTACTGCACTTTTAATCGCGGCAATTATGATTTGGATTATCGATGCTTGTGTAAATGTAGCTCAAGGACCTTACAGAGCTTTAGTTCCGGATGTTGTACCGGAAGAACAACATTCTCTCGCAAATTCCTATATTAGTCTTGCAATCGGCTTGGGTTCTGTTGTTGCAGCCGGTGCTGCTCCGTTTTTGAAATGGGCATTTGGTTATCAAATGTCTATTTCTGCACAATTTGTAATGGCTGCTGTTGCATTTACGCTTGGTATGGTTTGGACTTGTGCAACTATAAGAGAAGCTAAGATGCAAAGAGGCATAGAGGCAAAGTCTGATGCAGATGAAAATTTTATTTCATCTTTGAAAAACTTCTTTGCAATGTCACCTGAAGTTTCAAAAATTTGTACAATGCAGTTTTTTACTTGGATTGGTACGATGTGTATGATGATATTTTTTACGCAATATGCTGTTCATACAATTTATTGCGTGCCGGATTTGACTTCTGCTTCAGACAGTTTAAAAGAAATGTATGCACAAGTAACGTTAAACGGTACAAATTTTTCATCAATTTGCTTTGCTATTTTTAATTTAATTTGTTTCTTAGTTGCAATTCCTATCGGAATTTTATCGGCAAAATATACAAACAAGAAAGTTCATATAATTTCTTTGATAACAATGATTCTTGCCTACCTTGGAATGTTCTGGACCAAAAATCCTAAAGCTGTAGCATGTTTGATGGGGCTTGCCGGTATTGGTTGGGCAAGTATCTGTGCGTTACCGTTTGCAATGCTTTCTCAATTTATCAAAAA
This sequence comes from uncultured Muribaculaceae bacterium, assembly GCA_964409575.1. Lineage (GTDB taxonomy): Bacteria > Cyanobacteriota > Vampirovibrionia > Gastranaerophilales > Gastranaerophilaceae > Stercorousia. Next base: position 2,373 of record CAYPDZ010000052.1, on the reverse strand, counting down.
GGGCTCGGAAGGCTCTGTTATGGGTATTTTTAACATATTTATTGCAGGTCCGCAAGTTTTTGTTTGTACCCTCGTTGCGTGGTTTATTTCAAAATGCTCGTTTACAATGGGTTCTGAATACATCAATTATCATTGGGAATATGCATTTATTGTCGGTGCAGTTTGTCTTGCTGTGGCAGCGTGTGTAGCAAATACTATTAAGGAAAAAGCTTAATGAAAAAGAAAATACTTTTAATTTATCCGCCATCTCCGGTTTTAAACAGAGAAGATAGGTGCCAACAACCGACAAAAGAATTACTTGTAATTCCGCCGTTGCCACCGACTGATTTGATGTATCTTGCTTCAGTTGCGGAAAGTATCGGGTTTGAGGCAAAAATTCAAGATTATAGTCAGGGTGGTGATTATGAAAAAGATTTGAAGGAATTTCAACCTGATTTTCTTGTTGTTAATGTTGCAACACCAACTTTAGAGCATGATATGGATGCTGTAAAAACGGCGAAAAATTTAATGCCTAATATTACAACAATTGCAAAAGGTGCAACTTTTCTAACTCTTGCTGAGCGAGTTTTGAACGATTATCCGGAGCTTGATATTGTGATTTCCGGTGAAGCTGAGCAAACATTGAAAGAGATTTTACAGGGAGTTGAAAAACCCCTCGGAATTTATTATAGAGAAAATGGAAAAATTGAATTTACGGGTATCAGACCGTTTATTGAAAATCTTGATGAAATCCCGTTTCCGGCTCGACATCTTGTAGATAATAATATTTACAGACGTCCAGATAATAATAAGGTTCAGGCAGTAATAAAAGTTGCACGAGGTTGTCCTTTTCATTGCTTTTTCTGTCTTGCAACACCGGTGTCAGGTGCAAAAGTCAGACGCAGAAGTGTTGAAAATATCATCGCAGAAATATGTGAATGTGTTGAAAAATACAATATAACAAATTTTGTATTTTGGTCTGATATTTTTAATTTGGATAAGAAATGGACAGTTGATTTGTGTAATGCAATCATAGAAAGCGGCTTGAAAATCACTTGGTCTGCAAATACAAGAGCAGATACGGCGGATGATGAGATGGCGCATATTATGTATAAATCAGGTTGTCGTCTTGTTAGTATCGGGGTCGAGAGCGGTTCTCAATATATGCTTGAAAAAATGGGTAAAAAAATTACTCTTGATGATGTCAGACGTACGGTTAAAACTTTTAAAAAGGCAAAAATCAGGATTTATAATTATTTTGTAATCGGTTTGCCTTGGGAAAATGAAGAAACTGTTGAAGATACAATAAAATTTGCAATAGAATTGGATAGCGATTTTATCAGTTTTTATACAGCAACTCCGCTACCGGGGTCACGTTTTTATGAGTATGCGAAAGAAAATAATTTGTTTGATAAAGAAACTTCTTTTGAAAATGCGTATTTTTATCCGGCGGTGAATACTCATAATCTTTCGCGTGACAGAGTATTTGAGCTTCATAAATCAGCTATAAAAAGATTTTATTTAAGACCATTGTATATTTTAAAAATGTTATCAAGAATAAGGTCTTTGGCTGAGGTAAAGAGCTATTTTACAGCGGGAATAAACTTATTATTGAGAAAATAAAAAAGCGCCGATGGCGCTTTTTTTAGATATTTAATATAAATCCGCCCTTGTCGGCATTTTCCAGTTTATCGCCTTCGATTTTGGCTCTGAGGTTTTTGATGTATTTATATACATAATCTCTCGGCAAGTCCAAAATGCCCGCCAAATCTTTAGCATAAACTATTTTGCCTTTGTTTTCCGCAAAGTGATCGAATACTTTTTGTTCTCTGTCAGTTAACGCTTTTTTGAAAACAACTCTGACTTCTTCTCTGAGAGTTTTAGTTTTTGCGGTTTTCTTAACAGGAGTTGATTTTTTGGCGACAGTCTTTTTCTCAACTTTAGTTTTCGTTGTTTTTACAGGTGCTTTTTTAGGAGTTTCTTGTTCAACAGCTTCATCAAGTTGAATTCTGTGGATAGAGAACGGTGTCGGTGCGATTTGTTGTTCGCGTTCGTACGCACGTTCAGCTATTGCGCTTAATCTTTCTGCGTGGTTTTGTTTCCACTCCGGCTCGTTTGAAACGACAGGCTTTCCTTTTAGCACAATATCTATCAAGTCGTTAGTAGGCTTAGCCTCCTCTATTTTTTTCCCTAATCTGGCAGCAAATTCTTCTAATGTAATCTTTTCTAATGAGCTTCTCCATTGTTTAATCTCTTCTTTGCTCAAGTATTCAGACATTTATAATCTCCTATAAACTATTCCTTCTACGTTCTCTAATGTAGCATAAACCATGCCAGAAATTTCAAAATGTTTCATAACGTAAATTTTTGTTTAATTTGTAACAATTTTTTTTA
>CAYPDZ010000051.1:0-10602 GCA_964409575.1 uncultured Muribaculaceae bacterium | reverse complement strand
AAAGTTTGTAGTTTGCATAGCACAAATAATAAATTCTTGTTTTAGCTTTTCTTCTATATATTTATACAAACCTTGTTTAAAAACTATTTTACCCCTGTTCAAAAGCTGTTCAAGTTCTGTTTTACAATCACATTCCGCAATCATTTCAATTTCATCAAGTGTAAATTCTTTTAAATGTTTTGCTAATTTTTCTATATTCATACAATTTGCTCCAAAACTTCTTTTGTAATTTCTGCTAAATTATTATCTTTTGCAAATGTTTCCACCTGATTTATCAGTTGTACAATTTGCCTAAACCTATTGTATTTTCTATGAATATACTCAATCGCATCGGGTGTAAATGGAACTTCAGATAATTGATTTACAATCTGACATAAATCATTTATTCTAAAAGTTTCAAACTTCAAAATTTCTGAAAATCTATCAAAAAGATGTTTGTATCGTTCTAACTTTTTGTGAGCTAACCCCATACCAATAAATATTATTGGGCAGTCTGTTTCATCGTGAATATCTCGCAGAGTTTCAATAGTTTTATAGTTATTCATCAAATAATCAATTTCATCAATAAAAATCATTTTTGGTTCCTGTTTTAACTTTTTTACGACTAAATTGAAGTTATCAGAAGTTAAAAATCTTGGAATTTCGTCTAATTCTTTGACTAGTTCTTCTAAAAGCCACCGACCCGTCATTAAATTCGTTGCTCTCAAGTATATTGCATCATATTTACATGCAAGCAACAAAGCCGTCTGAGATTTTCCAAGCCCCGGTTCACCATATACGAGTCCCATTTTTGGAATATTTTTAGGTTTGTTAATCAGATTTTCAACAAGTCCTATAAAGTTTTTAACATTAGTAGTTTTTACAAAAACCTTATTCATAAAGCAATTTATACTCCTTTGTTTGCTTAAATTTTTCTATCCATTCATCTTGAGGATTATGAATTATTAAATATTCATATTTTTCTGAATTATTTTTGAACAGAGTTTGAAAAGTATTTGAACGAGGTTTGAATTCAACTTTTTGGGGTTCATCAATTTTCTGCTCGATAAACTTAACTTCTTCATTGCTTAAATATTGTTTTACAGAATTAATAGTTTTCTTTTTCAGCTGTCGTTGTTTAACAATTTTTTGCTTATAATCCTCAAAATCTTTCACATCGCCCAAGATGTTTGCCATCGGATGTGTTTCGGTTACTCTTTCGGCTGTGCATAAATATTCACCTTTTGGAGTAAATACTTTTATGCTCGTTAAGTCAAAAAGGTTGTACTTAATTAGTACTTTGCTTTTAAAACCATATAATCTTTCATCAAAGTAATCACAATTTAAAAACCTGATACCGTTTGACCCTTTATAAACTGGCTTTTTGATACAAACTTCCATGCCTGTTCGCTTCGCCTATTCTTGCAAGTCTTCCACGTCGTTATGTTCGATAAAATATTCAATAATTTTTCGACCGATATTCGCACGGGTTGAATTTAATTTCGACGCGTATTCGTCCATTGTTTGAATTGTTGCAATTCTTAACGTAGTATTAAATCCCGTCTTGAACTCTTTTTCCTCTGCCATGTTGTCCTCTTTCTCTCTATTTTTTGCACCACAAATTAAGCACTAATATTGCGCTTCTTGTTTTTGTGTTATTATCTAATTAACTAACTTAATGACTTATTGAGTTAGTGAATAACTTAATTAAATAATAGAATAAAAATAGAATGTTTGTCAAATAAATATCGAACATTCATTCAAAAGATGTAGTTGAAGCATTATAAAAAAGGGTTAGAACTATGAATTTTGAAGAATTACAAGACACTTTGCAAAACTTAACAAATAGCAAAATCCCATATTCAAAAATTGCCGACGCTTTGAATATAAAAACGTCGACTGTAAGCACTCGCAAGGGTAACGGGTCGGAATTGCATTTCGACGAAATAAAAAAACTTGAAAAATATTTTAATGTAGTTTTGACCGATTCGGCATGCCAAATGACAAAATTTGTCGAACAATTAGAAGAAAATCGAATGAATATCGAATTTGCGCAAATTGAATACTTCCCCGATGTGTTTCTTTCTGCGGGTTATGGTTGCGAAGTTTTGGACGAATATTCCGAAATTGTTGTCATTGATTCGCGTTTTTTAATGTCTGAACGGGGCATGCGCGTAAATCCGAAAAATTGCAAAATGGTTAAAATTAGCGGAAATTCCATGTTCCCCGAATATCATCACGGCGACCGTGTAATCATTGACGAATCGGATTTAAATTTGACCGACGGGCAAATATACGCTTTTAGATATGACGGGCAATGCTACGTCAAGGAAATAAATCGCGCGGGAAATAAAATCAAATGTATTTCGGTAAATAAAGAATACGAGCCGTTTTTTATTGAACGTGATGTCGATTTTCAAGTTTTCGGGCGCATACTGCCCCGAATAAGATTATAAAAGGGGGCTGTTATGTTTAAACAATTATTCAAAAATGCTTTTCAACCAAAAGAAGCAAAATTCGGTTTCAATCTTAACTTTGTTAGCGGGACGTTAAATCATAACCCGATAAGCAAACTTAAAGCGGGAAAATGCGCGCTTAATTTTGAAAATCAAATAATGTATGTTAAGCAAGGCGACGAAGTATTGACCGAAAACGTGTCCGACATTGAATCAATCCGAACATGGACATATAAAAGAAAAGCGTTTGTTTTGCAAATATTCACGAAGACGCATAACGAATATAAATTTTCGACCGCGTTTGATAATGAAAATATGCTAAAAATGCTTATAATGCAATCATTGACAAGATATGCGGACGCGCACAATATACCAATTGAATTTTGCGGGGATTTTAGCAATCATGGCGATAGCGAAGACGGCGAATAAAATTAAATGCGTTCTATATGCCCGCGTGTCCTCTGACCGTCAAGAAAAAGAGGGCTTCTCTATTCCTGCGCAAATTAAACTTTTGCACGAATACGCAATCAAAAATAATTTAAAAATTGTCGAAGAATTTGTCGAAGCCGAAACGGCGAAAAAAGCGGGACGAACTCAATTCAATAAAATGTTGTCTTATATGAAAAAGCATAAAGACGTTAAAACAATTCTTGTCGAAAAAACCGACCGTCTTTATAGGAATTTAAAAGATTATGTTTTGATTGACGAAATCGAAGACGTTGCAATTCATTTTGTTAAAGAGGGGCAAATATTAAGCGAAACAAGCCGAAGTCAAGACAAGTTCATGCACGGAATCCGTGTCTTAATGGCGAAAAACTATATTGATAATTTGTCCGAAGAAATCAAAAAAGGTTTAAAGGAAAAAGCCGAACAAGGTTATTATCCGCATAAAGCCCCGATAGGATATAAAAGCGAAAAATTAGAGAGCGGAAAACGAATTGTTGTTGTTGACCCTGCTTCCGCGCCTTATATTAAACAAGCCTTTGAATTATACGCAACGGGTCGCCACACTTATGTTTCAGTTGCAAAAACTTTAACCGAAGACGGATTCCGTCCGAACGGGCATAAATGCACGGAAAAAAATATCGAACGTATTTTGAATAATCCTTTTTATATAGGCGCGTTCAAATATCGCGGGAAACATTATTCAAGCGCGCAACACGAAGCGATTGTCCCTATGGACTTATATTTTATCGTTCAAAAATTACTTGCGCTTAAAACCCCCACAAAACCCGTTAAACATGGTTTTGCTTATACGGGCTTGATAAAATGCAAAAATTGCGGTTGTATGCTAACGGGCGAAATCAAAAAAGGTAAATATATTTATTATCATTGTACTAATGCGAAAAAACTTGATAAATCGAAGCCGTCAATTCGTGAAGAAAAAATCGAAGAATCTTTCGCGGATTTTTTAAAAGAACTTTCCATGCCTGTTTCCGAATTTGAAAGATTGAAAGAACAAGTCAAAGACTTTGTAAATCAGGGCAATGATTATATAGAACAAAAAACCGCCGAAATGAAACATCGTATTGATGTTTTAAATCGACGGTTAAGCAAATTATATGATGACCGCATGGACGGTGTAATTTCTGACGAATTTTATTTTGATAAGCGGGACGCGTGGCAAAAGGAACTTGACGACACTTTATTTGCATTTAATAAGACCGCGTCGTCCAATCGAACTTTAATTGATAGGGCAAATCTTATAATCGAACTTTCAAAAGACGCTTATTCATTGTTTTTGCGCCAAACACCACAAGAAAAAGCGGAATTGATGAAATTATTAACAATCGAACTTTTATTCGACGGCGCAAGCCTAACAATAACACCGCGTCCCGCGTTTTCTGCTTTATTAAATTTAAGAAAAAGTCATAAACTGGAGACGGCGGGACTCGAACCCGCGTCCAAAATGGACCAACATAAATCTCTACGTGTGTAGATACTTATTCGCTCAACTAATTCAGGAAAGTATCATTACCCTTAAATTAGTCCTAGGTTTTATTTGAAGGAAACTCTAAACCTTTGATGGTTATCTTGATACGCTTACCATCATTGGCGCACTGCATCTTGCATAGTGGACCCCATTAACCGGCAAGCTGGGTTAATGAAGTGGCTGTCTGCGTCTTACGCAGCAAGAGCATATGCTCTTGAAAAATCAGCTTTAATTACGTTGTTTTCAGCATTTAATTTGCTTAGCTCGTTGATAACCGAGAACAGCGCTCGGACACGCAACCTATATTAATCAAGCATCCTGTCTAATCCGGACGTCCCCTTGTTTCAATGTTCGTACAATCATTATAACCTTAATTATACAAATTTCAAGTGGATTTTAAATAATTATGTTACAGAATGTAAAATCAAATTTTTCGCTGAAATTCAATTATAACGGGAATTTTAAAAAATTAAACCAATTTTTACAAAAAATTATTAAAGAAAATTTTAAACTATGCCGATAAAAGGGTATATAGAAGGTTATATAGTTTCATTGAAAGGAGAAAATTGAATGAGTGGTAATTTTGGATGGACTCCAGATTGGCTAAAAAAGGCTGTAAAGCCAAAAAACTATGTTGAGCTTACTCTGCAACAGCGGGCTGATTTGGAAAAAGCTAATAATAAAGTAAAACTTTCTGAGGCACAACAAAATTTGACAAAAGGACTTTCCGGTAACGGTAGAAAAGATTTAAGCAAAGGTGTAGCAGTTGAAAAGCATGGAGGTGCTAAAAGAATTGATACCGGAAATGGTATTACACGTATTGAACACTCAAATGGAAGTGTTGAATTTGAAATAGATTATGCTAAAGGTTACGATGGTACTCCTCAGTTATTTGCTAAAGGAACTAAAGTTACTTACAAAAATAAACCTAAAGAACCTGAAAAAGGATTTTTAGACAAAGTTGGCGATTTTATTAAAAAAGTAGATGATTGGGGTAATCGTGCTTCCGGTGGTTATATTAGAAAAGCCGGACGAGGACTTGCAACACTTTTGGGTATTGGAGTCGGCACTGCTACCGTTGTTGCAGCAGCCCCTGTTGTTACAACAGCAGCAGCAACTAAAGCCACAGTGGCAACAGCCGCAGTTGTAGGTGCAGGAGCTCTTACAAGTTGTTCAAAAGATGACGGTATATTTGGAGATGAACCGCCGGTAAATGTGAATGTTAATGTTACAAATAAGCAAATGGCAGATTACGTAAAAAATATTCTTAACGATCCGGAACAACTGGATTTTATGAATATTTCTTCGGAAAACCGTCAGAAATTGGCAAACATGAACCTTAAACCGGAAACATCGGATGGTGTAAAATTTAAATATGATTATGATTACAATTCCGGAACAGATGCTGTTAAACCATATATAACCATCGGTAATGCTCCAAATGCGGTAAAATTGCCGGTTAATGTCAGCAACTTACAAGAATTAAGTGCAGGTAATGTTGTATCGTACATTCACCAAATTAATGATAAACTTATAACAAAAGATGGTGTCGGATATGATTTTAAAGCTGATAGCGGTAAAGCACAGGTCGCTTTTGATAACGGTTTAATACATAACGTTGGCGATGATGTTACTATCAAAGGTAACAGTGCTACGGCAACATTAAATCAAATGTTTGCGCAAGCCGGACTTGTAGCACCCGAAAACGGTTCTATTACTATGGGACTTCAAGCTCAAGAAGGTTCATATGATAATGCGGCAAAAGGTTTTGAAATGAAACTTGTAACACCGCAATTACTCAAAGATGTAACTTCAGGTAGCCCGCATATCCAAGGTTCATTCTCAGGAGTTAAACCGGCAGTATTCGATGATGATTACAATGTCGTTGAAGATGCTAAAGAAGTTAAACTTTCGTTTGACGGTTCAGCAGTTAAACAAGATGATGGCAGTGTTGTTGTCAAAAACAGTGATGGAACTGAAATCATGATGAAGCCTGAAAACGAGTTCTTTGATGGCGCAAATACACACCAAAATGCAGTAGTCATCTACAAAAAAGATGGCGGTGAATGGAAAGAACAGTTCGTAATGTCAAATATGGGTAACAATGGAACCGAAATAGGTTTAATTGACAGAACAAACGGTACTACATTACAACATTATCCAAGCAACTTGTCTTCATTTGATACACAAGGTGCTGTAGATGCAGACAAATATTACAATGATAAAAAGACTAATTTGGACAATGCATATAGTACAGCAAATTATAACTACAAATTCTTTAATCAATGGAAAGCTGAAGCTGAAGCTTGGGCAAAAGTCCACTAAGGTTAATCACAATATAAAAAAGAGCCCTTCGGGGCTCTTTTTTTGTGTTATAATTACGGTATGAAAAAGACACTGGCACAATTTGTACAACAAAAGAGAGATGACTTGGGACTTTCACCAAAGGGTTTAGCGATGAGAGCAAACCTTGATTTGGATTTGATAGAAGATATTGAAGCCGGAAAAGAATTATTTTTAGCTGTAACGGTTCGTCAGAGCTTGGCTAAAGGTTTAAAGTGTCATCCGGAAGAAATCCGCAGGCTTGAACTTGATTTGAGAAGTACGGATGTTGTATCTGAAAAAATCATTGACAGTTTGAAAGAACTTATATTAAACGGCGCAGGCGGATTAAAATGTCCTAAATGCGGTGCCCCTTTATCGACTAAAGTTGAACGGATGTATGATTTAGAGGATAATCTTGTTTTACATCCAAAAGCACACTGTTCAAAATGTGTTTTTCAAATAAAGTAATTTTTTTGTAAATAAATATTAAAATAATTTTTGATAATAACAAAATTTACTTTGTTTGTTTTTAGTATAATCACAATACATATGGAGGTAAAACATGAACGTTAAAGCAATTAATTCATTTAGTAGCGTAAAATTTGAAGGTAGAAACAACAACAATAATAATAAAAAGGTACAGGAAAATCTTCCTGCGGCTAAACCATCAAAAGGGTTTATGAGCAGTATGAAAGGACCTGTGCTTATGGCAATATTCTTGCCTGCAATGGCTATCGGTACAACATCTTGTGAAAAATATGAAGTTGAAGCAAATGCTAATGCTACTGTTAATGTAGGCGGCGGTTGTAACGATTGTGATAAGGAAATTGATTTCCCTTGGGAATTAGCGGATTCTTTAAACAGATATGTTGGTGATGTTACTGACACTGATATTGAAGGTAATGAAGATGGAACAGACGGCAAAGTTTTAACATATGTTGAAGCTTTACGTAACTGGGAATACGATAGACCTGAAAATTTAACTCTTAATACAAAATTGTCAAACAAAGATGAACTTCGTTATGACCATGAAATAGCTGATTCAATTAAAAATGATGTAAGATTTACATTGGTTCAACCGGGTGATATTACAGTTGTGACAAAAGACGGTATTATTACAAGTAATGTAAGCGGTCTTATGAAAAATGAAGACGGTGTTAAAACATTCATTCATTCAAACGGCAAAAGCGGTAAAGATGGCGGAAAGATTTTTGTATATCCGAAAGCTACATCAGGACCGAATGAAGGAAAATATGTGTACCGTGGTTCAGTAGAATCAGGTATTTTATATGATTTTGAAAATCCGAAAGTTGACGACCAAGGAAATCTTTTAGGTTACGACTCTAAGAAACCAATGTCTGACGAATATGGTGAAAATATTCTTTTGAACGGCATTTTGTTCCCAGGAGATAAAGAAAATGATATCCCTCCGACACAAGACAGCTGGATTAAAGTTAAAGGACAAGCAGTTGGAAAAGACCTTATTAGACAGAAAATAGAATCTGAAGACTAATTTTTTTCATAACCTCCGAAAGAATCAATTAAATTGATTCTTATATGAAAAAGCCCGCAATAGCGGGCTTTTTCGTTATCCTTGTTGTGCGAGTTTTTCTCTGACAAGTTTTTCGACTTCAGCCAGAATATCCGGATTTGAATTGAGAAATTCTTTTGCTTTATCTCTGCCTTGACCGAGTTTTTCTTCATTAAAACTAAACCATGCACCTGCTTTTTTAACGATATCAAGATTAACCGCAACATCAAGAATGTTGCCGATTTTGCAAATACCTTTACCGAAAATGATGTCAAATTCAGCAGTTCTAAACGGAGGCGCAACTTTATTTTTCAGAACTTTAACTCTAACGTGGTTACCAACATCACCGTTTTCACCTTTAAGTCCTTCCACACGTCTGATTTCCATACGAACGCTGGCATAATATTTTAGAGCATTTCCGCCTGTTGTTGTTTCAGGATTACCGTACATAACACCGATTTTCATACGTAATTGGTTGATAAAAATTACAGTTGTGTTTGTTTTTCCTATAACACCTGTTAATTTTCTCAAAGCTTTTGACATCAAACGAGCTTGCAACCCCATTTGCTGATCTTCCATAGAGCCTTCAATTTCAGCTTTTGGAACAAGTGCGGCAACAGAGTCAACAACAACAATATCAACAGCACCAGAACGAACGAGTTCTTCGGTAATATCAAGTGCTTGTTCACCTGTATCAGGTTGAGAGATTAGCAAATCATCAACTTGAACGCCTAAATTTCTTGCATATTCAGGGTCAAGAGCGTGTTCAGCATCAACAAAGGCTGCAATCCCGCCACGTTTTTGGCATTCGGCAACAATATGTTGAGCAAGGGTAGTTTTACCTGAACTTTCAGGACCGTAAATTTCAATGATACGTCCACGAGGAATACCACCAACACCAAGCGCAACGTCAAGAGCAAGTGCACCGGTCGGGATTGCATCCACATTAACGGTTGCCTTGTCACCGAGTTTCATTATTGAACCCTTACCAAAATCTTTTTCAATTTTTTCAATAGCTAATTTAAGGGCTTTATTTCTTTCTTCCAAATTTGTTGTCAATTCTTCTTTTACGGCCATTTTCTAATTCCTTTTTTGTTATGTCATCCTTGTTTCAGAATCTAAGTTTTGTGGCTAATAAGTTTCACCAACACCCATATGTTGTCGTGCCTTTGGCACTATTCCCAAACGTGACGTTCTTTTTTCTTGTATAATCCCAAACCTACATGTTTGTAACTGTTGAGGTCATTTTTAAGTTGATAAACTTCTTTGTTAAGGTCGATAATTTTTTGTTTGAGAGTTTCGTTGTCAGTTTTGCAACGGATTAATTCAACAACAACTTCATCCATACCTTCAAGTTTTTCATCAATAACTTTTGAAATTTGAGAACTGAGGGTATTTTCCATATCTTTGAGGGTATTGAGGATACTTAATACAGCAGAAGAATGTCTTGGTGCAACAGGGTTTGTAATCGCTGTTTTTTGCGCTTGAATTTCTCTTAAATGTTTAACTTCATCATAAGAAAAATAAGTTTGACCCTTGCTGTTTTTCTTTGGCAAAATTGCTGCACGTTTGCAAAGTTCAACTATTTCTTTGTTATCTGTATTCAAAATGCTTCTAACTTCTTGTGGTGATAAAGTTTTAGCTCCGGTATCTTCCATTTATATCCCTCAAATATTTTCCCCAATTATATTCTATTAAATTTTTGTAAAAAAGACAAATAATTACACGTATTCTCGTAACATCACTTAATAAATATAAAAAGGTCAGGATATACCTGACCTTGAAATATTTTTATTGTACGCATACCGCATGTAAGTCGCTGTTGCTGTAGCCACGGTAGTTGTATCGCCAGCGCGTGTAGTCAGGGTTGAAGAAGCGGTAGTATGCATTTCTGTAGTACACCTCACCTGACCAAACGTAGAACGCGTTAGAGGAGTTTAGTGTAAAACCTAAAGAAGAAGCTTTATTTGTGGACATTGTTATGTCATGTGTAGTATCGTCTTCAGCTTGTACTTGGTCTGTGTTGTAGATGTAATTTGCTATCTCTGCTAATTGTGTGGATGTTGGCATGTTTTGTACACCACCACAAGCTTTTACAGCTCCTGCCCAGTAATCGGTATCAACTCCACACTCACTTATCCCGAGATTACCCTTTTGCTCTTCGCATTCCGCTTTGGTTAAAGGTGTCGGAAAGAACGGTGTTCCATAACAAGTTCCACCAATCTCAAACGCACATTTGCTACCTAAACTCTTTACGTTTATTGAGCGTAAGTCTTTACCACTTGTGTTTGGTTTTGAAAATCCTGATGTATCGTAAAGTATCGCTACACATGCTGTTCCTGTAACTTGATTTGAGAACTGGTCTTGATGACAAGTAT
>CAYPDZ010000050.1:7449-10845 GCA_964409575.1 uncultured Muribaculaceae bacterium | reverse complement strand
CGAGCCTCGTCTCCCGCTAATAAAAAAGAAGGTTTTAAGACCTTCTTTTTTATTGCTTAGATTTCTATGTGTAATCTGTGGGTAATTTGATTTTCAAAACTTAAACGCAGGATAGTGAAACTAAAATGCAGACTTATGCAACTTTAATAAAAAGCCCTCATTAAGAGGGCTAATTAGTGTAAGAGTTTAGAATTTCTACAGCGTCAAGTTTTCTTTGGGGTACAGGGTGAGCATATCTTTGTGTAGTTGTTATTTTTGAATGACCTAATATGTCTTGAACAACAAATAAATCAATATTCTTCTCAACAAGCCTTGTTGCTACAGTATGTCTTAAATCGTGGAATCTAAAATTTTGAATTTAAGCTTTTCCCAAAACGGCATTAAAAGCCTTTGTTATGCTTTTATAAGCTGTATTAGTTTTTGGATTAGTAAACACATATTCAGATTTCCTTTCATGTGTTTTAAACATCTCTTTTAAGCCTGTTGATAAAGGTATTTTTCTAGGCCTGTTTGTCTTTGTTTTTAATAAATCAATATATCCATATTCAAAATTGATATTCTCCCACTCTAGGTTTAGTATTTCACCTTTTCTCATTCCAGTTTGAAGTGCTGTGATTATGATAGGTTTTAGATACAAATACGGTTGTACTATTTTCTTTTTTCGAGTGTATCTGTCTAACACCTCGTATTTCTTTTCAATCTCAGTAAATAACCGTTTTTCTTCTACTTTAGTAAGGTATCTGATGATTCATTTGTTAAATATGCTAATGGACTGCAAGTGTTGATATACTCAACACCTTTACCATAAGGTAACATTTTAGTACGAGGAACACCTTTGTATACACCTTTTACTAAAGCTGTAAAATTGCTTGAAGCTAAAGTTTCGCCTTTAACATCATCTATACAAACATTCATACCATTGTATTTTGAACAAAAGTATTCATTACTTTTAGCTGTTGACCCACCCGATGTAAGAGCTTCTTTTACAGGTTCATTGCCTGAACTTGTTGCATAAAAATAGACTTCCAATGCCGAACTTCTTTGTGTCATAAGCCAATTATAGCATAAGAAACAAGGCAATTACAAAAATTACAATTTATTACTAAATAATTACATACTCAAAGTATTGTGCTATTTATCATTCAGGCTAATTCTTAGTACTTGTAATTTTGTAATTATAAAATTATTAGAAAATAATGTTGTTTTTGAAATTTATGCCGATTTTTTGAAGTCATTTATCAAGCTTATAACTTTTGAACTGTCAAAATCAATAATTTCTTTATAAAGATTATGTACAAAAAGTTCTAATGTCGTATGATTTAGGGAGTTTTTAATGCAAATAAAATGTCGGGCTTGTCCCGATTTTTTTCTTTCTCCAATGGGAGAGGGTGTCTGACAGAAAAAGGCTATTTCGTTTGCGTAAGCAAAACATAAAGGACTTATCGTCCTAACGTCTTATCGACTTCAAATAGGCAATAAGGGTGCGTTTATACGCACCCTATAACTTGCAGTCTTATCGATTGCAAATAAGTATTTTAATATGTCATTTCCCAATTATTGTTTTGCAATTCTGCAAAACATCCTGTTCCAAATGAATCTGTAGTACATTGAGGTGTTGACGTACTATGATGTGATGTGTGGTGAGAAGCATGGCTACCATGAGCGCTACTTCCTCCACTAGTAAGACTAATACCGTCATAGATTCTGCCGTCAGCTTGGTGAACATACACGTGGAACATATCTCTGCCACCAATGTTTGGCGATTGGTTTCCATTAATATCAATATACATTTCAATATTACCCCCATCTGCCTTGGCGCATATTGCTGCAGAATTTGCCAGAACATAAGATTCTCCGCTACAAGTAAATGTTTTTTCTGTTCCGCTTATTGACAAATATTTTTCGTTAGCAAAACATTCGCTCGTATTTGAAGACGAACAAGTTTTAAGGGTTTTAAAATGATTCTTTATGAAAGTATCAACTCCATTGGAGCTTGAAATTGAGGTGTTTGCTAATCTTGTTTTTCCTTCTTCCGTGATAAACATATCTATAGCGCCTTCAATCTCTGTAATTACCTTTCTTAGTTGAACAGCTTGAGCTTTTTGCTGGTAATTTTTTACCAAAGTCGGCACCGTCAATGCCGATACTACACCGATTATACCAAGTGTAATTAAGACTTCTGCCAATGTGAATGCGTTTTGTTTTTTCATCATATATCCTCTCTAATAATTCATTTTCCAATTTTCGTTCAAAATTTTGCCGAAACAGCCGACTCCGGTAGTTGATGTCAGACAGTTATCGTTATATAGTTCTTCTCTATCTGCTTTTGCAGTGCCATCTTTTATTGCGTCCGGGTTAACTACATCAATGCTGAAATCTTCATATAGATTGAGCGTAAACATATCTCTGCCACCGATATTTGGCACTTCTGCTCCATTTGTATCAATGTAAATCACTGCAGGATGTTTGATGGTTACAATTTTATTGCCGGTTGGAGAGAATTTTTCCATTTTTGATGTTCTTGCCGGAATTAAACAAACAGCTGCACTGCTTGGTAACTGTACACTATAACCGTTACTACAACTAAACGCAGTTTCAGTACCGTTGTTAATAGACGAGTACGAAGCTGCAAAACAAGGTTGAGCTGTTGTTCCGCAATCTTTATTTATCTTGTAATAATTTTTTAAAAAGTAACCGGCAGTAGTGTCAATAGTGTATCCTGTTTGTAAGTGAAGTCTGGAGCCATATATGGTTCTGTTTCTGTAATTTTCGGTTTGAAATATTGTGAGATTTTGTTGCAGTTCAGCATATACTTTTTGCAGGGACAACAAATAAGTATGTTTTTGATAATTTTTTACAAGAGTGGGAACAGTCAATGCTGAAACTATCCCAACGATTGTTAATGCCATTAGTGCTTCGCTAAGCGTAAATCCAAAAAAGTGTTTTTTCATATAACTTCCCTCCTTCACATTATAACGCTTTCGGAGAAGTTTGTCAATCGCTTAGACTTCAATAAACAAGCGTTGTCCGACGATATTTTGTTTACCGTTGTAATAACCTGCGAAATAACCGCCACGTACGGGAGTGTTTTTTGCGTATGTGTTTAAGCTGTTTCCGTTATAATTTACAAACGGGTTGTTTGCATAAGGACTTGTACTCCTCACGGGTGCCGTTACTTGTGTTGTTTGCGGAACAAACAAATTTGATAATAAATTTACAATACCTGCCATTTCTACCTCATTATAAAGTTAATGATTTTTTTTATTTTGTAATTATTATAACATATTTTTTTTGAAAATTTTAAAAAATCTTTACAAAATCGTATAATTTATGTAGAATATAGATTATGGAAAAGAAAAAAGTTTTAATCGTCGGGGCATCTGCAAAAGAATATGC
>CAYPDZ010000050.1:0-7349 GCA_964409575.1 uncultured Muribaculaceae bacterium | reverse complement strand
CGTTCTGCCGGTAAAAAGTTTTTATATAGGTTGAGAATACCGACTCCGCGTTTTTCCGTTTATGACAAATTGCAAACATCAGTTGATTATCTGAAAAACGCTCCAATGCCACAAGTTATTAGAACAGATAAAGCTACAAATGGAACTGACAGATTGGTTTGTACAACTTTTTTGACAGCAAAAACTTTTACGGAAGATTTGTTTGCTAAAGGCGAAGAAAAGGTTGTCTTTGAGGATTATGTTTACGGACATGAATTTACTGTTTATGTTGTGACAGACGGATACAGTGCGGTGCATTTGGCAACAGTTGCAAACTATAAATTTATGGAGGATGGTGACGGTGGAATTTTAACGGAAGGCACCGGAGTTTATACACCTGATTATAAAGTATCAAGTGATGTTGAAAATTCTGTGATGAAACTCGTTACAGAAAATGTTTTGCAAGCTCTTGAGAAAAAAGAAACACCGTATTTAGGTATTTTAGGTATTGATTGCGTATTGAAAGATGATGGCAAATTTGTAGTTTTGGATTTTAAATCATTCTTATCGGATCATGATGCAAAAGCTGTTTTAAATCTTGTTGATGAAAATGTTTATACATTGTTTGAAGCATGTGCTATCGGCTCTTTTGCGGATGATTATGACAATATAAAAACTTCTGACGGGGCTTCTGTTTCTGTTGTTTTGTCAACACGGTCAGAGAAAAATGTTATTCAAAATCTTGATTTGGTTGAAGCTGATGTTACACCGTTTGCTTTACCAAAAAATGATTATTTGGAATTAGAAACAATTTTCGGTAGAAATTTAGTTTTGACAAAAACTGCCGGAACGCTTGCCAGAGCTCGTCATGGGTTGTATGAGGATGTGGAAATTATAAATTTTGCAGGTAAAAAATACCGAACTGATATTTGTGAGCAGGTTGAAAAATTTTAAAGCTTCATTATATATAAAAATATGAAGAACTATTATTCTATTCTCGGAGTTACACCTGACAGCAGTTTTGCCGAAATAAAATCGGCATACAGAACTCTGGCGCGCAAATATCACCCTGATGTCAATCCGCATGGAGCTCAGATGTTTAAAGATGTTTCAGAAGCTTATGAAACTCTCTCTGATGCTAAAAAAAGATTGCAGTATGACACAATAAACGGATTTTTTAAATCGACTCAGACTAAAACGACTTCTGAAAAGGCAAAAGATGAATATAAAAAAACGACTTACCAATCAGAACCAAAACCAAAGACTGAGCCCAAAAAAGACTTTTCAAAAAAAATAAACGATATTTTTGATAAAAAGAAAAAAACTGAACCAAAACGCGGTGAAGATATTAACGAAGAAATATCAATTTCTATAAAGGATGCCTTGAAAGGGTGTGAACGAACTGTTAATGTTTTGCATTCATCAGAATGCCCTCATTGTAAAGGCAGAAAGTTTATTAATGGTGCAATCTGTCCGATTTGTGACGGTACCGGTGAAAAATCAGAACTTAGAAAAATAAATGTAAAAATTCCCAAAAATGTTAAAAACGGTACAAAACTAAGAGTTGCCAATGAAGGAAATTTTGGTAAAAATGGCGGTAAAAACGGTGATTTGTATTTAAAAATCAATATTGAACAAAATTCACGCATACAAATTGAAGAAAACAATATTATTTTTAAAGTTCCGATTACTCCTTGTGAAGCGGTTTTGGGCGGAAATATTTCTGTACCGACTTTTGACGGAAATATTTCGTTAAAAATTCCCGCTAAAACTCATTCCGGACAGAAATTCAGACTGGCTGGTCAAGGTGTAAAACAAAACGGAAAATCCGGTGACATGATTGTAGTTATAGATATTGAAATTCCTTGTATTTTGTCGGATGATGAAATTAAGCTGTATGAAAAGCTTAAAAAATTGTCAGCACAAAATTTAAGAGAGAATTTGTTAAATGGTTAAGATAAATGAAATATTCGCTTCAATTCAGGGAGAAGGCGTGTATGTCGGATATAAACAACTTTTTGTCCGTTTTTGTAATTGCAATTTGAAATGTAATTATTGTGATACTGAGTTTATGGATGGCAAAGACTACAACCCTTGTGAGCTTGCGGATGAAGTGAATAAATATACTGATGTGCATTCAGTTTCTTTGACAGGTGGTGAACCGCTTTTGCAGAGTGAGTTTTTGAAAGATTTTTTGCCTCGCGTAAGCAAAAAAATCTACCTTGAAACAAATGCAACTCTGGCTGATAAATTCCTTGAAGTAAAACCTTTTATTGACATTGTTTCGGCTGATATAAAACTTGAGAGTGCGACTGGGATAAAAGATACTTTCAAGTTTCATGACAAGTTTTTTGAAGCTTGCCGTGGTGTTGAAACTTTTGCAAAAATTGTTTTTAACGATAAAATTACCGATGACGAAATTACAAAATGTTGTGAATTAGGCAAAAAATACGGAATAGAACTTATTTTGCAGCCGGAAATGGTAGTAGACGGAATGTCTGTAACTTCTGATTTTTGTGCCCAAATTTTAGATAAATTTTTGACAAAATACGAAAATGTAAGACTTATTCCTCAAATGCACAAGTTTTTGGATGTTCGTTAAATTTTTGTGGTATAATGTTTTTATTGAGAGGTAGGTATGGCTGTAAAAAGAGTTTTGCAATACGGTGAAAAAAGTTTAAGAGAACCGTCAAAAGAAGTTCACAAAGTTTCTAAAAAAATTCAGGAACTTGTACAGGATTTGTTGGATACAATGTATGCCAAAAACGGTGTAGGTATGGCGGCACCGCAGATTGGTGTGAATTACAGAGTGTTTGTTGTTGATGTTTCAAAAAATAATGAACCTCTAAATCCGATTGTTTTTATAAACCCAAAAATTATCAAAAAATCAGGTTCTTGTGTGGCACAAGAGGGTTGTATCAGTTTTCCTGAGGCTTATACAGACGTTAAGCGCTATTCCGATATTATGGTAAAGGCTCTTGACAGGCATGGCAGGCCTTTTGTTTTGGAGGCAAAAGACGGTGAGTTATTAGCTCGTGCAATTCAGCACGAAAACGACCACCTTGACGGGATTTTGTTTATTGACCATTGCGTAAATCGTTTTGAAACAGATGAAATTCTTGCCAAACATAAACTTCCGCCGATTGAGCCTGAGAGATTAATTGAGGAATAAAATTTGATTAATATTGTATTTTTTGGAACACCTGCAATAGCGTTAAAATCGTTGGAATATCTTTATAATTCCGACAAGATTAATGTTTTGGCTGTTGTTACTCAGCCGGACAAACCGGCAGGACGCGGGCATAAGCTCACAATGTCGCCGATAAAACACTTCGCGCTCGAAAAAGGTTTACCTGTTTTTCAGCCTAAATCTATTCGCAAAGAACCTGAAATTCAAGAGGAATTGAAAAAGTTAAATCCGGATTTTTTTGTTACTTTTGCGTTTGGGCAAATTTTATCGCAAGAAGTTTTGGATATTCCAAAATACGAAACAATAAATTTACATGCATCGCTTTTGCCTAAATATCGTGGTGCAAATCCTATTCAGCGTGCTATTATTAACGGCGATAAAGAAACAGGTATTTGTACAATGATAACAGAACTCGGACTTGATTGCGGTGATGTTTGCATGCGTGAGGTTATTCAAATTCCTGATGATATGACTTGCGTTGATTTGTTTGAAAAAATCAGTGACAATTCACCAGTTTTGCTTGAAAAAACGCTTGTCGGGCTCGTTGAAAATACAATAATGCCACAAAAACAATGCGAAAATGGTGTTTGTATGGCAAACAAGCTTACAAAGGAAGAAACTTTGATTGATTGGACAAAGCCTGCAAAAGAAATTCATAACCTCGTTCGTGGCATTTATAAATTCCCGTCTGCACATTTTATTTATAACGACAAGATTATAAAAGTCCTTGAAACTCGTGTTGTTGATGGCATTGGCGAATGCGGCGAGTTCGTAAAAGTTGCAAAAGATGGTGTTGTGGTAGGTTGTGGTAAGGATTGTATTCTCCTTGTGAAAGTAAAACCCGAGGGGAAAGGCGAAATGAATGCGGCTGACTGGGCGAGAGGTGCGATACGTAAATGATAACTAAAGGAATTAGAGGTGCAATTACTGTTGAAAACAATTCTGTAGAAGCTTTAAGAGAGGCTACTCTTGAGCTTTTGCACGCAATGATTAAAAAAAATAAAATTACACCTGAAAAAATTTCTCATGTTATTTTTACAACAACACAAGATTTAAACGCTGCATTCCCTGCAAAATTTGCACGTCTTGAACTTGGTTGGGATAACGTTGCAATGATGTGTTTTCATGAACTTGATGTTCCGAATTCGCTTGCAATGTGCTTGAGAGTGCTCATTGCCATTAACTGCGAAAATGATTTTGTTCCGCAGTTTGTTTATTTAAAAGGTGCATCTAATTTAAGATAATCTTGTAATTTCTGTTACTGCAGGGTCTAAAAGCCTTCTGCCGATATGCGGAAAATCAATTGAGCAGAGCATTTTGTTGCCGTATTTAATCATTTTTTCTACAATACCTTCGCCGTATTTTGCGGTAGAAACTCTGTCACCTGCATTAAAGGTCTGCACTTCATCATCCAAATTTTCCTCTGCCGGATAAATCGGAACTACAGGCGGTAATTCTTCTTCAAAATTATCAAGTTCCGGTATATCCTCATCTCCGACAAGTGAAATTTCGTCATTTACAGACAAATCATCAATAAGGTTTAAGTCGTCTTCTGTAAGTTCCTCTTGTGTATCAAATTCTCCGTCCTCTGTCGGAAGTTTTTCGTATAGAGCTTTATCGACATCCTTTGCTACTTGTTCTACGAGTTCGTCATTAGAAAGTTCTTGCGGTAATTCATCAACGATTTCCTCGTCTATATCATCAGAACCGGTCAATTCAGAAATCTCCTCAATCGGTTCATAAATGACGTTGTCATCAAGAATATTTTCTATCGGTTCATCGTAAACTTCATCCTCTTGAACAGGTGCTTCCGTAATAATTTCATCATCCTCGACAATCGGAGCTTCTTCAATTACTTCTTCTGCAATATCCTCAACAATTTCTTGTTCTCCGGCGATATCGGGATAGTTAATCTCCGGAAAATCGTCGGATGTTTGAGCAGGTTGCTCTGCGATAACTTCCTGTACAGGAGGTTCTACAACGGTTTCTTGTTGAACAGGTTCCGGCATCGGCACAATCTCCGGTTCTTTCACTTCTTTTACGGGAGTCATTTCTGTGATAAATGGGATATTCTGCGTATGTGCACCATAAACCACAAATTCGTCGTTATTCAATTTGCTCAAGAACGAATTGTAACTTGCAAAATCGTGTTGTACCGTAAGCGGTGCAAAGAAAATAATGTTTTGCGAAGCTTCTTTAATTTCCTCAATATATTTGAACTCATGCGGACAAATAACTGTTGTAAATACGTTATCTCTTGCAATATATCTTTTTAAAAGTCTTTTTGTAATGTTTGAATTATTGACTTTAACAAAGCAATATATTTGCTCATTTATGCCGCCAAGAATTGAATAAATATATCTGATGACTTCTTTTTGCAGATTTTCGGGAATTTCTGACAAATCAATGCTGATATTTTTTGCGTTTTCTACAACAATACTTAATGCCAAAATATCCTTCAATGTATCGGCAAACACGTTTAACTCTTTGTATTTCAACAATTTATTTTTCAAAAGAATTAATTGCGGAAGCTGTGTTTCTCTGTATTGACCGTCAATTACGCTTATGAATGTATCAAACGGCAAAAATCTTTCAGGCAGAGTTTGAATATAATCTTGAACTTCAATAAATATATCTTGAATTATAGCCTTGCTGACCGCATCAACATCCTCAAGGTCGTTTTCATAAATATAATTAATTGTGTCAAAATTCAACGGTAGTCTAAAGTCTTTGCCGATAGCAATTGCTCTTTCCCACTCAAATTGTCCTTCTGTATCAATAATAACTGCTTTTTCTTTTATTTGTTCGGTTATGTTGCCTAAAAGAGTTGTAGTATTAGCCAAGCTGTTTGAACAAATCAAGAGGTTATTTTCTAAAATAGTTTTGTCGACTTTAAGGTTAACGTCTTGTTGAGCCAGACTGCCTAAAATCAGCGGTTCTTCTGCCGGAATTATATCCAAAAGCTCATTTGACGGGAGTTTTGAAACATTTGCAGAAAGTGATGGTATTGTGCCGTTATAATTTTTCAAAATACCTTCGTCATTGAAAGTAAATAACAATTTTACAATGGCATAATTTGTCATGCGTTCGGATTTTAAATTCATAACCTGTGCAACGTACGGATTGTTTGTATCTTCAATGATGACAAAACCGCCCAATGCAAGATTTTCTGTCGCATCAAATGCAATTTTAACCAAATTGTTCTTAATTTCCAAAACCTTCATTAAAATACCCTCACTTTGAAATTAATTTTAACATAAACATGCTAATTTTGTACCAAATCTTGAAGTTTATTGTAAATTTCAATTGTCAACAAGCAAATTTTTAAATCACGTTTGACCAAACTTTTAATTGTTTCTTTGTAACATTTCAAAAGAGCTTTATTTAAGCCGTTTTTTTCTTTCAAAATTTCTCTGACTTTGTCGGTATATTCCTTATCTCGCGTATTTGGCTCGATTTTATCGGCAAGAAAAATGATTTTTTCAAAATCAGTCATATCAAGTTTTCCGAGCGTGTGCCATCTTATTGCAGACAGAATTTCAGTATCCGTAACTTCAAATTCGTTTTCGGCTATATATGCACTGACCGGCGCATGAAGTGTTTTATAGTTTAACATTTCACATTCTTCTACGTGTAAATGCTCTTTTATTATTTCTAAAAGTTTTTCATTTGAAAAGCATTTTGCACAATCGTGTAACAAACCTGCAATATATGCCTTATCGGGGTTAAGTTTATATTTTGGGGCAAGTTCTTTGGCACAATTTGCGGTACCGAGTGTGTGATTGTATCTTTTCTCGCTCAAGTTTTCTTTTAGCCAATTATTTATATAAGTTGTGTCTTTCAATGTAATCTCCTACTTCCTGGGTGACTAAATCCTTGATAGGTTCGCCCATCTTTATTCTTTGTCTGATTTGTGATGATGAAATATCTTTTGAAGCTCTGTCAAACTGTACAAATTCAATTAAGTTTTTTAATTTGTCTGCTTCGTACCACGTATCAAACTTTTCTATTGCGTCTTTGCCGATTATGAAATAAATTTTTCCGTCAATATCATATTTTTCATAAAGCTCTTGTATTGTTAAATATGTATATGATTTTCCTTTCCTTTTATATTCTATATCAGAAATTTCAAATTTAGGATTATTTTGTATCGCAAGCTTAACCATATTGTAACGATGCT
>CAYPDZ010000049.1:8608-11741 GCA_964409575.1 uncultured Muribaculaceae bacterium | reverse complement strand
TCACCTTAGTTTTGAATTTTTTCAACTCTACGAGATTTTATCTCCGTCAAACATCTTGCCAATTGGTCAGGACAGCTTGTTGATTTGTCACCACATCTAATACCTGACAATTTTGAGATGACGTCATCAATTTTCATCCCGCGCACGAGTGATTTAATCCCCTGTAGATTTCCGTTGCAACCACCCATAAAATCTACATCCGTAATAACATCTCCGTCAAATTTTACCTGCATCAATCGGCAACAAGTGCCAGAAGTTTCATATTGTACAATTTCAGTCATAATTTCTCCTTTTTATATTCAAGTATACCTTAAAAATTTTTTAATGATATAATTAATAAATATGAAAAAGTTTTTGGTATTACTGGTTATAATTTTTACATGTCAAAGCGTTTTGGCACAAGATATTAAAAAAATATCTCTGCCGGAAGCGCTTGATATTGCAGTTAAAAACAATATTGATTATCAAGCTTCAAAAATAAACTTGGATATCAGCAGAAACAAGGTAAAAATTTCAAATAAACTTCAAAATCCCGAAATAAATACTTTTTTCAACATAGGTGATATAGGCAGAGGCAACCCGCAAACTGTCGGCGCATCAGAAACAATCGAAATTGCAAAACGTGATGCACGTAAAAAGCTTGCTCTTGCAAATTTAGAACTTACTCAAAAAAATCTTGAATATACCGAATTTGATTTGAAAATGGATGTTCGAGAGGCTTATGTCAACCTCGTTGCAGCCAAAGAGATTTTGATAACGCTTGAAGCTCGCCAAAAACTCCTCAATGACCTTTTAAATATCGCCAAAAAGCGTGTTTCGGCAGGTGAAGTTGAAGAAATAGACGTAATTCAAACAGAAATTTCGCTTAATCAATTAGTTATTCAAGTAAATTCACAAAAAGCAAACGTAAAAACAGCAATGCTTAACTTCAACAAAGTTATAAATGCGAACAATTCTGATATAAAATACGATGCAGAAGATGAAAATTTTTCCGATAAAGAAGATTTTCTTGCACTGTTAAGTCCAAAGCCATTGGATAAACTTCCATCATTCAATTCAATCTTGCATAATTCCATAAAAAACAGATTTGACATAAAAATAGCAAAACAAGAAATTGAAGTTGCAAAAAAGAATTTGGTTTACACTGAACGTTTGAGAATTCCGGATGTTCAATTTATGGGCGGATACGGATTTATGACAAAAGGAATGAGCGAAACAGGCTCATATATGAACGGAGCTTATGCCGGCGCAAATTTGGTAAATATTCCGCTTTTCTACACTTATCAACCCGAAATTCAAAACGCAAAAATGGAACTTGAGCAGGCTCAATTAAAATACACTTCAACCGAAAATAAAGCAATTAATGATTTGCAAAGTGCTTATGAAAAATTTCTCACAGCACAATTGAATTTGAATTATTACAACGACAATTTGCTGAAAAATTCAAAAGATATGATTAAAGTTGCAAAGAAAAATTATGCAGAAGGAAAATCGAGCCTTACAACGCTGATAGTTATGGAACAATCTTATCGCTCGATAAACGCCGGTTATATTTATGCACTGGCTGATTATTACAACTGCTGGATTGAATTCCTGAGAGAAGTTAATGCAGAAAGATTTGATTTGTTTGAAGAAAGTATTTAATAAAAAAGCTCCTTATAAAAGGAGCTTTTTGCTATTCTTCTTGTACCGTTGCTGTGATGTTTGGAATTTCTCCGGCTAGAGCTTCTCCATTATCTAACAAACTCAAGTATAACAATTTGTTTGCTGTTGCTTGGTCGATATTTACGAACTGTGCTCCGGCTTTTACATCCGTTGCTGATACAATCTTGACATCCGCTTTAACTTCCAAATCGCCGTATTTGATATGTACCGGAACTACATCGCCGACTTTCAATTTCTTGTTGTGTTTCAATGAAACACCACCTCTTGAAATGTCTGTTACGGCAATTACGTTTTCGTTAGCTGATTCAAATACTACAGGTGTTGAAGTGTCGTTAGTATTAAACCTCATATATTGACGTTTATCGATTGAATCAACTCTGTCTGTCACAACACGTTGTTTATACAAGTCTTTGAAGTTGATATCAGGAATGTCGATTTCTTCATCGTCGTCTGTGTCAATATCTGTATCACTGTCCGTGTCGATATCAATATCGGTGTCTGTATCGGTATCGCTGTCCATATCTGTATCAGTGTCAACATCCGTATCACTGTCGGTATCAGTATCAATGTCAGTGTCGGTGTCGATATCGGTGTCCGTATCGGTATCTATGTCACTGTCCGTGTCAATATCGGTATCACTGTCGGTATCTGTATCTGTGTCATTATCAGTATCGGTATCGTTATCGGTGTCCATATCGGTATCAGTGTCAGCATCCGTATCACTGTCCGTATCGGTATCAATGTCCGTGTCGGTGTCGATATCGGTGTCCGTATCGGTATCTATATCACTGTCCGTGTCAATATCGGTATCTGTGTCGATGTCGGTATCTGTGTCATTGTCAGTATCGGTATCGTTATCGGTGTCCATATCAGTGTCGGTATCAGCATCCGTATCACTATCTGTGTCGGTATCAATATCGGTGTCTGTGTCCGTATCGGTATCTATATCACTGTCCGTGTCAATATCGGTATCTGTGTCGATGTCGGTATCTGTATCGTTATCCGTATCAGTGTCGTTATCGGTGTCCATATCGGTATCGGTATCAGTATCCGTGTCACTGTCTGTATCAGTATCAATATCGGTATCTGTATCGGTATCACTGTCAATATCTGTATCAGTGTCAGTATCTAAGTCTGTATCAGTATCATTATCCGTATCGTTATCGGTGTCTGTATCAACTACGATTTCTTCATCTTCAGGTACAACAAGGTTGTCATCATCATCCTCGCCGCCTTGGTTGTCGATATCTCTTTCGCCGTTTACGCCGTCATAATCAGGGTCAAAACCTTGAGAGCTTCCGCCGTAATAGTAGTTACGGTCTGCTGCATTTTCACCAATATCTTCAACATCTTTAGGTCTGACAGCTTTTGCTCTTATAGAAACAGGAGTTGTTGAGCTGTTAGCGTTTGTAAGCGTGTTTGTCGAGTCATCTTTAACCCAACTTGAACGATTAAATTTATGACCTGT
>CAYPDZ010000049.1:6058-8508 GCA_964409575.1 uncultured Muribaculaceae bacterium | reverse complement strand
GTTATATTAATTTCTTTTGCCGCAGTGGTTTCGTCAATGTAAGTATCACCTGAAAATTCAGCGTTTACATTGCCTGTTCTTGAAATCATTGCGCAAACATTTGTATTAACTTTATTATTACCGTTATCAAGTCCTTTTACGTTGATATCACCAACTGCAAGAATATCAACACCTTGTGACGGTTTGTTTTCTGTATCCAAAACATGTGGATTTCTTGCGTCATCACCTGTAAATATCGGAGATACACCATTTTGTCTGAAAGTTAAAGCTTTATTTGTTTCGCCGACAGTTCCGCTTGCAATCAATGAAATACCGGTACCTTCAACGTTTGGCGTGCCATTAGTTCCGCGATTTACAATATTGTATTGTTTTGCACCTTTATTTGTTGAATCGTCAGCGAGAAGAATCACTCTACCGTCAGCCTTAATCTGGTCAACGCGCATATTTGTATCCAAACTTGCCATGTTAATCAAAGAAGTATTTCTTGCACCTTTAGTGCTTGTGGCATTAATTTTGCCTGCAATATTTGTATTAACTGATTTTGTCAAATCTCTTGCGGTTGCGCCAATGCCTGTACAAACACCGTCAGCACAAGGACCTACTTCCGTGCCGATTGCGCCGTTTGTAACGGTAACTTTCAAATCAGCATTGTTTGTCGTTGCGATTAATGTTTTGTTAACACCGTTGTTTAACAAATCGCCGTTTGTAACTGCAATATTAACTTTTGCATTAGATGTAATATTGTTATCAACATTAGCATGACCGATTGTCATGTTAGAGTCTTTGTTTATAAAGTTTACGGTCGCTGCGGAATTTGTGTTTGTTACTTTACCTTTAATATCCATATTGCCGATATTGTAATTTTCAACCAATAATGATTTGCCGTTAGATGTAATATTGCCCGTGCTGTCTACAAGAAGCTGACCTTTGTTGTTTGTCAGAGTCATACTTCCTGCTCTGTTTGAAAGTTCACCTGCAACAGTAATACCATTTCCTGCCGTAATTGTAGTTTGATTACCGGTACCTGTTGCATGATTTCTGACTATAGCACCATTACCAATATTTGTATCATTTACTGATTTAATAACAATGTTTCCATTTGCATTGGCAAATGTATTTGCTGAATAGTTGTCATTATTAACAAGATTATTAAACAAAGTTGTTGCAGCATCGTTTGTGTTAACAACCGTAGTATCACCAACACCTGCAAGCAAAATTCCATTAATACCAACAGTGCCTGCGTTGATAGTTGCATCACCTCTTGCAGCGACTTTACCACCACTAGCAACAGTAAAAGCTTTTGTACCGTCGATAGCCAAAACATTACCTGCACCGTCGGTTAAGGTATTTATGTTAAATGTTTTATCTGTTGTTACGGCAACATTTTTTGTCGTATCGTAAGTTTTGTCGAAAGTCCAATTATTAATGTCGCTATCACCATTGGTACCTTGAATAGTAACACCTGATATCCAATGTTGCTCTGTTTTTGGTAAATCCAAATAATTTGTCAATTTATCATAAGATGTTTGAGTTGGAGTTATTGCAGTTAGAGTACCAACATTCAAAACTCCTGATGCTCCAACAACCATACCACCCGGAGAAATAAATACTAAATTTCCGTTGTCTTTTAAAGCACCACCAACACTTTGCAATGCATTAACAAGACCGTTAATATTTACACCGCTGTTAACCAATGCAACAAACGTGTTGATAGGATTATCTAAAGACTGAGTATAATCTTTGCCGTAAGTTGTACCATTATATTTATAACCTTCTGTTTGTGTAAGATAATTAAAAATAAAGTTTAAAACATCACCATTAGAAAGGTCAATTTTGCCAAATTGTTTAAAACCAACGTCACCATTAGCAGCATCAGGTCTAACGTTCCAAACGCCTTCACCACCATTAGCATTTATTGCGTTACCATTAGCATCCGTAATTGTAGATGCCAAAACCTGAAATGCAAACGATTGTTGCATTACGAGCAATAAACTTAGTATAAATGCTATTATTCTTTTTTTATTAAACTTGGTTGTTTTCATTAGTGACCTCGTTTTTGCACATGAACACTTTTCATGTATATAAACGGTTTTTTTTGAAAAAACTTTACTGTTTTTTGCATTGTTTTTACAAAATTTAATATTTTAGTTATGAACGAATTGTACCTTGAGCGTGAAGAGTACGTTTGCCCTGCGGATTTATAATAACTCCACGTCGTCCACCATCTGTTCCGGGAGTAATCTTTCTGTACTCTGCTTCATAATTTTCAACCGGAACAATTTTGCGCCCATTAACTTCAAGTTCAGGGAATACAAAGAAATTATAATCAGTCATAATGCCATCAATTTTTTGCTGATATGCTTTTGCAAAATCTCTTGGGCTTACCGGAGTTCCATCTTCGTATTTATACAATCCGTTATAAGCTTCCGGACCTCTAAAACGAACAGCTT
>CAYPDZ010000049.1:4246-5958 GCA_964409575.1 uncultured Muribaculaceae bacterium | reverse complement strand
GTTTGACCGTTAATTTCAGCTTTAAAATACCCGTCTTGTCCATCTTTGTACTGATTTGCCTGAAGTTCATCGCAAAGCATTTCGGGACAAGCTTGAACTAAAGCGCGTCCTTTTTTGCCTATATCGGTATGGATTTTACCATCTTCAGGAGCGCCTTTCCTGCCTTGTTTAGAAAAATAAACAGTTGTATTTTGTATATCTTGACCGGCTTGTTGATTTTTTACATAATCTTTAGCCTGTTGTTCAATAAAATACCTGTCATCTTTAAGTATTTGCTCAGTAGTTCTGTTACTCATAACATCATAAGTTGCCATAAGCCTCAAAAGATTTTGCGAATCTAACCCTTGTGCTTGTGCCATACAAATAAGTGCACCTTTCCGTTTTAAAGAATCCGGCAAATTTGCAAAATTTGCATCAGCTCCAATAATATTTGCATTTTGTAACGCTTTCATTATAGCTTGCTGGTCATTAGCATCTGTAGAATTTTGTATTTGAGTTACCAAAGCATTTAATTTATCTTTGTCTTCGTCATTTGCATAATTATCAATATATAACTGTATAATATCTGCACCATCACGAGTAGCTTCTTTCTCTTTTGTGCCACCCATTGTTGTTTTATATTTCAACAACTCTTGCATTCTATCTTCTATTTTACCGTTATATCTTCTTTCAGCGATATAAAGATCAATAGCATCTCTTGTTGCAGGATCTGCATTTGCAACCAAATCTGCGTAAGCACTTTGAGCATCAGTTCTGAGCTGTTTTCTGCCTGCTCTGTTATCTCTGAGATTTTCTGGTACAGTAACAGCACCTTCTCTTGTCGTAGTTGTAGTTGTCAACCCTGCTTCCAGTGTTGCAGAACGAGCAGTGCCTGCTTCATAAGTCGTTTCTCCGACTTGTTCTGTCAATGTACCGGTTAATTGTTGTTCATTTTTAACAACATATCTGCGTCCGCCTTGTTCTGTCGGTTGAGCATCAATAGCACCATCTGTACCCAATTTTGAAATAATTTCCTGATCTGAGTTTTCAGTAAATTCTACGTATTTTTGAGCATTTGGATCCACAAAATTTGCTTGATGCTGCTGTGCAAAAGTACTAAGAGCTGTATTCAATGCGTTTACATTACTAAACGTAATATTACCGCTTTCATCAACAGTCAAACCTTGTTGAGAACTTAAAAATGTTTTAAATTCCGCTTTTAAAGTATCATCAGTCAATCCCATTCTTTCAATAATATCTGAAACTGTAGCAGAATAAAGTTTTTGAGGAGTGCCAACAACATCTCCCTTACGCGTTGGAGCCGTTCTTTCCACAATAGTGCCCTTAGGATTCATTTTATATGTTTTAACTTGACCGTCAGTGCCTTTTTCAAAACAACTCTCCGGAAAGCTCATTGAACCATTGGCTGTAACAAAGTATTGATCGCCTTGTTTTTTTACTAAACCTTGTTCAACCCATTGTTGTACCTGTTGAGGATTAATTTTGCTAATATACTCTGAACTTAAACATTGAACACTCATGGTTTAACCCTTTCTCAGTTTGCACACTGAAATTGTACTTATACTTTCTCTATACACATGTAAAAACATGTTTTTAGAGAAAATTGTTTAAATTTAATTTACCTTTTACATTTCGTAATATTATATATTTTTTAGATACATAATATATACACTGTCGAACCTATACAATCCTTGTACACATTCTACACATGC
>CAYPDZ010000049.1:0-4146 GCA_964409575.1 uncultured Muribaculaceae bacterium | reverse complement strand
TTCATAAAAATCATTCGGTAAAAGCTAACAATTTTAAATAATTACCATTATCCGCCTCTTGCAAAGCCAAAATGTACTGTTTTCTCATATCAGAAATTTCTGTCAAATTTTTTGAACCCCAATTTAAATTCCTTTTTTCAAATTTTTGCATCAACAAATCAGCCATCAAACGAGAAATTCTCCCATTACCATTTGGAAAAGGGTGTATCTGTACTAATCGATGATGAAATCGTATGGCAATCTCTTTATTTGAATATGTTTTGTTCTCTATCCAAAATTTTACATCATCAAGCAGTATCCTTAATTTTGGTTGTATCTCATAAGGTGCAACACCAATATTTCTTTCGGTATTCCTAAAAGAACCTGCCCATTGCCAAACGGCACCAAACATTTTTTTGTGTAATATTTTAATGAATTCTTCCGTTAAAAAATCTTTCTTACTTTTTAACAACCAAATTTCAGCATCAGCAATACCTTGAGCCTCAAGTTCGTTTAATTCTAAACGAGTTGTTATCCATTTTGCTTTTAATTGCTGCTTTTCTTCCTCTGTTAATGGTGTTGAATTATCATCAGTTTCAAAAATATCCATAATTAATTTTCGTCCCAAATTCGTGAAAGATTACCTGCAAGTAAATCTTTTATTATATCTTCTATAAGCTCGTCCGTATTAGTTAATTGATTTTCCAATTCCATATTTTTATTTACTTTTTGTAATATCTTTATAGCTTTTTTTTTCGCTTGATTGTATAAAATATTATCTACTTTTTCGCGCGGAATAAACATGTATACAAATTCGCAATTCAAAGAATCTGCAATTTTTTCCATGGTAGAAATTTTTACATTTTTTTCATTTTTTTCAATATTAATTACTCTTGGTTGAGATATCCCTAACTTTAGGGCAAATTGAGTCGTTGTCATGCCAAAAATTTCTCGAATAGTTTTCAACCAACCTTGCGGCGGAACTTTTATGAATATACCCTTTAATGCATCAAATTTCCTTTGATATGAACGTCTTAATATAGTTTTGTTATCCATATTATACCTTATAAGTTATAATTTTATAATTATATTATAGTCTAAAAGTTATAATATTTCAAGTATTTTATAACCTTTAAGTTATAAAACTTCACAAAAATGGGAGGCAAAATGCCTCCCATACATTTAAACTCTACGCTTCTATCAATTTTTTAACTTCGTTGCGTTTAACTTTTCTTGTTGTTGTTCTTGGTAATGGTTCTCTTTTTATTATTACAGAGCTCGGACGTTTGTATTGTGTCAAACGAAGTGATAACAATTTGATGTCATCTCTCACCATTTTTTCAACTTCTTCTTCCGAATATTTTCTGTAAAGATCCTCTTTTGGCACTACAATTGCCACAACTTCTTCTGTGCCGTCTTTTGCTCCGAAAGATCTGTGAACGCCCATTACGCAAGTTTCTGCGAGATATTCGCTGTTTTCCAAAACGGTTTCAACTTCTTCCGGAAATACTTTCTTTCCGCCGGCAAGAACAATCATATTCTTAATTCTTCCCGTAATATAAATATGTCCGTCTTTGTCAATTTTTGCAATATCGCCGGTATGTAGCCAACCGTCCTCATCAATCACTTCTGCCGTAAGTTCAGGCTGATTGTGATAACCTTTCATTACAGACGGACCTCTCAACAAAAGTTCGCCTGATTGTTTGTCAATACGTGCTTCATAATGTTTCAACGGTCTGCCAACAGATGCAAGTACTGAACGTTTATCTGTGTTTACTGAAACTACAGGGCTTGTTTCTGACAAACCATAACCTTGGTAAACTTTTATACCAATTCTTTCAAAAAATCTTCCGACATTAACGTCTAACGGTGCGCCACCTGAAATACAGCCGATAAAGTGACCGCCAAATTTGTTATGAATTTGTTTGAACAAAACTTTTTTAACACTATAAAACGGAATAAATTTTGCAACATGATACATTGCTTTAAATGCCATTTGCGTAAACTTCGGAGCATTTTTAAGCTCTGACTCAATACCTGCTTTCAAAAGTTTTAAAAACGCCGGAACGACAATCATAAATTCGATTTTCTTTTCAGTCATTATTCCCAATATATCTTTAGGTTTTAAACTTTGCGTATAATAAACCGAAAAGCCGTAATTCAAAAACGTACTAAATCCAACCGTCATTTCAAACAAATGGTTCATCGGCAAAATTGAAAGTACCGTAACTTGTTTGTCATTAAGAATTTCTTTCAATGCATAACCCAAATCCTCCAACTGACTTGTCATATTGCGGTAAGAAATTTCAACACCTTTAGGTTTGCCGGTTGTGCCTGATGTATAAATAATCATTGCTGTAGATTTAGAACTTCTTCTGCGCCACTTAGCATTAAAACTATCAGGCAAATCGTAGATATTTATAGCTTCTTCACTTTTTGAATACTGGTCAAGAACGAGTATATGTTTGATACTCGGAATTTCTTTTTTCAAAGCGATTGCAGTATCTAAATAATGTTGAGAAGTGAAAATCACAGACGGCTGAGCATCGTCCAAAATTGATTTTAATTCGTGTTTTGTCAATTTTATATCTAAAGGCACAATCACCATACCTGACAAAACAGTGGCAAAAACAGCCGCACCGTACTCGGGTTTTGATTCAGACAATATTGCAACTCTTTCACCTTTTGCAACATCCAATTCCTCAATAATAAACTTGGCAACTTTTCTTGATAGTTGTCCCAAACCTTTGTAAGTAAACTCTTTCCAACCGAAGTTGTCTTTTGTACCCAGAGCAACGCGATTTTCATAATCACAAGTTTTGTCTTCTAACAATGATAATACGTCTTTACTTCTCAATCCCATACTTATTCCTCACTAACAGTATAAACCATGCTACACAATATCCTGTATATTAATATTTTACTCAAACAATTAATTTTGTAAACATTTGATAAAAAACTTTGCAAAATTTAGCATCTTTTTTGACATTTTTCTTTCTTTTTGTTAATTTAAATTAAGTTTACAATGATTTGGGATTAACGGAGTAAGAGAAATGAAGAAGATTTTAACTTCAATATTGGTTTTATTGATGATTAGCATGAATGTAGGAACTGCATTCGCAATTCAAGATGTAAAAGGTGCTACCCCTATGAAAGCGGCACCAAATGCAAGAACAATTGATTTGGCATTCGTTTTTGACGGTCCGTCTGACAAAAATGCCGAGATTTTAAAAACATTCCAAGGTACAATTACAAAATCTTTGTTGCCTGATTATAAAGCATCATTCCCGAACGATTTAATTTTCACAGGGAATTGGACAGAAAAAGGTGTAGCGGCTGCCTCAGAAAAAGCACTTGCATCAAGAGCAACAATGGTTATTTCTATGGGATATATGACAAGTAATTATTATTCCAATAGAAAAACTCCGAACAAATTTGTGGTAACAATTGACCAATACGGCCTCAGAGATTTAGGTGGCGATTTCTTTAACCCAATCCAACAGTATGTAAAAGATTTCGTATTATTTAAAAAACTTGTTCCAAGCATGCACAAAACTGCAATATTGATGAATGAGAATTTCTACGCAACACAAAAAAATTGGCATGCAATGATTGATAAAAAATTAAAAGAAAAAGGTTGTAACATCAATTTTGTAGTTGTTCCTGTCAACTCTAACGTCAAAGCATCTTTAGCCAAAATACCAAGTGATGTTGATTCGGTATTCATAACTCCTTTGTTTAACTTATCCGTAGAACAAAGAAAAGAGCTTTATACACATATTAATAATAAAAAATTACCGTCATTCTCCGGAATTGGACGTGAAGATGTTAATCTTGGTGCATTGTTAGGTACTTCAACAAGAGATTTGGATAAAAAACTTGCGGAAGCAACATCTTTTAATATTCACGGCGTTTTGCACGGCAAACAGGTAAAAACTGAAAAAATAGCGTTCTTTGATGATGAAATTATTTTCTATAACGCTGATACTGCCGAATTGCTCGGGTATATGGCTCCTTTAAGATTGTTAAACAACTGTGAAATCATTTCACACAAACCTATCGCAAAGTATGATTTGGCTTATATAATGAATACTTTGGATGACAACAACCTTGATATCGCAAGAAAGAAACAATTAATTAACGCAGCTCGCAGAGCGACAACCGGCG
>CAYPDZ010000048.1:8453-11770 GCA_964409575.1 uncultured Muribaculaceae bacterium | reverse complement strand
TTGAAATGACTAAAAAAACAGTTGAAGATACTTTGGGAGTTCACATTGATAAATATATAATGGTTCATGATGCCGCAGTAAAAGCTATAGTTGACGCGATGGGCGGAGTTGATATTTATGTAGAAAAACCAATGCGTTATCACGATTATACTGCCGGATTACATATCAATTTTGCAAAAGGTAACCAGCATTTGGATGGTCAAAAAGCCGTTGAATATTTACGTTTTAGACACGATGCACTCGGCGATATAGGCAGAACTCAACGCCAACAATGGTTGTTGAGAAGTATATTGACTCAATTGAAACAGCCGTCAACAATTACCAAAATCCCCGACATTATTTCTGTTGCAAAAAAATATGTTAAAACTGATATGTCATTTTATGAAATGACACAATATGCCGGACTTGCAAAACATATTGATATGGATAAGATTGAGATTGCAATGTTACCGGGCGGTCCAAACCAGAAAGGATACATCAGTTACTGGATTTTAGATCCTGAAAAAACACAAGAAGTTGTAAATCGTGTAATTTATCGTGACAAAACTGCAATGGACGAAACTACACAGTTAACGGCAGGCATAATGTCCGCGAACAGCGCTATTGGCGAAAAAATGACAGAAAACCTAAAAGAAATTGGTGTTAATGTGAAATGTACGGGAACAATGTCACGTTCGCATTCTCAATTTATAGCACATTCAAACAAAGTCACAAACAATTATTATAATCATTTGAAGAAAAAAAATGAGGCTTTTGGAAGTTTGCAGTTTGTGTATGACCCTGTAAATTATTATTGTGGAGAAACTGATTTCACGATAATATTGTCAGGCAATTAGTGTTCGTAGCTCAGTTGAATAGAGCGTTTCCCTCCGAAGGAAAAGGTCGCGGGTTTGAATCCCGCCGAGCACAATATATTTTTTTATGATATAATCAGATTATGGCTCTGTAGCTCAGTAGGATAGAGCGGAGGTTTCCTAAACCTTGTCTGCCGTGGGTTCGACTCCCTCCAGGGCCAGTTTATTTTGTAACAGCAAAACTTACCCGTCCGGCAATGTTATCGTAAATTTTGTACCTTTGTTGATGCTGCTTTCGACACTGACTTCGCCGTTATGCAATTCTACAATATTTTTTACAATAGCCAATCCTAAACCGGTTCCGCCAAGTTTTCGACTACGCATTTTATCAACTCTGTAAAACCGCTCAAAAATATGCTCAATGTGTTCTTGCTCAATACCTATACCAAAATCCTCGACAACAATTCTAATTTTGTGTTCAAATTTGTCTAAAGTTATATCAATTTCGTCTGATTGCGAATATTTTATTGCATTTGTCAACAAATTAGATATTGCTGTTGTCAAAAGTTCTTTATTTGCAAAGATATCAATTTGTTCGAACTGTATAAAATTAATTTTCACATTGGAATAATTAAAACTAGAAATAAGATTTTCAACAGCTTTATTCAAGTTAAAATGAAAAAAACTTCTTTGCTCGTTTGTTTTTTCAACTTCAATTTCCGAAAGATACAGAATATCATTAACAAGTTTATTAATCGTCTGCACCTGAAATTTAATTATATCAAAACATTCTCTGTCATTATCGGTAATCATATCACCTGCTTGCAAAAGTTCTATGGCTGAATTTATCGCGGTAATTGGAGTTTTTATTTCATGTGTTACATTTTGAAGAAAATTAGATTTGTATTGTTCAAGTTGTTTCAGTCTTGAGATTTGAGTTTTTAACCGCATTGTCATCTTTTTTATTGACAGTGTTAATTCTTTTAATAAATCTAATTTCGGAACTTCAATATTAGCATCAAGATTGCCGTTTGCGACCTCTATTACACTATCTTCTAGCTTATTAAAAGTTGTTCTTAAAGTATAAAACACCTGCATCAAACTAAATATCAAAAGTAAAATACAAATTCCGATAAATATTAAAATACTTTTTTGAGCGGTATAAATTGATTTTATAACGTCAGCCTGAGATACCGTAAGCTCGATATAATACTTGTGTCCATCAACAAAAATTTTTTCACGTATTCCGATTTTTTTATCTTTTAAAGAACGCCTGTAAAGCTTAAAACTGCTATATTTTTCATTCAAAATATCACTGTCTTTTTTTAATAATTCACTGTCATTTTGAAGATTTGAGGTAGCAAGAAGTTTTTTATTTTCATCAAATATTCTAAATTCAATATCTTCATCTTGAAAATCATTACAGTATTCTTGCAGTAAAGAATAATTTTTCTTTTCTAAAATCGGTTGTACCGCCCAAACAATTTGCCGTTTTGAGACCTGTAATTCTTCTCGCTCCTCCTGCATATAAGAGCTGTTAAATCTCACAATATTACAAATAGAAATCACAAAAAATACAAGAACAATCAGCAAAATCTGTAATATTCTGATTACCCAAAAACTATCTCTTTTTTTCATCATCAATTTCCTTCAATTTGTACCCTAATCCCCTGACAGTTTCAATATTTTGTCCCAAATCACCCAGTTTACGCCGCAAATTTACAATTTGTACATCAACCGCACGCTCAGAAACCTCTAATCCGTCATCTCCACGCAAAAAAGACAGCAATTGAGAACGCGAGAATACAACTCCGACATTCGACAAAAAAGTTTCAAGAAGCACGAATTCAAATTTCGTTAACACAACAAACTTGTCATCAATAGTCACTGATTTTCGAATACTATCCAACGATAAACTCTTATACAATTTTGCTTTATTACAAACACTTGAATTATTCAGATGCGCTTTTATTCTTGCAAGCAAAATTTTGTTACTAAAGGGTTTTGAAATATAATCAACCGCACCATTTTCAAATCCTTGCAAAATATCTTCTTCTAACCTTCTTGCCGTAAGCATTATGACCTGAATTGAACAAAATTTCTTATCGTTTTTTATCTTTTTACATAGTGTAAATCCGTCAATTTCGGGCAACATAACATCCATCAATATTAAATCCGGTTTGTAAGCTTCTATTAATTTAAAAGCTTCCTGTCCGTCATACGCTTTTCGAATATTGTAATAACCGTCAGATTGTAAAACAAGCTCAATAAGTCTGTTTATCTGAGGTTCATCTTCCACTATCAAAATTTTCGCATTCTTCATAGTCTTTTCCATACTTTTTATTATATAACACAGAATTATTTATTAGCATTGTAAAAATCATATCACTATCAATTTCTATAACTTTGAAATAAGAATTATCAGCGAAATTTTTTGTTACAATATGGTAAATATTTTCGATTTTTTCTTCTCTGTTCTCGTGATAATGACCTGAAATAATAGAAATCACGTTATCATGTTTT
>CAYPDZ010000048.1:0-8353 GCA_964409575.1 uncultured Muribaculaceae bacterium | reverse complement strand
TCTAAATCACGCATATTTGGTCTATCAATATTGTCACCGGTGAATACAACAAAATCGATGTCTTTATAATTCTTGTTAACTTCATCAGTAAATTGACGCAAACAAAAAGCATTATCCTGTGTCAAATGCACATCAGTTACCTGTATAAATTTCACATTTTTTGCATAAGCAATATTCCAACAACTAAAATAAATAAAAAGCAACCACAATAACTTTTTCATACAATTAAGCATAAAAAATAATTGTTAGTTTAATGTTAGCAAAATTAAAATATAGCTACAGCCAATAACGCAAACAAAATCAACGCAATATTATAATGCAAAAATGTCGGAATACACGTATCTTTAATATGGTCGTGTTGACCGTCTATTCCTAATCCGGCTGTAGGACCCAAAGTTGTACCTGAAGCAGGAGACCCTGCATCACCCAAAGCTGCCGATGCCGTAAAGACAACAATAGCCTCCATCGGATTAAATCCCAAATTAACAAATATAGGCACAAACAAAACAGCAAGAATTGGAATTGTACCAAAAGATGTTCCAATCCCAATTGTTATGAGCAAGCCGACAAGTAACATCAAAGCTGATGCCAAAAGTTTTGAACCTACCATAAACGGAATTAAACCGTTAACCAAAACTTCTATAGAACCAGTAGACTTCAAAACACCTGCAAAACCGGCAGCCACAAGCATTACAAATGCAACATACCCCATCAAACCAATACCCTCATTGATAAGAGTATCCATTTTTTCAGGATTAATCGCACGAGTACCGAAAATTATAGTTAAACCAATCAAAGCACCTAATGGCAAAGATTTTGTCCATAACTGCACACCTAATGTTGCAAGTGCCGCAAAAAGTGTTATATAATGACTTCCCGTAAACCTTAACGAACGCCGTCTTTCTTCTCTAAAAGGAATACTTTCATACTCTCTGGGTTTTCTGTAAGAAACAAATACAGCCCACAAAAGCCCCACAAACAAACCTACACCCAAAATCCAAACCGACTTCCACACATCATCAACAGTAACTGCGAGCCCGTTTGCACTCATATTATCGGCAATAAGTCTTTGAAAAATTAGCCCAAATCCTGCCGGAAATACAATATACGGAGCAACTAAGCCAAAACAAAGAGCGCAAGCAACAGCACGTCTGTCAAGCTTAAGTTTGTTCATCAAACCAATCAAAGGCGGTATTATAACAGGGATAAACGCAATATGAACAGGTATCAAATTTTGTGATGCACAAGCCAAAAGAGTTAAAATCAACAACAAAATAAATTTGTTATTCTTAATTAAAAGAGAAATACGTTTTGCCAAAACATCTGCAAGTCCAGTATGAGCCATCGCAGCCGCAAATGTTCCAAGCAAAATATAACTCAATGCAGTTTCACTGTTTTGCCCCATGCCGTTTATAAAAACATCCATAATTTCTGATGCATGCATTCCCGCGACTTTACCCGCAACAACAGCAGAAACCAACAAGGCAAGCAAAACATTCACCCTGCAAAGACAAAGTATACAAAGAAGTATTACTGATATTATAATTGGATTAAATATTAAAGTCATAATTTTTTTGTCACCCTGAATTTATTTCAGGGTCTATTATATATAAGTTCTTGAGACAAGTTCAGGATGACCAAAGGGGTTAACCCTCAAACTTTTTCTTCCTGCCGCATGACTTGTCTTCGTCACAAAATCCTAAACGTTCACATTTTGGAACGAGATAAGGTTTTAACCATGGTTCTTCTTTTACGAGTTCGTCACACATCATTTTAACCATTGTTCTGATTTCGTATTGAGCACGCGTACAAAGTCTTAAATTTGCAACGTGAATAAGTTCTCTCAAATTCATACTTACAACAAGAGAGCTGGCAGCAGCGTTCGGCAAAACAAATCTTGCATCTTCCGCCGGAATACCCGCATCTACGAATTCTTGATATTGAGCAGAAATCTGTTCCATGAATTTTTCAAACTTTTCTTTTAATTCAGGATTGCGTTCAATTGTAGGTGGAATAATATAATCAAACTGACCTTTTTCTTTAACATATCTTTGTGATTTTTGAGAAAAAGACATGTGTCTGTGTCTTACAAGTTGGTGAGTGCAGGCACGTGACACATTTGAAATCGCAAAACTTACCTGAATATGTTCAATAGTCGAATAATGACCTGACGAAATTACACGTTCAATAAGTTTCAACATTTTTTCTTCATCATCGGTACTGTTATAAATATTTATCGGATAATCCGCACTGTAACAGGTTCTACAAGCCGTATAAACCGTTTTTAACATATTTTGCGGTTTTGATATCAAATTAACAACCGGTTTATTATTTCCTTCCATCATAACCTCCTCAATCCTAAAAAAATAATACCACATCAGAAACTGATATGGTATTATTTAAATTTTTTGTTACAAAACTCAATCGGCGGGTCATGTGACTACACTTTTTTACCGTAACGTTTGTTAAATCTTTCAACACGTCCTTCAGAGTCAAGAATTTTTTGTTGACCTGTATAGAACGGGTGACAATTGTTACAAATTTCAACCGTAATGTTGTCCAATACTGAACCTGTTTCAATTTCGTTACCGCAAACACATTTTACGGTCATTTTCTTATAATCAGGGTGAATTCCGTTTTTCATTTTTTACCTTCTTTCTTTCAAGATTCCAAACTTGATTTAATTTCGACTAATTATATGATACTACGTAAATAAAAAAGTGCAAGTATCATGCATTCGTTTGATGTTAAAAAAGTTTAAGTTTGACATAATATAAAAGTTATCCATTATAAATAGGTGATTATATATGAATCTGCACGAACAATGTTTATTGAGATATTTACAAAACCCCGATGAATTAAGCTATTCAACCGAAATCTTAAAGTTAAACAATTTTATATTAGAAAGACATTTTGTTCTAAAATATTTAGACAGCAACGAAATCACCTTATCGTTACGTTCTTCACAATAATTAAAAAGCATTTACTTGCCAAAAGTTCATCATTCAATTATACTGATAAAAGAAGTATAATTTGGTGAGTTATGTTCAAGAAAATTTCATACGCGATTGGTATATTATTTTTTGTATTTTTTGCATTTTTAATCCTTAAAAACGCAAATTTAAGTTCGTTTATTGACTCTGTTGAAAGCAGAACATTTGACCTGCGTCAAAGCATTATGATAAACCAAAACGCCAAAAAAGCAAGTGAAGATATTGTAATCGTTGCCATAGATGATGCAAGTTATGAGTACATTTTGGACACATACGGCGAGTGGCCTCTGCCCAGAGATATCTATGCAAATATGATTAATTATCTGGAAAAACAAAGCCCGAAAGCCATCGCCTTTGATTTGATGTTCGTAAAATCAATCAAAAGCAAAAACGAGGCTGACACAGCTTTAGTAAATGCGTTCAAAAAATACGACAATATTTTTACATCAATGAATTTTGATAATCAGTCAGCTGATTTGCGTACTCCACCTGATTTTGCAGACAAACTTAAACTTAATATAGAAAATAATTCTCACATCGATTTTTCACAACTGACATTTACAAATTGCCGTACAATATTGCAAGGCATTCTTGACGCTACTTCCAATATTGGAATAATAAATGTTTCGCGCTCAGATGACGGGGTTTTGAGAAAAATGCCGCTCGTTGTAAAATACAAAGGCGAATTTTACCCGCAACTTGCACTAAAAGTAGGTTTAAATTATCTTGGCGAACCCGATAATACGTTTAAAATTGATAAAAATTCTAACTTTATAATCGGTGACAGAAAAATTTATTTGGACAAAGACGGAAGTGCAATTCTAAACTGGTACGGTCCTGCCGGCACTTACACTTATATACCTATGTATAAATTGATTAAAGCTGTAAACGGCAGCGAACTTGATTTTAATTTCTCAAATAAAATCATTTATTTTGGAACAACCGCATCAAGTCTTTTTGACATAAAAACCGTTCCGACAGGCAAAATCTACCCCGGAGTAGAAGTTCAGGCAACTTATATAAATAACATTA
The DNA here is from genome assembly GCA_964409575.1 of uncultured Muribaculaceae bacterium. Taxonomy (GTDB): domain Bacteria; phylum Cyanobacteriota; class Vampirovibrionia; order Gastranaerophilales; family Gastranaerophilaceae; genus Stercorousia. The sequence continues at coordinate 4,328 of CAYPDZ010000048.1, read as the reverse complement.
TTGATAACAATTTTATCCACAAAGTTGATAGAGGTTACACAATTGCATTAAGTATCTTACTTGCACTTTTAATAGCATCTGTCGTAACTCGTGTTAATTCAGCGTTTTCAGCATCAATGATATCATTTTCAACATACTTTATATACCTGATTGTAGCATATTATGCAATGAGATTTGAAAACTTGTGGTTGGAAATTATTTATCCGCTGATATTTTCTATTTTTGGATTTACCTGTGCATACATAATAAAATATCTTGTAAAATCACGCGATTTTGAACAGCAATACAAACTCGCGACAACTGATGGTTTGACAGAATTATTTAATCACAGATATTTTCAAGAACAACTCAGACGTCAACTTGAGCACTGCAAACGTTACAGCACAAGTTTTTCTCTAATTATTATTGACATAGATTTCTTTAAAAAATTCAACGACAACTTCGGACACCAATCAGGTGATGCTGTATTAAGACAAGTTGCTCAAACTCTAAAACGAAATGTTCGTACAACTGATATAGTTTGCAGATACGGCGGTGAAGAAATGAGCATAATTTTGCCAAACACAGAGGAAGAAGAAGCTTATTCAACTGCACAAAAAATTTGTGAACGTATCGCGCAACACAAATTTAAACTCGCAAACGGCAAAGAAACAAATGTAACAATAAGTCTTGGAATTTCTACATTTCCAAAAGACGGCGATACTGCTGAAGACTTAATTTCTACCGCTGATAAACGGCTATATGATGCCAAAAACAACGGTAGAAATCGCGTCGGTAAAATTATATAATCGGAACATCAATCGGATCAACCAAAATTACGTTTAAAACATCGCCTTTTTTAAGGTTAACATTTTTACCTTTTCTAATCATATCAGCAAAAAAGTCATAAGCGTAATAAGCACCGCCGCCGATTGCACCACCAATTGCGCCGACACCGGTCATAATTTGGTCTGCCACTGGAACGTCATCAAATACGTCAGAACCCCATTCTACAGCAGATGAAGTTATGTCTTTTGTTTTTTGCCAGTTTTCGTCAAGTGCTTCTTTATAACCTCTGGAACCTGCAATTCCGCCATCATAAGTCAAATCCGTTCTTCCTACAATTGACATGGACAATGGCAACTGTCTGCCGTTTGGTGTTACAACATGGTCAAAATCAAGATAGATAATTGCACCTTTTGAAAATCTTTTTGCAGGCTCAATTTTGCCAATCGTACCTCTGACTAACGAGCCCATCGGCAAGATAACATCAGCATCTGCAGTCTGGTCGTTAATCATTATTGCAGTAAACTCTGTTCCTTCCGAATTATAAGAAGAAACCGGATTTGTCAATTGAAGCTGAAAAGCTGTCCCAGCCGGAATTCTTTTTGTTTTAGCATTCCCGTTCAAAGGTCCTGCCATAACTGATTGTGCAAATAAAAACAGTGATAAAATTATTGTTAAGTATCTCATTTTTTCTCCTCCACAAACATTTTATAAAACTTTTAACATTTTTGCAATATATTTACAAAAATTGTATACTGTACTTATGTCAAAAATTGATAAAATTCAAGAGTTACAAGAAATCTTAAAACAAAACCAGACAGATTTTCAAACGCGCAGGCAGCTTGCGGTACTGCTTTTGGACTACAATTTTCCGGATGAAGCTTTGCAACATTTTTTATACCTGTCAAAAATTTTTACAGATGACAGTGCAATATTTTACAACCTCGGAATAACTTATGAAAAATTGAAAAATCTTAACAAAGCAATCGAAAATTACAAAAAAGCTATTGAACTTGCACCAAACGAAGTTGATGCATATTACAATCTCGGACTTGTTTATACCGACAAAAAAATGTACGAAACGGCAATTGAATGCTTTGAAAGAGTTTTAGACAAAGATAACAATGACTCAAACGCATATTTTTCAATAGGACTCTGTTATTTTAAACAAGGAAAATATGACGGTGCAAAATATTATTTTCAACGCGCAACTGAACTTAATGACGAGGATATATACGCACATTTTTATATCGGAAATATACTCAATGAACAAGGTGACAACAATGGTGCCAGAGATAAATTTTATAAAGTTTTGGAACTTTCACCGGACTACAGTTGGGCATATTTTAATCTTTCATCAATCGCTTATGAGGAAGGCAACATAGAAAATGCAATAGATAATCTTGAAAAGACCCTTGAATTTAATCCGAAAGACATTGAAGCATACAAGATTTATGCAAAAATCATGACTAAAAGCGGACAGGTTGATTTTGCGACAATGATACTTGAACGAGCTATAGAAAACTGCGGGAATAATGGAGATTTACACTATATGCTCGCACAAACTTATAAACTCACAAAATCTCGTGACAAATATGTCCAAGCAATGAACAACGCCTTAAAATTTAACAATTCATTAAGCATTTCACCAAAACTTGTAAAAAAAGAGCTGGATAAATACCTTACATAATTTTTTCGTGCTAGAATAAGAAGGAACCTGAAACGAGTTCAGGATGACATATTAAAATAATAAGGATTTAGAATTATGAAAATGTCAAAAATGTTTGTACAAACCCTTAGAGAATTTCCATCAGATGCAGAAGTTATTTCTCATAAAATGCTTGGACGTGCAGGATTTATAAAAAAACTTGCTCCGGGGGTTTATACTTATCAACCTTTAATGTGGAAAGTTTTGAAAAAGATTGAAAATATTGTTAGAGAAGAAATGGACAGAGCCGGCGCTCAAGAGCTTTTGATGCCGTTTGTTCAACCAAAAGAACTTTGGGAAGAATCAGGCAGATGGGATGTTTACGGCAAAGAATTGATGAGATTGAAGGACCGCCATGACCGCGATATGTGTCTTGGCCCTACACATGAGGAAATTATCACATCTGTTGCTCGTGACGGCCTAAAATCATACAAACAGTTACCTGTAAATTTATACCAAATCCAATCTAAATTCCGCGACGAAATCAGACCACGCTATGGTTTATTAAGAGGTCGTGAGTTTATCATGAAAGACGCATACAGCTTTGATATTGACGAAGCAGGCTTGGATAAAGAATATGAAAACATGGCTCGAGCTTACAAAAGAATTTTTGAAAGATGCGGACTTGACACAAAAATGGTTCAATCAGACTCAGGCGCAATAGGCGGAAGCGTATCTCACGAATTTATGGTAATCACTGATACCGATGCGGGCGAAAATGACGTATTCTATTGCAACGATTGCGATTATTCGGCAAACTCAAACCATGCCGTATCAAACTTGCCGGAAGCTGTAGTTGACGGCAAAGATTACTTTAAAGAAACAAAAATTATTGATACTCCAAACACACATTCTATTGAAGAATTAAGTGCATTTTTAAATATTCCTTCAACATTAATTTTGAAAACACTTGTTTATATAGTCGATAAACAACCTGTTTTGGCATTAATAAGAGCTGATAAGGCTGTTGAGGAAACAAAATTAATGAATGCAGTCGGCGGAATTGATATCAGGATTGCATCTGCTGCCGAAATTGCCGAACTAATGGCAGAAAAAGGATTTGATGCTATCCCCGGATTTATCGGTCCAAACGGCATGACAGGCATCAAAATTGTCGCTGATGAAACCGTAAAAGATATGAAAAATTTTGTCGTCGGCATTAACCAAACAGACAAACATCTCGTTGGTGCAAATTGGGATGTCATAGCGAGCGAATGCGAAGCAATCCAGCCTATCGAATTTGCCGATATTCGTCTTGTAGAACGCGGTGAACTTTGTCCGCAATGTGGAAAATCTTTACAAGTAACAAAAGGTATCGAAGTTGGCAACATCTTTAAACTCGGCACAAAATATTCAAAACCGATGAATGCTGTTTACACAGACATCAACGGCAAAACTCATCCTTATGTAATGGGCTGTTACGGTATCGGCATTTCCAGAACTGCTGCGGCTGCAGTTGAAGCTCACTACGACGAACACGGTATCAAATGGCCGATTGCGATTGCACCATACCATGTTGTAATCGTTCCTGTTAACATCAAAGATGAAATTCAAATGAAAGTTGCAAACGAAATGTATGAAAAAATACAAGATGCAGGCATTGAAGTCGTTCTTGATGACAGAGATGAACGTGCCGGTGTAAAATTCAAAGACGCCGATTTGATAGGTTTTCCATACAGGGTAACTGTCGGAAAGACTATTAATGAAGGTTTTGTGGAATTTAAAGTTCGCGAAACAGACGAACAGGAAAAATACACACCGGAAGAAGCAACAGAAAGACTTATTAAAAATATCAAAGCGGTTTTATAATAAACCGCTTTTTTGTAGCAAAAATTATTTTCAGGAGTTTTATACA
>CAYPDZ010000047.1:0-11931 GCA_964409575.1 uncultured Muribaculaceae bacterium | reverse complement strand
AGGTTGATTTTCTACAAAATATCATTAAAATACTACTGAATTTGTATGATTTTTTGTTATAAAGCTGTACAAATTTAAGGTAGATACGATAAAATAATTGTAGAAAGGAAATCTATGAGCAGTTTTTATCCACAATACGATTTAGCAGGCAGAATACAGCACACCAAACTTGATACAGGGTTTGACGGAATTCCGTCTGCAAGAATGTCCAGAGTGGAAACTCAAACAGGGCCTGATTTTAAACAGGTAATGTCGGGTTTGGTCGAAAACCTTAACACTGAACTAAATGCGCCTGATAATTTGTTGAAAGATGTAATGTCAGGTAGCAAAAACGTAGATATCCACGATGTTATGACGGCAATGGCAAAATCCGAAATAACAATCAATGTTGCGACACAGATTACGGGAAAAGTCATACAAGCGTATGATAAAGTTATGCAAATTCAGGTGTAAGATAGAGGTGAATAAGTGAATAGGATAATAAGTGAATAAGTTCATATCAGAAAGTTATTTTAGTAAAATTTTATCAGAATTGCTTTTGTAAAGCACTTATTCACCTATTCACTTATTTCCTCTTATTCACTTTATAAAAGGACAATCAATGGACGTTCAAGAAATAATGGAGAATAAACCTTTACTGTACGGCATAATTGGCGGTGCGATACTTGTCGTTGCGCTCATTGTTGTGATTGGGATTGTCGGTGGGTCTAAAAATTCTTCAGGTGCTAAAGAGATTACGGGGGAGCCGATAAGAGAAGATGTTAACCTTTTGACAACCGATAATATCGGTAAAGCTATTGAAATTCAGGCACTTCTTGCAAAATACGATATTGCGGTAAGCAGAAAACTTGACGGTACAAAATCTATTCTTTATTTGAAAAAAGGTGATTGTAAAACCGGTAGAAAAGCTTGTTATACAACTGATAGAGATTTGGCATTAATACAAATTGTACAAAGTGGTCTTATGGATCAAAATGTTGGTTTGGAAATTTTTGACAAAGGTGACTTCACTTCAACAAAAGATGATAAGAAAATCAGACTTTCAAGAGCGATTAACGGTGAACTGGCAAGGTTAATCAGGAGAATTGATGGCGTAGATACGGCTTCTGTATTTATTTCAATTCCTGAAAGTACAATTTTTACATCTATGCAAAAACCTGTTACGGCAACTGTTCAAATAACTTTAGCTAAAGATGCTTCAAAACTTGACCAACTAAAAGTAAAAGCTATTACAAATTTGCTTTTGGGCAGTGTTAACGGTTTGACTGCTGAAAATATCGCGATTACCGATACTAACGGCAATACTTATCACAGTATTATGAATGCTGAAGATGAGATGCTTCAAAGAATTGAAGAAAATGACAAATACATGACTTCAAAAGTTAATCAACAGTTGGATAGACTTATTGGACAAGGAAATTACGTTGCAACAGTAAGTACATTCTTGCGTCAGGCTCCTGTTGAAAAATTTACGATTGACTATGATCCGGAAAGAAAAGCTGCCGTTACTGAGCAAACATTCCAAGAAGGATTGGGCGATCAGACAAACGACAGTAATAAAAATACAAATGCGGTAAGCGTTTATCTTCCAAATGGTTTGCCTAACGGTTCTTCTGATTCAAGTCAGAACAGAAATTATTCAAGAACGGCGAAAGAAACGCAGTTTGGCGTTACCAAAACTCAAACTAATGAATATATCAAACCCGGAGTTATAGAAGAAATTTCTATTGCAGTTACTCTGGATAAAAACGCACTTCCGTCAAATACAACTCTTGAAGAATTAAAAGAATTGATTGCGAGAGCTGCAAGTCCGAAAGTAAAAGCAGAAAATGTTTCTATTGCATTTTCGGATTCTACAGATCCATATCTTGCATCTGACAGACCTGCAAATTTGCCTAAACCTGATGAAACAGGTAATCCGTGGTGGCTTGCAATTGCTTTGAGTGCAATAGGTTTGATAATTGTCTTTAAAGCTGTTTCAAATAAAGTTCAACAAGTTCAGGAAGCTAACAGGCGTGAAGTTGAAATGTTAAGACAGAAAAATGCTCAACAGGAAGCTCAATTATCAGATATTAATATGCGTGCAGCTCAGTTGGCAGAAAGACAATCAGAACTTGCACAAGGTCTTGTCGAGCAACAGCAAAGAGGTTATATTGAACAGCAATCGCTTGTTGATCCTAACAGATTGACAGATACGCTTTCAAATCTTTCTAATGAACTTGCTAACGCTGACGAAGATGAAGCAGGTGAAAAGATTAAGAGTTGGATAGAGCAAGGATGATTGAAAGGATGTTAGATGCAAAGTAATCAGATGCAAAGAGGCAAAGTCTATATAGGTGAGCTTTGCTCACAAAACAGACCTCGCATCTGTGCTTCTGCTCAGCTATGCATCTACTATTAAAAGGACAAAAATGGCAATACAAGGTTTTGAATACAAAGAATTTGCACAGAATTTGGCGCAACAGGCGTTAGAGCTTATTCCGCCTGATTTTAACGATACTCAAAAAAATTATATTGCAAATACCCTGTTAAATTTTTCGACTATTGCAGGTCAGGCTCTGTATGATGAAGGTCAATTTAATGTCGATCAAGCGATAATGATTACCCAAATTATCGCCGAATGGTCTTTTCATAAATCGGTCGATTTGGTGCGTTCGGGAATTCCTCAACAGTATTGGGATCCGATTATGCAAAAAATTGCATTTACTATTTTTGAAATAGCTAAAAATGCATTCCATCAGAATTTGCCTCAAGACCAGTGTTTGCAAGTTATTGAACATCACGTGAAAAAGACTTGGCTTGACTGTATTGCCGAATTAAAAGATAAAAACTTGATTGATCAAGGTTTGATGGAACAGGCGTCAATGCAGTCAAATATTGATGCTATGGCACAACAGCAGGTGCAACAGGAAGCACCTCCAATGCAACAAGCTCCGCAACCGCAAGCTGCCGGTGCGCCTCCTGTCCCACAATCTCAATCCGCTCCTGTATCTGCACCTTTGGGTGCTGATGCAAAAGTTCTTAAACTTGCTACTCTTGCGATGTTATTTAATCGTTTGAAACAAGAAAAAGTTCAAACAATACTTAATAAATTCAATCCAGATGATGCAAATTCCGTTATCAAATTTATGGGCATTCAGGATTTGGATGAAAAAATGGATACAAATGCCATTTTGAAGTGTTTACAGGAGATAAGAACAAACCTTCCGAAGTCTCAACAGACTTTGGCACCTTCAAAAATTGTTAATAAAATTCAAAATGTTTCGCAATATTTAGATAGAGCACAAATTGAACAAACGTTAAGATTTGAAAGAAACAAGGTGAAAAAGTTCGTATTCACGGCTTTAGAGGGTGAGTATTATGAAATTGCACCAAAAGTTGCAAATATTATTGCCACACACCTGGAAGATAGTGTATAATAATATTAATCATGATTATAAAAAAGAAAATACAAAAACCGGCAGGGGATGTTGAACAAAAAAATATAGAACCTGAAATTAAAGTCGAGCCTCAGGAAGATAAGGAAATCGACCTGTTTAATCTTGATAATATAGATTTTAAACAGCGACAGGAAAGACGTAGAGGCGACAGGCGCAGAGGATTTCGTCGAATTGATGACAGAAATCTTATTTCGCGTGCCAGAGAAGAAGCTGCTGCAATTAAAGAAGCTGCACAAAAAGAAGGTTATGAAGAAGGCTTAAATCAGGCAAAATCAGACATTGAAGATGTGAAAAATTCCATGACTGCGTTTTTGGGTGCAAAACAGGCGGTTTTTGATTATATCGCCCCTAATATTATGGAAATAAGTATTGATATTGCTAAAAAAATTATTAAACAAGAAATACAACAAAATCCTTCATTAATAATGGAAAATATAGCAGAAATTTTGCGCGGAATTTCCAAAGAAGAAAGCAAAATAACTTTGCGGGTCAATCCGGCACAGGTTTCTATTGTTAAAACAGACATTCCGGAAGTTTTAAGTAACACAGGATTGGATGCAAAAGTCATGGTTATACCTGATGAAACAGTGATGGAAGGTGGTTGTATGCTTACAACAACAAACGGTGTAATAGATGCGACGATTGAAACTCAATTGTCAGTAATTAGTGAGGCTCTAAAAGGAATTTAATGGCACAAGAACAAGCTCAAGGCGGTGGAGGAACAAATTTAAGCGAAATTTTTATGGCGATATTCGTCTTATTGCTTATCGTTCTTTTGTTGTGCGAACTTCCAAACTGGGTTATTAACGTTTCTATTTGTTTAAATATTACACTTGGTGTTGTGTTGCTGATGATTTCTTTGTATGTAAAGAAAACTCTTGAACTGGCATCATTTCCGTCAATTATTCTTATCGGTACGATGTTCAGACTTGTACTTTCAATTGCATCAACAAGGCTGATTTTGGCGAAAGGTGAAGCAGGTGAAGTTATTCACGCGTTCGGTACATTTGTAACCGGCGGAAATATGATTGTTGGTGGTGTAATATTCCTTATCATCACGGTTGTACAGTTTATGGTAATCACAAAAGGTGCGGAACGTATCGCAGAAGTTGCTGCACGTTTTGCATTGGACGCGATGCCCGGTAAACAAATGACAATTGATGCTGATTTTAATGCGGGCTTGATTTCACCGGAAGAAGCGACGAAAAAACGTGAAGATTTGCAAAGAGAATCAAACCTTTTCGGTAGCATGGACGGTGCTATGAAGTTCGTAAAAGGGGATACTATTGCAGGTATTATTATTACGTTGATTAACATTATCGGCGGTTTGTGTATCGGTTGTATTATGAACCAAATGCCGATTGCAGATGCTGTTTCAAAATATACAACATTAACAATTGGTGACGGTCTTGCCTCTCAAGTTCCGTCATTGTTGATGTCTATTGCAGCAGGTATATTTATGACACGTTCTTCTGCTGCAAATTCATTAGGTTCTGATGTTACGGGACAGATTATGAGCAAACCTAACGCTTTGTTCCTTGCAGCAGGTTTCTTGTTATTATTGGCAGGTTCGGCTCCTGTTACCGGTTTGCCTTGGATTCCATTCTTGTTGTTTGCAATCGGGCTAGGTGTTGCAGGCTTCTCTACATTGATTAATGCCGATGTTCAATCTCAATTGGGTCAATTGGAAAATGTTCGCCAAAACATGCAGGATTTGGTTAACCCGAACAGGATGTACGAACGTTTGGGTGTTGATGTTTTGAGTTTACAAGTCGGTTCAAATTTGCTTGTAATTGCTGACCCTGATCAGGAAGGTCAATTGCTTGCTAAAATCGCGGCTTTACGTCAGAGAGTTACTGATGAACTCGGTTATATTTTGCCTAATATAAGAATTATGGACTCATCAGCTCTTGATGCGAATGAATATATGATTTCAATTCGTGGTAATACTGTTGCTACGGGTTATGTTTATCCGGGGAAATTGATGGTTATTGCTGATCAGTGGGATGCTATGAAAAAAGATGTTCCGCAGGATGCGATTATCGGTATTGACCCGACTTACCAAACTCAGGCTTACTGGATAGGACCTGAGGATGCTAAAATGGCGCGTTCTGTTACGGCGGTTGATTCAACGGATGTTATTGTTACGCATTTGCAAGAGTGTGTAAGAAAACATGTTGATGAAGTTATGACAAAAACCGATGTCTTGAAACTTATGGAACTTGTACGTTCTCAAGACCCGACACTTGTAAATGACCTTGTGCCGACGATTATTTCTACAAGTGATTTGAGAAAGATTTTTGTTAACTTAATTCGCGAAAAAGTTTCTATAAAAGATATTATATTTGTATTTGAAAGACTTTGCGATTATGCGAGATTTTCAAAAGAACCCGATATTTTGTCAGAACGTTTGAGAGCGGCTTTAGGTCGTCAAATATGTTTGTCAAATGTTAGCGGAGATAAGGTTTTGTATGCATTGACGCTTTCACCTGAGTGGGAAAAAACACTTGATGACAGTTGCCAGAGAACTGAATTAGGAACGATGTTCTTACTCAATCCTATGCAGGTACAAGAATTGATTGAAACTACAGCGACAACTTTGATGAGAGCACATCAGGCTTGTGGACAACAGCCAGTTATTCTTTGTTCGCCAAGAATTAGATTGCCGCTTTATCAATTGCTTGAGCGTCATATCCCGACGATTGTTGTAATTTCTTATTCGGAATTAATTACTGATATCAAGGTTGAAGCAGTTGACTCGGTTGGCGAATCATACGTATCATAGCTGTTTTTGAAGGAATTAGAGAGAATGGATGAAAATTTTTTAAAAACACACGAAAAAATGATAAATAAGTGGTTGTGTATTGTTGCGTTTGCAATATATCTGATATACACAATTAAAATGACTTTTTTATCAGGTCATATTGGATGGGAAGATGAAGGTCATTTTTGGACAATCACAAAGTATTGTTCAATTCCTCAAATATTTTCATTGATGAAAGTTGAAGGACACATGATGCTATGGTATTTGATTGTGATGCCGTTTGCAAAATTAAATTCTCCTTACCCTTATGCAATGCAGATTTTAAATTGGTCTTTTTGTACCGGTGCGTTAGTTCTTATGTGGAAAAAAGCTCCATTTAATCCGTTTGTAAAGGCGGCTATTGTTTTGTGTCCGGTATTTTTAAATTTATATTCTATACTTGCAAGATGTTATAGTTTGACGTTCTTTTTACTCTTTTGCGCATGTGCATTTTATACGGAGCGTCTAAAAAGACCTTATTTATATTTTTTGATACTTGTGTTGGCTGCAAATAGTTGTGTGCAAGGTTTGATTGGTGCAACAGCTTTAGGCATTCCGTTTTTGTACGAACTTTATAAAGAACATTTTATTAAAAAGGCATCAATTGTACCGGCGCTTGTAGTAACAGGAATTACTGCTCTTATCGGTATAATGTTATATTTTCAATTGGTTGGAGCGGCAATACCGGATTATGAAACAGAAAAAGATGGTTGGTTTTTGGTAAATTCTTTAACCGGTTTTCTTAGTATTTCTTCTGGCGTTTCTGTAGCAGTTTCGCAGTTGCAGATTGTTTGGATAAAAATGTTTATCATAGTGTTAATGGTTTTATTTTTACAAAAACCGAAAGCATTTTTTGTTTGGCTCTTTTCGTTTGGTATTTGTACTTTATTCTTTTCTGTGGTTTATAGTCCGAGAACGTGGCATTTAGCGTTTTATGTTATATATTTAATTATGGTGTTTTGGGTATTTGAGAACGAAAAGCCGGATGCAAAATCGCATAATGTTATGCAAATAGTTGCTTTAATAGCTTTTGTTGCACTTATGCCTCTACGTATTAATTTTCCTCATTGCAGGGATTTTATAGGTTCTGTTATTGTTACGGATGAAGTGCTAAGTCAAGGAAAAATTTTTACTGATATATATCCGATTTTGATGGGGCCAATGCTCCCGAGATTTAACGAAAAAGGAGTTTATATATATGATATGAGTAATAGAAATCTGAGTTATTATGAAGGACTCAGAAAATATTATGATGGGGAAGCCAGAAAGTTTACCGTATCTGAATTCAAAGATTATATTGAAAAAGATGGCAAGCGATATTTTTTGTTAACTCTTAATAAAGATATGAAAATATATGATAAAATTAATAGCAAATTATACAAAAAATATGTAAATGTAGATGTTAATTTTTGGATTTATGAAATATTTCCGGATTGATGATTGCTATGGGGCTGATATGAGTGAAATGTGAAAAGATGGATTGCTTCGCCCGCCCCGCTGATGGCGGGAACGGGGTTCGCAATGACGGGAAAATGCCCCTCTTAGTATCTTAGTGCCATAGTGCCTTCTAAAAAGCACCCTCCAACTTATCAGAAAAAAACACCCGCATATAGCGAGTGTTTTTAAAGTTTATACAATGCCTAATTGACTCGTAACTATTTGATTTCAACAGTTGCACCAGCAGCTTCAAGTTGTTTTTTAATAGCTTCAGCGTCTTCTCTTTTAACGCCTTCTTTAACTGCTTTAGGAGCACCGTCTACTAAATCTTTAGCTTCTTTCAAACCAAGACCTGTAATAGCACGAACTTCTTTCAATACAGCGATTTTGTTAGCACCAGCAGATGCCAAAATTACGTTTACTTCAGAAGCTTCTTCAACTGCTGCTTCACCAGCTGCTACCGGAGCTGCTGCTACAGCTACAGGAGCTGCTGCAGATACGCCGAATTTTTCTTCCATAGCTTTTACTAATTCAGCCGCTTCTAACAAAGTTAATTTTTCAATTGATTCCAAAATTGTTTCTACGTTACTCATTATTTTTCTCCTTTTAAGTTAAATTTGTGTACTAATTGCATAAACTATGCAGTTTTTTGATCTCTAACTGCTGCCATAGCTCTTGTAAGTTGTGCCATAACTGCGTTAACAGATCCAACGATACCTGAAGCAGGTGAATTGATAGAACCAAGAATTTTTGCAATAAGTTCTTCCTTTGAAGGAAGTTTTGATAATGCTTCAGCTTCTTGTGCTGATAACAATTTACCGTCCAAAGCACCGCCAAGGATTGCTCCTTTTTTGCTGTCTTTAATAAATTTTGCAACTGCTTTTGCAGGGCTTACCTGATCTTCAAAACCGAACGCAATAGCGATAGGACCTGTCAAAGATTCGGCAAGAACTTCAAAATCAGTACCCTTGAATGCGATTTTAGCCAAAGTATTTTTGGTTACCATGTAATCACCGCCGTCTTTTTGCAAAGCACGTCTAAGGTTGGTGATTTCTTCTACGGAATAACCTTTGTATTCAGTTAAAATAGCTACCTGGGCTTTTTCTGCTTTAGCTTTAATAGCATCTATTTTTTCAGATTTAAAAGCTTTTGTTGCCATGTTTAGCTCCTTTGCTGTACTACTGTGGGGACTTGCCCCTTACTCGACCTGTGTAAATATACAAAAAAGATTTTGCATCTTTACATAACTAGACCGCAAAATCAAACAAATCAATTCTGTATTCGACTGTTCAACCTCGGTTAGCTGATATTTTAAGGGAGGAAAGTTTCTTTCGTTACGTCAGAGCCACATTATTGCTCCACCCCCCGCTAACTGTCTGCGGTATATCACAATGGTATATTAAAAGATATTAAAAATCAAGAGGTTTGTTAATCTTTCTTAACCATTGCATAAACATCACATTCATCAACAATATTGTATGCACCCTTCATGTACAGTTTGTACATAGGATTTTTGTTCAAGCTATATCTTAAATTAAAGTTGCCAAGACACAAAGCTTCATTTTTATGGTGTAAACTTACGAGTTTTTCCAATATCGGGTAAACTTCTGTTCTTAAATCAGTTTTAGCATCGTACACATCAACAGCGACATAGCTGAAAAGTGCCCATTTATCTTTTTTAAAATTTGCTCTAATACGGTTTATTGTCACGTCAACAAAATTCAAAAGATTATCAACCCTTTGAAAATTATCAAGTAAAATAAGCATTTTATCATCCGTTTTTGCAAATTTACAACCACCAACTGATTTCAAAGCCATATAAAAAATTTTAAACGCTTCATCTTCTTTTTCTTTCAAATTATTTCTTTCACAATCAACAAGCGTATTTTTAATTTCAAACTGTACGAGCATTGCGACATTGTTATATCGCAAAATTCTGCTTTCTGCTTCCAATTGAAGTTCTTTGTTGAAATTATCTTCAATTTCTCTGAGACAAAGTTTTATAGAAGCTTCAACATATTCAATCCAACGATAAACATAAAATTTCGATTTTGTAATGAGGAATACGGCAATCAATGCAAGAATATCAAAAAGCAAAAGTGAACCGTCAATATACACTCCGCCGATTTCAATATCTTCTTGATAGAACAATCTGACAAAATCGGAAACATTGTCAGCCAAAGGTTTTGCAAATGCAAACGCAGTAGAATCTATCAAATCAAAGAACCAATAAGTTGCCGTCAAAAATACCGTAATCATCAATGCTATTTGAAGCACAAACATGATATTTAAAAGAAATTCCAATACTTTAATCAGTCCTTTGTAAAAATTTAGCATAAGTCCCTCAATGAAATATTATCAATTAACCTAACATTAGCAATTTTCAAGGCGATAAATACAATAGTATTATCATCTCCCACAGTTTTTTCTTCCAAATCATCGGCATCTCTAAATTCCAAATATTCAAGCGAATGATTTTGGTTTAAGTAAGCATAAGCAGTTTCGGTCAAAGCTTTAACATCGGTGATACCTTTGTTATAGCAAGCCTTTATATTAAAAAGAATTTTACTCAAAACAAGAGCTTCTGCTTTGTCATTTTCTGATAAATATTTATTTCGTGAAGAAAGCGCCAAACCGCTTTTTTCACGGACAATCGGACAAGGAACAATTTCTACCGGTATATTCAAATCCTTAACCATTTTTTTAAGGATTATCAATTGTTGTCTATCTTTTTCTCCAAAAAATGCGAAATCAGGCTGAACAATATTGAACAATTTGTTTACAACCGTACAAACCCCATCAAAGTGACCTACACGAGATTTGCCACACAATTTGTCAACATAAAAATAAGGCGGAATGACATAAGTTAAAAAATCATTGGACATAATATGGCCTTCCCCATACATCTCTTTCGGTGACGGCGCAAAAACAATATCAGCTCCGACAGTTTCACATAATTTTTTATCCTCATCAAGAGTTCTAGGATACTTGTCCAAATCCTCTCCGAGGCAAAACTGTATCGGGTTTACAAATACTGAAACAACTGTTTTATCACACTTTGCAACGGATTTTTCAATCAAACTTTTATGACCGTCGTGCAAAGCTCCCATTGTAGGAACAAGTCCGACAGTCAACCCGTTTTTCTTCCACTCTCTTACTTTCTCTCTTACTTCCGCTATTGTATGAACAAGCATAATAATCCTCTCTCTTGACAAATTATAGCATAAAAAAATCAAATGTAAACTTATCTTTACATAACAGCAAAAAAATATTTGCTGTTTTTTTATAAATAGTGTATCATTAATGAGGTATGTGTATGAAATATATTCTTCCGCAAAAATCAAATCTAGAACAAATAAAGGTTAGTGACATCAATTCATCACTACCCGATTTAAAAAACATAAAAGAATCAAAGGCAATTACAATTGGCAAATGGCTTACAGATGTTATAAAAACGAACAAAGCCGTAAAACCGAATGCTCTGCTTCCAACCAAACCTGACCTTGCATATCTTTTGGGTGTAAGTATCGGTACAATTCAGAATGCACTGAGATATATTGAAGATTTAGGTTTTGTTGAATCGAAACAGTGTATCGGAACAATTGTTAAAGACCCGAATGAAGGTAGTTTCAGAAAACTCACCTCAAAGCGTGAAATCGCAATTTCTGCAATAAAAAAATATATAATTGAAAACAATTTTAAAACAGGCGATATTTTGCCATCTTCCAGAATTATTTCAAAAGCGGTAAATTGTTCTGCAAATACCACACGGCTTGCACTTGAATATCTTGGAACTGTAAATATTCTTGAACACAAGTTCAAAAATTCAAACGAAACAGGCTGGAAAGTAATTTCAACAGATTTCACTATTGATGAAATTCAAGACAGCACATTAGTAAAAAAAGTTGAAAACGATTTAAAAAAATATATTACCGAAAATTTAAAAACAGGCGACAAAATGCCTGCTCACGCCGAACTTTCAAAAGAATTGTCGGCAAGCATAAAAACAATCCATGATGCGTTAAAGATTTTGATTGATGAAGGGATTTTACTTGCACGTCGCGGAAGATACGGCACAACAGTTTTGAGAATGCCATTTGAGCCAAAAGCTTTTGAAAAACGCGAAACATCAATCTTTGCATCAGCACCGGAAACTGCATTTTATTACTATGAAAAAACGCAAAATCATATCAAAAAAATGATTGCCGAAAACTACGAAATCGGCTCAAAACTTCCGTCAATTACAGAACT
>CAYPDZ010000046.1:6694-11950 GCA_964409575.1 uncultured Muribaculaceae bacterium | reverse complement strand
TTTATCTGTCACCGGAAACTGTTAAATTAAAAGCTGCTATTGCAATGAAAAAAGCTGAAATCTCAAACTACGCACAGAAATTTGTAATGCCAAATGCAAAACTTTCAGTTGAATACGGAACACAATTCGACAGACATTTGCCATATGAAACTTATAACAAAGGGGCAATGAGTCAGTTACAATATGGTTATGCTCGCAGTTATTTTGGTAACACTTTAGATAAAAACTATGGCAGAGTTTTCATTGCAGCTCAGTGGAAGCCAATTGAAGGTGGTACAAAGGTTGCTGAAATCGCAAGATGTAAATCAGAATTAAACGAACTCAATATGTATTTGGATCAGGTCAACACTGAACTTGAAATGAACGTAAGAAGCGTTGTAAACAGAGCAATTGCAAAATACTTTATGATTGAAAAATCATACAAGGCAATGTTTGCAGAAGCTGAAAACTACCAAATGGTTAAAACAAGATACTTGAGAGGTGAATCCCCAATTAATCAGTTGGTTGATGCTCAACAAATGTATACAAAAGCTAAAATTGAAGCACTTAATTCTCAAAACGAATTCTTTAAAGAATTGCTCTGGGTACAAAGAGGTTTAATCTCCATGAACTGGACAAAACCTAACGAAGATGCAAAAAAATGGATTAACGAAATTCCAAAAATCCTACCTGCAGAACCTGATTTTTCATTATAAATAAATGCCCTCCAATTGGAGGGCATTTAAATTCTACCTGTAATGACTCGGTCAATCCCTGCCAAATCCTTTGTGATTTCAATGTCTTTAAAACTGTGTTGTTTCATAATTCTTTTTACATCTTCTGCCTGACCTATACCAAGTTCAAAAAGCAGATAACCGCCTTTGTTGAGAATTGCCGGTGCACCTTCCGTGATTTTCTCGTAAAACTCTAAACCTTTGTCATCTTTCGTAAACAAAGCACTTTTAGGATCAAATTCAACCTCTTTTTGCACCTTTGTTCCTTTTGGAATATAAGGCGGATTGGAAATTATTATATCAAAGCTTTCACGAGGTTTTACGTTTGAAAAAACATCGGATTTTCTAAAAATCGCCTTATTAAAAAGATTTAAACGAGAAGCATTATCAAGTGCTGTATTCAATGCATCAGTGGACACATCAAGTCCGATAATCTGACAATCACAATGTTTTGCAACCATACATGCAATACATCCAGACCCCGTTCCAACATCAAGCGCCATTTTATAATTATTTTCATTAATGATTTCAACAGCTTTGCGTACAAGAATTTCTGTTTCATCACGAGGAATAAGTACCGAAGGATTTACGATAAACTTTTCACCCATAAAATCTGCAAACCCGATAATATGTTGTATCGGCTGTCTAGTCCGTGCACGAAGTTCAGCTTTTTTCTTGACTATTTCAAGTTTTTCGGCAGTTAACCTGTTACCCATAATAATATCTTTTGCACCATAATTTGCAAAATGTTCCAAAAGCATTTTAACTTCCACATTCGCTTCATTCGGCTCAATTCCGCTATCAGTCAATATTTTTATTATTTCTTGAATGGTCATACACCCTCTCCCTAACCCTCTCCCCTCAAGGGCGAGGGTACAGAATATTCACGCAATATCCTGTCTATTTCATCTCTAGCCTCTAGTTTTGAGGAAAGTTCTTTTTTCTCTATATTATATTTTTTGCACAAACGCTCGTAATAATAAAGTTGTTTTTTAGTCGGTGCATCTTTCGACATTTTAACCTCTCTTAAAAACGCGCGTTTTTTCTTTTCAAACTCTTTTTGAGCTTGTATTATCGGCTCTTGACTTTTGCGATAATCATAATATTTTCGACATTCTTTCAAATAAAGCATTGTATCAGATGCAAATTTTTCATCCTCCAAATATTCCGTCAAAAACTCAAAATGCGGATTATTAATCTCAAAATAATATTTTTCATCCTCGATAAATTTATCAAAAATATCATCCACAGAGATTTCGGGAGATTTTTTTACCAACGCACGCAAAAAATTGCACAGTGCAGATTTTTGTGTTTTTGTCATGTCAAGATAAATCTGGTTTTTAATCTGATACATAAAACAATATTAGCAGAAAAATGAAATATTTTAGTTTATTTGTAAGAAAATATTAAATCTCATCAGGCATAAAATTCAATCGAACAAGTTTGCAAAACCATACAGAGCAATTTTTTGTTTCTTTCCAAGCTTCAATATAATGACCTGTCTTAAAATTTGCATAAACTTTTTTATTACTTAAACCTAAATATCAATATGCAAGATGGAATAAGTGTCAAGATGATTTAAAAGTTTGTTGTAAAATTTAGATATGGAAAATTTTTATTATAAATCACCTGTCGGAATATTAGAAGTCAGTCTTGAAAACAAGGCTATTGTTGAACTTAAAGTTGTTGAAGATTGTGAAAAATTTTCTGAAAAAATTGGCTATTTTGCAATAGTTGCCAAACAACTTGATGAATATTTTTCAGGCAAAAGAACTGAATTTGAATTAAATATTTTACCAATCGGAACAGAATTTCAAAAAAAAGTTTGGGCAGAGCTATTAAAAATACCTTATGGAAAAACTAAATCATACGTCGAAATAGCAAAAGCCATTGGCAATCCTAACGCACAAAGAGCCGTCGGTTCAGCCTGTAACAAAAATCCGATTATGATAATTATTCCCTGTCACAGAGTTGTTTCTAAAACAGGTGCTTTAACCGGTTTTGCCTATGGTCTTAATATTAAAGAAAAACTTTTAAGTTTAGAAAGTTGAATTGACGAAAAAACTAATAATAGCGCCTATTTTATAACTTCAATTGTGTCATAATCCACAAGATACGGGATATGTTCTTCTGTTATCAATTCTCCCGGAAGCAAAACCGCAATCCCCGGTGGACATTCGGCGATTACCTCGGCTGAAATTCTGCCGACAGCCTCTGCTTTTGCAACAACTTCTTTATGAGAATAATACGCTTCGCGCAATGTCATTTTGATAATCGGTGTAAGCATAGGCATATATTTTTTCTTTTCAAGATAACAAATGTCCGTATAATTTGTTTTATCAATAGTTTGCAGGCATTTTACAAGATATTGCATATCAGCACGCGTATTTCCAATATTTGACAAAATCAAAAGTCCGGCATCTGATGCACTTTCAACTTCTATATTAAAATCAATTTCCAAAATGCTTTCCAAACGTTTTCCTGATAGTCTGTCATCACGAATAAACACTTTTGTAATATCTGTTTTATAGCCAAAATCAGGTTTTAAATCGTGAATATGTTCAAGTTTATCAATCTCGCGTCTTAAATATTTTGCATTTTGAACAGCACGTTCAAGTTGTTTTTTGCCTCTCGGGCTTTCAAGATTTGCACGTGCAGCATCAAGACTTGCCAAAAGCATCAAAGAAGGGCTTGTTGTATGCAAAAGTTTCAAAGCTTTTTCAACCGCATCAACATCAATTGTAGAATTTTCCGCAATATGAAGCATTGAACTCTGGCTCATACTACCACCGGTTTTGTGCAAAGAATGAACAACTGCATCAGCCCCGAGTTTTAAGGCAGATGTCGGAAGATGATTGTTAAAATTCCACAAACAAGCGTGTGCCTCATCAACAATCAACGGAATATTGTATTTTTTGCACACCTGCGCAATAGATTTGATGTCAGATACAACTCCTTCGTAAGTCGGGTTTGTAATCCAAACCATACCTGCATCAGGTGTTTTTTCAATCATTTGTTCAACCATCTCGGGCGTAACATTACCCCAAATACCCCATTCTTCAAAGCGATTAGGGATAAGCCATACAGGCTCTGCACCAGAAATAATCATGCCTGTTAAAATTGAACGATGACAATTTCTGTTTGTAATGATTTTTTTGCCTTTTTTGGTCAAAGCCATTGCAAGAGCGAGATTTCCAGCAGTAGAACCGTTTAACAAAAAGAAAGTTTTTTGAGCTCCAAAAGCTTTTGCTGCTAATTCTTGAGCTTCTTTGATAGGACCTGTCGCAGGGTGCAATGTACCAAGTCCGTCAAATTCGTCAGTCGTATCAATAGAAAGAGCCTTTTTGCCGATAAGTTTTTTAAACTCGGGTAAAGAACCGTTCCCTTTGGTGTGTCCCGGGATGTGAAATTGATAGGACGGGGTTTCGTAAGCTTTTTTTAACGCTTCTACAATCGGGGCTTTTATTTTTGATTTTTTATCTTGTTTGCAAACCATATTATTTTCCAAACCACTTTTTGGGGTTTTATTTTGTTTTGTTACATTTGTCATAGTTATATTAAATATACACCAAAAAAAATTTTTTTTGCATATATTTTATGATACATTAATATTTGTGAACAAATTTTTCTTATCATTGTTTATAATTTTATTTACTGCTGGTTTTTCTTTGGCGGAGGAAGCCGTTTTACTTGAGGCGGGCATCAATGAAGTTCCGACGGAACACCAAGAGGCGGAAGATACAGTAGAATCAGAATTTTCGCTCTTTGAGCATCTCGACCTTGACAAAAACGACGATGGAAAAATTGATGAAAATACTTTGTTTGGCAAAATCATAAACAAAGATATTACAAGAACAGATGTTCCGACGTTTTTATTAAAAGATGAATTAACTTTTCATTACGACAAAGGTCCTGTATCAAAAGTTCAATATTACGGTGCATATCAGGGAAATTTGTCAGGTTTTTGGGTTCCTGATGATTACGACACAAGTTACGATGTCGGATTTTTGCAGGTTGGTGCAATCGGAAGATTTAGAAATACCAAAACCGACTTTAAAGTTGCAGTCAATCCGCGTCCAAAAAACGGTTTAAACTACATGCAAAGTTTCTTTTCAGATGTTTATATCGTGAACAAAAATATTCCGCACCACAAAGTTGTAATTGGTTATTCGCGAAATCAAATCGGTAAAGAAGGCGGTTCAAGTTCATATATTCTACCTTTTGTAACCCGTTCACAAATCGCAAGAAATTTCGGCTCAACCAGAGCACTCGGCGTGAGATTAATCGGTGATTATTCTCTAATGGATTACAGTATGGCGTTTAATTCATCAGACAGATATTTTCACACACCTTTTGCGGGTCCTGAATTTACCGGCTGGGTGAACGTAAAACCGTTTGGAAAAACCGACGGCAAATACGGGAAACTTGTCCTTGGCGGTGGGTTAAATGCCGGACACAACAAAACTGATTACACCGTCGGAAGTGTTTATATCGGTTACAAATACAAAAAATTATGGACAAACTTTGAATACGGCATTGCAGA